>JBFYOD010000001.1:0-101751 GCA_041303965.1 Candidatus Aminicenantota bacterium
GCCGTCCGCATCCTGAAGGCGATCGGCGCCAAGCCGCGCCGGACGATCCGCGTCGCCCTCTGGGGCGGCGAGGAACAGGGGATCTACGGCTCGCAGGAATACGTCCGCAAGCACTTCGGGAACCCCAAGGAGCCGAAGAACCCGCCGACGCCCGACTACGAGAAGTTCTCGGCCTACTTCAACCAGGATTACGGTGCCGGCCAATTCCGCGGCATTTACCTGCAGGGGAACGAGCACGCCCGACGCCTCTTCGCCGCCTGGATGGAGCCCTTCCGTGACTTCGGTATGACAGCCATCTCCATCCAGAGCGTCGGCAGCACGGACCACGTCGCGTTCGACGCCGCGGGCCTGCCCGGCTTCCAGTTCATCCAGGACCGGATCGCCGGAACGGCCGGGCACACCAACCTTGACTTCCTCGACACCCTGTCCACCGAGGACTTGATGAAGAACGCCGTGGTCGAGGCCGCCTTCGCCTATCAGGCCGCCATGGCGGACGAGCGGGTGCCACGCAAGCTGTTGAAATAATAACAATTATAGCCTTTTTTGAAGGCCGGTTTCGGCCCGGTGTGCGGCCATTTTTCGATTGACACCCCTCTGCTCCCATGTTATTATGGAATGCTCAACGAGGGTGAATTTCACCCTTTAAATACATCAAATAGGAGGTTTATCTCGAAATGGCGACTCTGAAGGAAAAATTTGTCACCGCTATGGGCCCGATGAAGGAACGGGTCCAGAAGCTCAACAAGGAATTCGGCGACGTCAACGTATCCACCGTCAACGTCGGCCAGATCGTCGGCGGCGCCCGCGACATCATCTCCATGCTCTGGGACGTCTCGCTCCTCGACAAGTTCGAGGGCATCCGCTTCCGCGGCTTCTCCATCCCCGAGCTCCGCGAGAAGCTCCCCAAGGCCCCCGGCGGAACCGAACCGCTGCCCGAAGGCATCTTCTATCTTCTCCTCCTCGGCGAGATCCCGACTGCCGCGGACTGCGCCGCCATCACCGAAGAGTGGCAGAAGCGCAGCGTCCTGCCGCAGTATCTCCTCGACACGATGAACGCCGTCGCTAAAGACACCCATCCGATGACCCAGTTCTCGTTGGCCATCCTCCAGCTCCAGAGGGAGTCGGAGTTCGCCCGGCGCTACAAAGAGAAAATGCCCAAGTCGCAGTATTGGGACGCGACGTACGAAGACGTCATGAACCTCATCGCCAAGCTGCCCAACATCGCGGCCTACATCTACCGCCGGTCCTACAAGGGCGGCAAACACATCGCCCCTGACTTGAAGCTCGACTGGGGCGGCAACATGGCCCACATGCTCGGCGTCACCGACGACCCATCCTTCAAGGAGCTCATGCGGCTCTACCTCTGCATCCACAGCGACCACGAGGGCGGCAACGTGTCGGCCCATACGACCCACCTCGTCGGCTCGGCCCTGTCCGACGCCTACTACTCCCTGTCCGCCGGCATGAACGGCCTGGCCGGGCCGCTCCACGGGCTGGCCAACCAGGAAGTGCTCGGCTGGATCCAGGATCTCATGAAGGATCTCGGCGGCGTCCCGACCAAGGAACAGCTCGAAAAGTACATGTGGGACACCCTGAACGGCGGGCGGGTCATTCCCGGCTACGGCCACGCCGTCCTCCGGAAAACCGACCCCCGCTATATGGCCCAGAGAGAGTTCGCCCTCAAGCACATGCCGGACTATGACCTGTTCAAGGTCGTCAGCATGGTCTACGAAGTCGCCCCCGACGTCCTGACCAAGCACGGCAAGACCAAGAACCCCTGGCCGAACGTCGACGCGCACTCCGGCGTCCTCCTCTGCTACTATGGAGCCGTCGAATACGATTTCTACACCGTGTTCTTCGGCGTGTCGCGCGCCCTCGGCGTCCTGGCCCAGCTCGTCTGGGACCGCGCCCTCGGCCTGCCGATCGAGCGGCCGAAGTCCGTCACCACGGAATGGCTGGAGGCCTTCATCAAGGAGCATCCCCCGGCCGCGAAGTAAACATCTTTCGTAACGCAGACGTCCAGGGCCGCTCGTCTCCAAAGATGAGCGGCCCTTTTTTTGGCTCCTTTCCTGTTCCGGGGAAGCCCTCTATTCGGCTTTGCTCAGGATATCGCCCTTAGCCCCCCGGCCCCCCCAGGAACCAGTCCCGGCGGTTCCCCCACCTTCGGTGGGTCCCCCTCCGCTACGGGGGTCGTCAGGGCGATATCCATCGCCGCCTCACTTTGGACTTCCCCAATATCAAGAGAAGAGCCTTTTTTAATGCCCGGGCCTTATGCTATAGTGATTTTTTCGAAACGCGCGCGAGGAGGAAAAGCATGGAACACCGGATCGGGCTCATCGGCTGCGGCACCGTCGGGCAGGGACTGCTCGGCATTCTCCACGAAAAAAAAGACTTTCTCCGCGACGCCTTCGGCTTCGAGGCCAAGGTCGTGGCTATCACCGACAAGATCAAAGGGACGCTCCTCGCCCCCGACGGGATCGATATCCCCGCCGCCCTGGCCCTCCTCGGCCAGGGGAAAGGCCTGGCTGAGTACCCTAAGGCGGCACCGGACCAGGTCGAGCCGCTCGACCCCCTGGACATGATCGAACGGACCGACGCCGACATCATCGCCGAGATGACCTACACCGACATCAAGACCGCGGAACCGGCGACGAGCTATATCAAGAAGGCCCTCCTCCGCGGCAAGCATGTCGTCACTTCGAACAAGGGTCCGGCCGCCCTCCATTACCGCGATATCCAGGACCTGGCCCGCAAGAACGGCCTCCAGTTCCGGATCGAGGGCACGGTCATGAGCGGCACCCCGGTCTTCCACCTAGCCGAGTGCGGCCTGGCCGGGAACACGGTCCGGGAGGTCAAGGGCATCCTCAATGGGACGACCAACTTCATCCTGACCAAGATGGAGACCGAGGGCATGGACTACGGCCCCGCCCTGGCCCTGGCCCAGAAGCTCGGTTACGCCGAAGCCGATCCGACGGCCGACGTCGAGGGCTTCGACGCCCTGGCTAAGATCGTCATCCTGTCCAACGTCCTGCTCGGCGGTTCGCTCAAGACATCGGAAGTCCCCTGCAAGGGGATTTCGGCCATCACCAAGGCCGACGTCGAAGCGGCTAAGGCCGCGGGCTTCCGCTACAAGCTCATCGCCCACGCGAAAAACGAGGGCGGGGTTGTCACGGCCAACGTGTCACCGCAAAAGCTCCCCCTCGCCGACCCGCTGGCCGGGGTCATGGGCGCCCACAACGCCCTGAGCCTGGAGACCGACCTCATGGGCAAGGTCACCATCCAGGGGGCCGGCGCCGGCAAGGTCGAAACGGGCTTCGCCATCCTCTCGGACATTCTGGCCATCCACCGCTGCTAACCGGCCGAGGGATGTCCTCGGAGCGAGCATAAGCGGTGATCTAACCATCACGGTCCGGATTCGATCGGACGTCCTCGCGTATCCGGTCCGTGCCGCTCCACGTGCCGCTCGGGCGGTGATGGGGGCCATGCATAGCCCCCGTAGCGGAGGGGGACCCATCCCGCTTCGAGAGAAGCGGGATGGGGGAACCGCCGGGACTGGTTCCCGGGGGGCCGGGGGAGATGCATGGCCCCCATCACCGCCAAAACGAGCGGCGTAAAGAATCACCGCGCGGACGGCGACGATACCCCGAGGCCGAACTTGACTCGGCACCCATCTTCTTTATATGCTAGGGGGGCAGTACCAACTGTGTCATGCCGTTTGCCATAAGACGATCATCCCGCCCTCTCAAGCGGCCGTCTGTCAACCCCGATTCACAGGAGGAACCATGAGCTCCGCCCCGAACTATTCTCCCGGCGTCATGAAATACGTCGAAGCGGCCAAGAAACTCCTGGCCGAGCGGGACGCCGCCCTAGCCCGGATGAAGACGATGAAGTTCGACACCATCGCCGTCCACGGCCTCTACACGGTCGAAGAGTCCCTCGGGCGCAACCAGGGGGCCGTGATCGAACCGCTCTATCTGTCGGCCTCCCAGGCCTACGCCGATTCGGACGAGCTCGAGGCGGCCCTGGCCTACCTCGTGCCCACCTGGTGCTACACGCGTATCGCCAACCCGACGACCTACTACCTCGAATGGGCCCTGGCCCTGCTCGAAGGATACCAGAGCGGCTATGACACATCCTGCTGCGTCACGGCCTCGGGCATGTCGGCCATCATGTCCGCCGTCGACCCTCTCCTCATCAAGCAGAAGGATGGGCCCGAGCGGATCAATTTCGTCTCCTGCATCCAGGTCTACGGCGGCACCTTCCAGCAATTTTCGCTCCGCAAGATGAAGGAACGCGGCATCGAATGCCGCTGGGTCCAGCATCCCTGGGACATCCAGGACTGGAAGTCTAAGGTCGACGAGGACTCCCGCTTCCTCTACATGGAGATGCCCTCCAATCCCCAGCAGTCCTTCACCGACATCAAGACCCTCGCCGACTTGGCCCATTCCTGGGGCATCCCCCTCATCGTCGACGCGACGTGCGCGACCCCGGCCCTGATGCGGCCGATCGCCCACGGCGCCGACATCGTCGTCCACTCGCTGACGAAGTCGATCACCTCGGGCGGGTTCGCCGTCGGCGGCGCTCTCGTCAGCCGCAAGCCCATCACGACGAAGGTGGTGAACGACCATCCCCTGTTCAAGGAGAGCTTCGCCGAGTACGTCAAGTTCCTGCCCTACCGCGACAACGGCCCGGCCTCCTCGCCGGTCAACGCCATCTTCGCCCTGAACGACCTCCGGACCCTGCGGGCGAAGATGGACCTCGTCAGCACCAACTGCCAGGTCGTGGCCGAATATCTCCAGAAGCACCCCAAGGTCTACCAGGTCGACTACCTCGGCCTGCCGAGCTACCACCTCCACCCGATCGCCAAGAAATATATGAAGCTCGTCGATTCCGGCGACGGAACGGGGAACGAGGTCAACCGCTACGGCCACTTGATGAGCTTCCGGGTGGACCGCCCGCCGGCGACCGCGCGCAAGGTCTTCGACGGCTGCAAGATGATCTACCGGGCCACCGACCGCGGCCGGCGCACGAGCGTCGCCACCATCCCGGCCATCTCGACCCATCAACAGCAGGGCGAGGAAGCCCGGAAAAAGGCCGACGTGCCTCTCCAGCTCATCCGACTCTGCGTCGGCGGCGAGCACCCCGGCGACGTCATCGCCGATCTCGACCAGGCCCTACGGGCGCTTTAAAGCCGGCGCGGACATCCCCCGGTACGAGATAAGAATGTTCCCGAAAATTGAGAGGCCCGCATGTCCGAAGCTAAGAAAATGACTGGATACAAGGGACGCTGGGCCTGGATCGACCTGACCAACCGCACGGTCCGGATCGAGCCGGCCGACCCGGGATACGGCCGCGACTACGTCGGCGGCAGAGGGCTTCAAGCCCGCCTCCTCGCCGACCACCTGGAGAAGACGGGCCCGATCAAAGACCCGCTCGGCCCCAAGAACAGGATCATCGTCGGCAGCGCGGCGCTCAACGACACGGCCGTCCCGACGGCTGGGCGCGGTTCCTGCTCGTTCCTCGGGACGATGGCCCGCTCGCCCGAGCCGGCCTCCTGGGTCCCGGGCCATAAGCCCGTCTACGGGCTCGTCACCCATTCGAGCGCCGGGGGTCTTTTCCCGAACATGCTCAAGCGGGCCGGCTTCGACCAGGTCATCCTCGACGGCCGGGCCGACCGCCCGGTGCGCCTCGAAGCCGTCGATGGCGCTGTCCGCATCGTCGACGCCGAGGACGACCTCTTCGAGACGGCCCAGGGACGCCGCGTCCCGCGCCGCGCTTCCGAGATCACCGACGCCCTCGCCGCCAGGGTTAAGGGCGGCTCCACTCTGACCGTCGGGCCGGCCGGCTGGAACCTCGTCGATTTCGCCTGCCTCACAGCCGACTATCACCGCAATTTCGGCCGGGGCGGGGCCGGGGCCGTCTTCGGCTCGAAGAACCTCGTCGCCATCACCGCCTACGGCAAGGACGCCGTAGCTTACGCCGACGCCGAAGCGTTCAAGACGTTCGGGCAGGAGATCGACAAGCTGGTCAAGGCCAGCGTCGACGACCCCAACCGGACGGCCTCCTTCCGCCCGACGACGGGCACGACCTGGTGGCTCGACCGCGCCTTCAACGGCCGTTACCTGGGGGTTAAGGGCGGCTACCTGCCCTGGCACAACTTCGATGAGGGGGCCTTCGACCCCGCGGACTACAGCAAGGTGTCGACGGACGCGTTCCTGGCCATTTCGGGAAAGCACCATGTCTGCAACAAATGCCGGCACGTCTTCTGCACCCGCTTGGCCAAGGTCGAATCGGGCCCTTACGCGGGCGAAGGCGTCCGGCCCGAGTTCGAGACGATCGCTCTGTGGATCAACTGCTGCATCCTCGACCGCGACGCCATCTTCCACATGAACGCCCTTTGCAACGAGCTCGGCGTCGACACGATGACCTTCGGCGACGTCATGGCCGGGGCCATGGAGCTCGCGGAAAAAGGGTATCTCGCGAAGTACGGGAACGCGCCGAAGTTCGGGGACGCGGCGGGCATGGCCCGGACGCTCAAGGAGATCGCCTATCGCTCGAGCGAACTGGGCCGGCTCCTCGGCGGACACTCCGACCGCGTCGTCGCCGAGGTCGCGGCGGGCGCCGCGCCGGCCGCCCTCTCCGAGATCGCCTACTGCCTGACGACGGTTTATGGCGGGCTCGGCTACGCCGGGATCAATCCGAAGGCCTTCCCGGGCATGTTTACGGCCTACGGCACATCGAACCGGGGGCGCGGCGACCATACTTACGCCTGGACGATCCAGGCCGAGGAAGGCGGCCTCAAAGAAGCCCGGGACCTGGCCGCCTACGTCGCCGAAGGGCAGGCCGGCAAGGCCCTCGTCGATTCCCTGGGACTCTGCGATTTTTTCACGGGCGACATCACGGCCGAGCCGTTCCTTTCGCTCTATGGCGCTTTGACCGGGACCGCCTACACGCCCGAGTCCCTCAAGGAATGCGGCCGGATGATTTACGCGCTCGAGCGCCGCATGAACAACCTGCAGGGCCGGGACAGGGCCTACGACGCCTTCGTCCCGCCCAAGCTCAAGGTTCCGCTAAGCCGCGGCGCCCACAAGGGCCGGGCCGTCGACGAGGCCTTCTACAATTCCGTCCTCGACGCTTATTACGATGCCTGGGGCTGGTCGAGAAGAGGGACAATCGTCTGATGGAAAAACTGGTTATCCGGGGCGACCGCGACCTGCGCTTGAGCGGGGAGGTCCGCATGAGCGGGGCTAAGAACGCCGTGCTCCCCGCGATCGCCGCGGGTCTGCTCACGAGCGAGGAGGTCCGCCTCTCCAATATCCCCCGGGTGAAGGACGTCGAGACCATCCTGACGCTCATCGCCGAGCTCGGCGGGACGTACGCGATCGACGGGGACACCGTATCGCTCCGCGTCCCTAAGATCCGCTCCGACGAGGCATCCTACGAGCTCGTCCGGGCCATGCGGGCCTCGATCCTCGTACTCGGTCCGCTCGTGGCCAGGTTCGGCAAGGCCGTCGTCGCCCTTCCCGGCGGCTGCGCCATCGGCTCGCGGCCCATCGACCTCCACATCGCCGGCCTGCAGAAGCTCGGGGCAACGATCTCCCTCGAACACGGCTACATCCAGGCCCAGGCCGACCGCCTTCGCGGCGCGGTCGTCGAATTCGAGAAAAAGACGGTCACCGGGACCGAGAACCTGCTCATGGCCGCCGCCCTGGCCAAGGGCGAGACCATCCTCAAGAACTGCGCCCGGGAGCCGGAAGTCGTCGACCTGGCCGTGCTCCTCAACAAGATGGGCGCCAAGATCGAGTGGCTCGACGACGACACGGCCCGCATCCGGGGCGTGCGCGAACTCGGCGGGGCGGAGCACGCCATCATCCCCGACCGGATCGAAACGGGCACCTTCCTCGTCGCCGGGGCCCTGGCTTCGGGCGATTTCCTCATCCGCGACGCCTGTCCCGAACACACGGCCGCCGTCATCGAGAAACTCCGCGCCTCGGGGGCCATCGTCGAAGCCGAGGGCGAAAACGCTCTCCGCGTCTCCGGCGGCCGCGAGGTCAAGGCCCAGGATATCACGACCTCGCCCTATCCCGGCTTCCCCACCGATATGCAGGCCCAGTTCATGGTCCTGCTGACCCAGGCCGCCGGCACGTCCATCATCACCGAGACGATCTTCGACCGGCGCTTCTCCCACGTCAACGAGCTCGTCCGGCTGGGCGCGTCGATCGAGGTCCAGGGCGACAAGGCGATCGTCAAGGGGAAGACTCTGCTTTCCGGCGCCGAGGTCATCGCCACCGACCTCCGGGCATCGGCCGCCCTCGTCCTGGCCGGCCTCGTCGCCGCCGGCGAGACGACGATCAACGAGATCGAGCACCTCGACCGGGGCTACGAGAGGATCGAGGAAAAGCTCCGCGGGCTGGGGGCCTCGATCGAAAGGGTCAAGACATGACTTTACCGTCCGGGGGCGACTGCCTTTTCTGCCGCATCGTCCGCAAGGAGATCCCGGCCAAGATCCTCTTCGAAAACGAGCGCGTCCTCGCCTTCGAGGACATCCGGCCCAAAGCGCCGGTCCACGTCCTGGTCATCCCCAAGGACCACTTCGCCTCCCTCAACGACGCCCCCGACGGAGCGGAAGCCCTGCTCGGAGAGATCCTTTTCCGGGCCCGGGAGATCGCCCGGGAAAGGGGGATCGGAGAGAGCGGCTATAGGATCGTCCTCAATACGGCCCGGGACTCCGGACAGGAAGTTTTCCACATCCACTTCCACATCCTTGGCGGCCGGCGCCTGACCTGGCCGCCGGGCTGAGAGGGAGACGCCCCGCCGGCGGCGCGACATGGCCTATCTCATCGACGGCAACAACCTCCTCGGCCGCATCGCACCCCACGAGTTGCGGGAGCGGTCGGGACGGGAAGGTCTCGTGATCAGACTCCTCGCCTACCAGCGCGTGACCCGCGCCCGGATCCACCTCGTCTTCGACGGCAACCCCGAGCCGACGCCGACGGACGTCCCGGTCAACCCCAAGTTCACCATCCATTTCCCCGGCGAAGGGCAGAGCGCCGACGACATCATCCGGGACATGATCGGCCGGCAGACCGACCGCCGCCGCTTCTTCGTCGTCAGCTCGGACCGGGCCATCCGGGAGCTAGCCAAGAAGAGCGGGCTCGAGCCCGTCAAATCCGAGGCCTTCGCCGCCGAGCTCAAGGCGGCCATCAAAGAAGGGAAGAAACGGCGGGAGTTGGAGAAGAGGGCGGAAAGCCCTTCGCCGCTCGAGGTCGATCTTTGGGACGAGGTCTTCAAATCCAAGCCATGAAGAGCTTCTCCATCGTCGGCGCCGGGCGGCTCGGGACCGTGCTCGGGGCGGCTCTCGTCCGGAGGGGCTGGGCAGCCGCGGCCATCGTCGATAAGGACGCCCGGTCGGCCCGGGAGAGCCGCCGCATCATCGGCCGGGGAAAAGTCCTCGCGTACCTTCCGGGCCTTTCCCCGGATGGACGGGATTGGACGGCAGGGCCCGGCGATATCATCATCATCGCCGTACCCGATGACGCTGTCGGCCGCGTCGCCGCCGGGTTGGCGCGGTCCAGCGTGACATGGACCGGACGGATCGTCTTCCACACGAGCGGGCTCCTCCCCGCGCGCGTCCTCGCGCCCCTCCGGAAACGGGGGGCGCGCGTCGCTTCGGTCCATCCCGTCCAATCCTTTCCCCGGAAGGACGCTCCGCCCTCGATCTTCAGGGGCATCACCTGGGGCGTCGAAGGGGACCCGGCCGCCGTCGCGGCCGCCGAAGAAATGGTCCGCCGTCTGCGGGGGAACATCCTTCTTCTGGCGGAAAAGGACAAGCCGCTCTACCACGCCGCGTGCAGCCTGGCTTCAAACGCCATGATCGCCCTGGGATGGACGGCGTCCGGCCTGCTCGGGGCGGCCGGGATCGAGGAGAAGGCCGCCGCCGGCATGCTTTTTCCCCTGGTGCAAGGAACTTTACAAAACGTAAATAATCTTGGCCCGGAAAAAGCCCTGACCGGGCCGATCTTCCGGGGGGATATCGCCACCGTCCGGACGCACCTGGAAACCCTCAGGGACGACCCCCTTGCGAGGGAAGTTTACGTGGCCCTGGGGAAACAGGTCCTACGGCTGGCCGAAAAAGGCGGACTGTCGGCAGGCCGGGTCAACGCCCTGAAGCGTCTGCTCGAAGGTAAATGACTTCCTCTTCGAGACGCACGCCGAACTTCCGGTAGACCCTGTCCTTGAGCTCTTCGGCCAGGAGAAGGACGTCGCGCGACCCGGCGTTTCCCTTATTGATGATGAAATTGCAGTGTTTCTCGTAAACGGCCGCGTCGCCGACCGACAGGCCCCGGGCCCCCGCCTGCTCGAGCAGTTGGCCCGCCGCGATCCTCTCGCCGGTCGCGGAACAGGAATTCTTGAACCAGCTTCCTGCGCAGGCCGTGCCCAGGGGTGGGTGTTTCAAGCGCCGCTTTTCGAGGATGTCGCGGATCTTGGCTTCGGAGGCCCGGGTGTCCCCCGGAGAGCACAAGAGGACGGCATCAAGGACGATGCCGAGCCCCTGTTTGAGGGCCGAATCCCGGTAGCCGAAGCGCAGGGCCTCCCTGGTCCTGGTCTGGCGCTCCCCCCCCGGAGAGAGGAGAGTTGCCGTCTCGAGGACATCCCCGATGCTCCAGCCGTAGGCCCCGGCGTTGCCGTAAACGGCCCCGCCGACTGTCCCCGGTATCCCGGCCAGGAATTCGAGGCCGGCGAGCCCCGCCGAAAGGGCTTCCTGAAGGATGGCGGGAAGGCCCGTTCCCGAGAGAACGCGGATCCGACCTTCTTCCTTGACGATCCCATCGAGGCGATTGCGAATGAGAAGACCCCTGTAGCCGGCATCGTCGAAAAGGACGTTATTCCCGCCGCCGATGACGTAAAAAGGACATTTTTCCATGACCGCGAGGGCCACGGCCATCTCCAGCTCCCGCTCCGTCCGGGCCTCGAAAAAGAAATCGGCGGGCCCGCCGATGCCGAAGCTGGATAGGGCCGAAAGCGGCACGTTCTCCGAGGGCAAAGTCCCGATCTTCTCGAGGAATGCTTCCCGGAACTGGATTTTTCGGTCCATGGCCGGTATTATAGTGAAACCGGGGCGGGGAAGCAAAGTTCCGGCCGCTGGCCCGCATCTTGGCATAATAATTGCTTTATAACCTTATGAGGAGTGAACGGATATTGACAAAACTCAGTATGCGGACTATCATTCCTGAAATTTTCGAGAGAGGTTAGTTATGAAAAGGACACTCTACGCGACTTTGTCCTTGGTTTTCCTCCTGGCCGGCCTCGCGGCCGCCCAAAGCGCGGACGAGGATTACCTCAAGGCCATGCAGATCTCCGATAATTGCGCGAAAGTCCAGGCGCTCGAGGCCTACATCGCCAAGTACGCAGGCCAGGGAACGACCAATGAGCACTGGGCCTACGCCTACTACTGCCTGACCCCCTGCGCGACAAAGAACAACCAGAAGGCGGCCGAATACGGCGAGAAGGCCGCGGCCATGCCCGGCATCGACGATCAGACGAAGATCGGACTGCTGGCCACGGTCCCCGGGCTCTACAACAGCATCGGACAAGGGGACAAGGCCAAGGCCGCCGCTCACAAGCTCATCGATTTCGGCAAGACCGTGAGCGACGCCAAGCTGTCGTCGAGGCTCCAGGCCTCCGGCTACCTGCTCATCGGCCAGTTCGCCGAGAAGGCCGCGGATTACGGCGCGGCCGCCGAGAACTATATCATCGCCTACGGCATCTTCAAGGACCCGAGCATCTCCAAGCAGCTGAACAGCCTCGCCGCGACCCTTTACAAGGGCCAGAAGTTCGCCGAAGCCGAAAAGGTCTTCCGGCAGTTCTACGCCTCCGATAAGGGCCCCGAAAGCGCCGCCCTCCTCGGCCAGACCCTCTACAAGCAGAACAAGATCGACGAAGCCCTGACCATCTTCAAGGAAGGCTACGCCAATAAGAAAACTGGGTCGCTTGCCCTGAACATCGCCATCATCCTGAATACCCAGGTCAAAACGGACCCCTCCAAGACGAACGAGGCCGTCAACGCCCTGATCGAAGCGGCCCTGCTCAACCCAAAGGATTCCAAGAGCCTCCTGGGCCAGGCCCAGAACCTCTTCGTCGGCCAGGACAAGGACCTCGCCTTGAGCTACGCCCAGATCGAGGAGCACAACAAGGCCATCGAGGAGTTCACCAAGACCTACAACGCAAAGGCCGATGGCAAGACCGAGGACGACCTGTCCGAGGCCGATAAGAAGGTCCTCAAGAAGCTCGAAGAGAATATCGAGGTCGAAAAACAGGCCATCGCCAGGATCCAGGCCAGCCAGAAGGGCGTCCTGGACAAGTTCAACGCGCTCGTCGCCCAGACCCGGGCCCGACTCGGCAAGTAGGGCGGCGCCCGGATCGGCTCGCGATGCTCACCCGTCGCTCCCGCCCCTCCTGACCCGGCGGGGCAGGAGCGAGGAGTCCCCGATATTAGGAGGGAAGACGTGTCCTCCTCTCTCGCCGGCGGGAAGGACCGCGCCCGCGCCGAGCGGCTGCGCCGGGAGATCCTCTTCCACGAGAGGAAATACTACGTCGAGAACGACCCCCAGATCTCGGACCAGGAATTCGACCGCCTCGTCCGCGAGCTCCGCGACATCGAGCGCCGCTCTCCCGGGCTCGTCACGCCCGAGTCCCCCACGCAGCGCGTGGGGGAGAAACCGCTCGAGGGCTTCCCGTCCGTCGCCCACCGGATCCCTATGCTGAGCATCGACAACTGCTACAACGAGGAGGAGCTCCGGGAGTTCGAGGAGCGCGTCCGCAAGCTCCTGCCGGGAGAGACGGTCGCCTACACGGCCGAGCTCAAGATCGACGGGCTCGGCATCTCCGTCCTCTACCGGGACGGCAAGTTCGCCCGGGCGGTGACGCGCGGCGACGGCGTCCGCGGCGACGACGTCAGCGGCAACGTCAAGACCATCCGCTCCCTGCCGCTCGTCATCGGCGAGACGGGCGAGGTCGAGGTCCGCGGCGAGATCTATCTGCCCTTTGCCTCCTTCCGCAAGCTGAACAAGGAGCGCGAGGAGCTCGGGGAGCCCCTTTTCGCCAACCCCCGGAACGCGGCGGCCGGATCGATCCGCCTCCTCGACCCGAAGGAGGTCGCCTCGCGCGACCTCGGCGTCTTCCTGTACTACCTCACCGTCGACGGGAAGGAGCAGGACGGCCAGTGGCTTTCCCTCCGGAAGCTCCGGGAGCTCGGCTTCGTCACCAACCCCCACTCGCGCTTCTGTGCCGCGCTCGACGACGTCCTCGCCTATTACAAGGGCTGGGCCGAGAAGAGGGACAGCCTGGACCACGACGTCGACGGCATCGTGGTCAAGGTCGATTCCGCGGCGGCACGGCAAGCCCTCGGGACGACGGCCAAGTCGCCGCGCTGGGCCATCTCCTACAAGTTCCCGGCACGGCAGGCGACCACCCGGATCAACGACATCGTCATCCAGGTCGGCCGCACCGGCGCCTTGACGCCCGTGGCCGTCCTCGAGCCCGTCAAGCTCTCGGGGACGACCATCAGCCGCTCGACCCTGCACAACGAGGACGAAGTGCGGCGAAAGGACATCCGGATCGGCGATTTCGTCCTCATCGAGCGGAGCGGGGACGTCATCCCGCACGTCGTCTCGGTCATGAAGGAGCGGCGGACGGCGAACCTCCGGCCCTTCGCCTGGCCCAACCGCTGCCCCGTCTGCGGCTCGGAGGCCTTCCGCCCCGAAGGGGAGGTCATCTCGCGCTGTGTCAACACGGCCTGCCCGGCCAGGGTCCGGGAATCCATCCTCCACTTCGCGGCCCGCCGGGCCATGGACATCGACGGGCTGGGCGAGGCCGTCGTCGATCAACTCCTCGCCGCCGGGCTCGTCCGGTCCATCCCCGACCTCTACGGCCTCCGCTACGACGACCTCGTCGGCCTCGAGCGGCTGGGCCCGAAGAGCGCCCGGAACCTCCTCGACGAGATCGAAGGGACCAAGACGTGCGGCCTGGCCCGGCTCGTGTTCGCCCTGGGTATCCGCCGCGTGGGCGAACGTCTGGCCCAAACGCTGGCCGCGCGCTTCCGGACCCTCGACGCGCTCGAAGCGGCCAGCGAGGAGGACCTCGTCCAGACGGAGGACGTCGGCCCGAAGGTCGCCGAGAGCATTCGTTTCTTCTTCGCCCAACCGGAAAGCCGCGAGCTCATCGGCAGGCTGAGGAAAGCGGGGCTGACGACCGAGGCGATCGGGGGCGGCGAGGGACCGAAGCCCCTCGCCGGGCAGGTCTTCGTCATCACGGGGACGCTCACCGGCCTGAGCCGGGACGAGGCCCGGGAGCTCCTCGAGAAGCTCGGGGCCAAGGTGGGTTCTTCGGTGACCCGGAAGACGACCGGCCTCGTCGTCGGCGAGTCGCCCGGCTCCAAGCTCGACAAGGCGCGCGAACTCGGCGTCAGGACCCTCGGGGAAGGGGAATTCCTGGAGCTCGTCGGAAAGACGGCCTAGCTATCTCTTCTTCTTCGGGCCGAAGAGGTTTATCCCGAACGGGCCGCGGATCCCCTTCTTTTTGGAGCCCCCCGTCAGCTCTTCGAGAGCTTCGAGGGCGGTGGCGTGGTCGGGCTCGGCCTCGAGGGCTTTTTCGAGCTGCTTGATGGCCTTGGTCTGGAGACCCTCGGCCTTGTAGAGCAGGCCTAGACCGACGAAGCCTTCGGGGTTCCAGGGCTCGAGCTGGATGGCTTTCAGAAAATCCTGTTCGGCTTTCTGGACGTATGCCGGGACCTTCGACTCGGCCATGGCCAGGAGGAGGTAGTAATCCCCCTTGTCCTTCCGGACCCGGACGGCCTCCTCGAGGTAGGCGATCGCTTCATCCATCCGGCCCTGGCTGTGGAGGGTCTTTCCCTGGCGGAATTTGATCTCGGCTTTGCGGTAGGAGTCCTGGACGTCCTCCTGGGTCGCCGCCGGCCCGCTCTTGGCGTCATAGACCCGCCGGGCCTCTTTGTTGCTCAAGGTCCGGTAGGCGTTGGTGATGGCGTCGAAGACCGCGTCGATCTGGTCCGTATACTCGGCCACGAGCTTGCGCTCGAAGCGGTCGGGGTGGAACCGGCGGGCCATGTGGAAATAGGCCTTCTTGATGTCCTCTTCCGTTGCCGTCCGGGGGATCTCGAGGATCTGGTAGAACGTCATTGACGGCAAGGTGTCCCGGAGGGCCAGGAAGGCGGCGACCTGAGGCGGGACGTCCCGCCGGGATTCTCCGCCGGATGGCTTCACCGGGTCCTTCTCGCGGCGGGCCTCTTCGGTGTTGGCCTCGAATTCGACGATCCCGAGGCAATAGAAAAGGTAGAGGCTCTTCCAGAACTGGTCGGGCGGCATGGTCAACGTCAGCAGGATGACCTCGGCCATGTCCGTGCCGTTGATCTTTTCCAGGATGTCTTTTTCGTCCGCGGTGAGAAGGTAGGCGTAGGTCCTCCGCCCTGGAACGGGGGTCCTGCGGGCCAGGAACGCCTGCAGGAGATGATCCGCCTGCATCCGCCGGATGCCGTACTCGATGAGGAGGGGGACGCTGGTCCGGGATTCGTCGATCTCACCGCTATACGCTTCGTGCTCCTCGAAGTCCAGCTCGGCATCGAAGTAGGGGAAGACGTTGAGGACGGACTCCCTGATCTGATGGGCCAGCGCCTCGGCCAGGTCGTCCTCGGAAATGACGCCGCGGCTCTTGAGGACCTCCCCGAGGTTCTTGTTGGGCTCGATGTAGGAATCTATCTTGGCATGGGCTTCCTTGGGGATGCGATCGAGCTTGTAGAGGATCTCGCCCAACCGTTCGTCGGCCTGGTTTGTCTTGACCTGGAAAATGGCGCCTTTCTGGAAGAAGAAGTACTTGAGGATATTCCCCCGGCGGTAGACCAGGCGGCCGGTCTTCTTGTTGAAGAAGATGTCCCGCAAGTGGCTGGCGATGTGGTTCATTCCGGATCCGGCTCTCCTGATAGGCTGACTATAATGGAATCCGCGCCTTTTTTCAATGCGTTCCACATTTGAAAACCGCCCCCGGTTTGTGCTACTTATGGCCCATGAAAGTCGTTCTCGCCCAGGTTTCGCCGCGGCTCGGGGACGTCGAGGCCAACGTCGAACTCCACCTGGACATCCTGGCAAGGGCGCGCCGCGCGAAGGCCGACCTGGTCGTCTTCCCCGAACTGGGCCTCACGGGCTACACGCTGAAGGACCTGGTCGAGGAGGTCGCCCTCGATCCCGATTCGGACCCGCTCTTCAGAAAGATCACGGCCCGCACGCGAGGCCTTGCGGCCGTCGTCGGGTTCGTCGAGGAGAGGCCGTCGGAAAAGGGCCTCTTCTACAACTCGGCCGCTTTCATCGCCGACGGCCGCCTCCTCCATGTCCATCGCAAGGTCTACCTCCCGACGAACGGGATGTTCGAAGAGGCCAAGTTCTTCGCCCCGGGCCGCGATCTCCGGACGTTCGAGACGCCCTTCGGGCGCGTCGGTCTGCTCATCTGCCGCGACTTCCTTCACTACGGGGCGAGCTACGTCCACTATTCCTCCGGTGCCGACATGATCATCTGCATCTCCGCGGCGCCGGGCCGCGGGGTCGGAGGCGGCGACGCCTTCGAGACCAGCCGGATGTGGGAGCTCATGGGCGAGGCCATGTCCTATTTTTCGACCGCTTTCGTCCTTTACGCGAACCGCGTCGGCATCGAGGACGGCGTGACCTTCGCCGGCGGTTCCTTCGTCTTCGCCCCCGGCGGCCGTCTCGCCGGCCGGGCCGCCTACCTCGACCCTGAGCTTTTCGTCCGCCGGATCGACCTCGCCGCCGTCCGGGAGGCCCGGAAAAAATGGCTTTTCAAAAGGGATGAGAAGCCGGAGGTCATCCTGAGATCCCTCGAAAGGGCCATCCGTGCCGCCGAAGATTAACGCTCCGTTCGTCGAGAAGGTCCTCGTCCGCTTCATCCGGGACGAACTCGGCAAGTGCGGCTGCAAAAAGGGCATCCTCGGACTTTCCGGAGGGCTCGATTCGGCCGTCTGCGCCACGCTCTCCGCCCGCGCCTTGGGGCCGTCGAACGTCCTCGCCCTGATCATGCCCTACGGCAAGGCTTTCCCGGAGGATGTCCGCGACGCCGAGAACCTGGCCCGGCGCCTGGGCATCCGGCACGAGACGATCGACATCGCCGCTCCGATCGACGCCTACTTCGCCGCCTATCCGACGAGGAGCCGCGTCCAGCGGGGGAACAAAATGGCCCGCGAGCGGATGTCCGTCCTCTACGACCACTCGGCCCGGGAGGGAGGCTTCGTCCTGGGGACGAGCAACAAGACCGAGCTTCTCATCGGCTACGGCACGATCCACGGCGACATGGCCTGCGCCATCAACCCCATGGGCGACCTTTACAAAACTCAGGTCCGCGAGCTCGCCGCGCACCTCCGCGTGCCGGCAGCGATCCGCAGGAAATCGCCGACGGCCGGACTCTGGCCCGGCCAGACCGACGAGGCGGAGATCGGGCTTGCCTACGAGGAGCTCGACGACATCCTCTTCGGCCTCGTGGAGGAGCGGAAGCGCCGCAAGGAGATCGTCGAAGCGGGACACCGGCCAGCCGCGGTCGACCGGGTCGTCCGTATGATCCGGAATTCCGAGTTCAAGCGCAAGCTGCCGACGATCGCTAAGCTCTCGCTCCGCTCCGTCGGTCACGACTTCCTCTACCCCTACGACTGGGGAAAATAGGCCGTGACCGCCGAGCCGCGAGCGGACCGGCCGCCGGGACGGCTCTACATCGTCGGGACGCCTATCGGCAACCTCGAGGACATCACGCTCCGGGCCCTGCGCATCCTCGGCGAGGTCGAGGCCATCGCCTGCGAGGACACCCGCCAGACCCTCAAGCTCCTGAACAGGTTCGGGCTGAAAAAGCCGCTCATCAGCTATTTCCAGCCGAGGGAGGGACGGCGGATCCCGGAGATCATCGGGCTGCTCAAAGCGGGCCGCGACGTGGCCCTCGTCTCCGACGCCGGGACGCCGGGTATTTCGGACCCCGGATTCCCGCTTATCCGCGAAGCCCTCAAGGAAGCCCTCCCTGTCGTCCCCATTCCCGGTCCCTCGGCCGTGACGACGGCCCTTTCAGCCGCGGGCCTGCCGACCCACCGCTTCCTCTTCGTCGGTTTCCCGCCGCCCAAGACGACGGGCCTGCGGAAGTCCCTCGACGCCCTCCGGGACGAGAAGGCCACGCTGGTTTTCTTCCTGCCCACACGGAGGGTC
Organism: Candidatus Aminicenantota bacterium; assembly: GCA_041303965.1. Taxonomy (GTDB): domain Bacteria; phylum Acidobacteriota; class Aminicenantia; order Aminicenantales; family Saccharicenantaceae; genus RBG-16-66-30. Next base: position 18,261 of record JBFYOD010000001.1, read on the forward strand.
CTGGAATTCCTGGAGGCCGTCCGCGAGATCCTCGGGGACAGACGGGTAGTCATCGCCAGGGAGCTGACTAAAGTCCACGAGGAATTTCTCAGGGGCACGGCTTCCGAACTGTCCGTGGCCATCGGTTCCCGGATTCTCAAGGGCGAAGCCACGGTCCTCGTCGAAGGTTCTCGCTAATTCTTCTATCATTAGTAATATGTTCTACTTATGACTTATAAAAAATTCCAGCTCAATACTTGACATGTTGCCACTAATATATTATATTGTTATCTTACTAAGATATATTAGACGGAGGTAACAGATGGCTATTATCAGATGGGATCCTTACAGGGACGTGATCACCCTAAGGGACAGGATGAACCGCCTTTTCGAGGACATGGGCAGCCAAAAGACCGAGGATAAGGACCTCGTTCCCGGGGCTTGGGCCCCTTCCGTGGACATTTACGAGACGGAAAACGAGGTCGTACTGGCCGCCGAGATCCCCGGCGTCGACGAGAAGGACGTCGAGATCAAGGTCGAGGACAACAACCTTACCCTCCGCGGCGAGCGGAAGTTCGAGAAAGAGACCAAGGAGGAGAACTACCACCGCATCGAGCGCTCTTATGGGTCCTTCTTCAGGTCCTTCGTCCTCCCCAGCTACATCGACCAGGACCGCATCGAGGCCGAGCACGAGAACGGAGTCCTCAAGATCCGGATGCCCAAACGGACCGAGCTCAAGCCCCGCAGGGTCAAGATCCTCAAGCCCGTCCAGGTCCAGGCCGAAAAGCCGAAAAAGTAATTTGTTTAAGCTTGGGCCAGCGTGATGGCCCGAACTTCGCGTGCGCCGGCTTCGACGAGGACCCGGGCGCATTCGCGGAGAGTGGCCCCGGTCGTGGTGACGTCATCGACTAGGATGAGCGTTTTCCCCCTGACTTTATGCCGGCGTCTCACGGCATAGGCCTTCTTGACGTTCGCTTCGCGTTCGGCCGCGTGGAGCCCGGCCTGCGGCGGGACGTTCTTCGACTTGATCAGGCACCCCCCAAGGACCGTCATCTTCCGGATCCGGCCCAGGTCGCGGGCGAGGAGGCGGGATTGGTTGAAACCTCTTTCCCGCTTCCTCGCGGGGTGGAGCGGGACGGGCATGAGGAAGTCCGCCCCCGCCCAGAGCTTCGGATCGGAGGACAGGCACCGTTCGGCGAATCCGGCCAGGGGCCGGCTGAGCGGGGCGTACTTCCGGTACTTGAAGAGAAGGATGACGTCCTTGAGCGTCCCGCCATAAGCCCCGCAAGAGCGGTGGACGGAGAAGACCGGCACCCGCTCCAGGCACTTCGAACAGAGGTGGTCATCCCCCTGCCCTTGATGGAACCGTCCGCAAAGGGGACAGAACGGCCCGCCGCGGGGAGTGAGCTTGGCCAGGCAGGCGAGGCAAACGACCCTCTCGCCGGGCTCGTCGAGGGGTTCCGCGCAGAGTCGGCAGAACGAAGGGTAGACGAGGAGTTCGACAAGCTTGGCCAGGGACGCCGCCCTGGCCCGAAGAGGACCGGTCACTGCTCTTTCAGTTCTTCCTCGGCCTTCTCCTGGCAGTCGATGCAGAGGGGGGTCCAGGGTATGGCTTCGAGCCTTTTCCCGCCGACTTCCTTGTGGCAGAGCTGGCAGACGCCGAATTCGCCGTGCTCAAGCCGCTTGAGGGCCTCGTCGATGAGCAGGAGCTGCCGCCGCTCGGTGTCCGTCAGGCTCAGGAGGAATTCCTTGGTGTAGGAGGTTTCCGCCTTGTCGACGAGGTCCTGGGCGACGTTGGACTCCATCTCCTTGCTCTCGGCGATGGTTTCGCTAAGCTTCCTGATGATGCTCTCTTTTTTCGAGACGAGCTTCATCCGGAAGTCGTCTTTTTCCTTTTTGTTCATTTTCTTGCCCATGGGAAAACCCTCTCATTTGGCGTATTGCCGGCCCCCGATGATGGTCAGGGCCCGGTAGACCTGCTCGAGCAGGAGGATGCGGGCGAGCTCGTGCGAGAACGTCATGCGCGACAGCGACAACTTCATGTCGGCTTTCTCCGAGATCCGGTCCGCCAGCCCGAGAAAACCGCCCACGACGAAAGCCAGGGGCTTTCCCGAGTCTCTCTCCCGGCCGCGGAGGAAGCGCGCGAATTCATCGGACGTCATCTCTTTTCCCTTGTCCTCGAGGGAGATCACATAGGCCCCGTCGAGGTGTTTTTCAAGGCCCCGAGCCTCGAGGTCCTTGATCTTATCGGCGAATTTTTCCTCGAGCCCCCGGGCTTCGCGGGTGGCGACGATGTCGCAGGCCGCGAAGCCCCGGATGCGCGTCGCGAAAAAATCCTGCAAAGCCCGTAACTCGGGACTTCTCGTTCTTCCGGGCCAAAGGAATATCAAGCGCATCGCCGAAAACGCCCTAAAACAATAGCCATTCGACCCCGGCTTGTCAACACCTATTTCCCGGCGCGACGCGAGGAGCGGCGAGGATGTTTAAAAATCGATCCGCGGCGCGTCGCCCCAAAGGTTTTCGAGGGCGTAGCGGTCCCGCGCGGTCTGCGAGAAAACGTGGACGACGAGCGAGCCGTAGTCGATCAGGATCCAATCCGTCGACTCCCGGCCCTCGACGCTCAGCGGGCGGAGACCGGCTGGCTTGAGCGCCGATTCGACCGCTTCGGCGACGGCGGCGTTCTGCCGTGACGAGCTCCCTTTCATGATCAGGAAAAAATCGGTGAACGAGGAGAGCTCCCGCAGGTCGAGGACGCAGAGGTCCTCGGCCTTCTTGGCGAGCGCCGATTCGACGGCCAGCCGGACGGACGCGGGCAGGCTCCTTTTGGTGAACCTTTTTTTCTTCTCTTCTGCCATGGCTCCTATCGACCTCGGTAAAGTTGATGTTCCCGGATATAGGCGTCGACGGCTCCGGGGACGAGTTCGTCGAGCGTTTCGCCGCGGCGGACCCTTTCCCGGATCGCCGTCGAGGAGATGTCCAAAGCGCGGATCGGCAGAAGGAAGATCCTGGTCCGCGGCGGGAGGGGCCCGGCGGCGCCTGCGCCGGTCTCGAGCGGACCGATCGAATCCCGAAGCTTGCCGTCGAGGACATCCCGGGCCCGGTCGAGCTCGAATCCCGGCCGCCCCATGACGATAATAAAACATTCTTGGAGGACCCGCTGGTATTCCCGCCATGTCCCGATATCCAGGAAGGCGTCGACGCCCATGATGAAGAACAAGCGCGCGACGGGCGAGAGGGCCCGGATCCTCCGCAGGGTCAGGATGGAATAGGACTTTTCGCCGGCCTCCACTTCGACGGGCGAGGCCTCGAACCCCATGCGCCAGCGGCAGGCGAGCTCGACCATGCGGAGACGGTCTGCCGCCGAAGCGACCGTCCCGGATTTTTTATGCGGCGGGAGGAAGGAAGGGATGAACAGGATGCGGTCGAGCCCGGCCCGCCGGCGGACTTCCGCCGCGGCCCGCAGATGCCCGAGATGGATCGGGTCGAACGTCCCGCCGAAAAGGCCGATCGTCTCCATCAATCCGCCCGGCTCTCGTTCTTTTCGCCGAGCCGCTCAAGCGAGCGCGCCAGGGCTTCTACGAGCGGCTTGAGCCCCTCGCGCTTGATGGCCGAGATGGCGAAAAAGGGGACCTTTTTCCTGGCCGCCATCTTCCGGAGGCGCGTCAGGCGAGTCTTGTCCCGGCCCAGGAGGTCGACCTTGTTCGCCGCGATGACCTGGGGGCGCGCGGCCACTTCCGGGCTGAAAGCCGCGAGTTCCTTCATGATGACCCGGTAGTCCACGAGGGGGTCCCGCCCCGAATACGGGGAAACGTCGACGAGGTGGACGAGGATCTTGGTCCGTTCGATATGGCGCAGGAAACGGATGCCCAGTCCCTGGCCGAGATGGGCGCCTTCGATGAGGCCCGGGATGTCGGCCACGACGAACGAGCGGTATTCCCCGATGTCGACGACGCCGAGGTTGGGGGCCAGGGTCGTGAACGGGTAATCGGCGATGAGCGGCCGGGCCGCCGAAATGCGCGAGATGAGGGTGGATTTCCCGGCGTTGGGGAACCCGACCAGGCCGACGTCGGCGATGAGCTTGAGCTCGAGGACGACCTCCTTCTCCTCTCCGGGCCGGCCGGGCTGCGATTCGCGCGGCGTCTGGTGGGTCGAAGTGGCGTAAGAGGCGTTGCCGCGGCCGCCCTTGCCGCCCCGGGCCGCGACACCCTCCTGCCCGTGCGCGGTGAGATCGAAGAGGAGGCCGTCCTTGTCCTTGACGACGGTCCCGACGGGGACGCGGAGGCGGAGGTCGAGGCCGCGCTTGCCGTAGCGATTGTTGCCTTCGCCGGGAGCGCCGTTCTTGGCCTTGAGGAGTGGTTGAAAGCGATAGTAGGCGAGGGAGCTGACGTTCTCGTCGGCGACGAAAGAAACGCTGCCCCCATCTCCGCCGTGCCCCCCGTCCGGGCCACCCTTAGGGACACAGGCTTCGCGGCGGAAGCTGACGCAGCCGTTGCCCCCCTTCCCGGCCTTCAGCGTGACGGTGACCTGGTCGACGAACAACGGAGGATACGGCTCTTCCTCAAGCGGGCAGGACGGAGACGACTTTCCCCTTCCGGCCTCTGTCGGAGAACTTGACGGTCCCGGTGGCCATCGCGAAGAGAGTGTCGTCCTTGGCCCGGCCTACGTTCAGCCCGGGTTTGATGGGCGTTCCCCTCTGGCGGATGATGATGGTGCCGGCGTTGACCTGCTGGCCGCCATGGCGTTTGACACCGAGCCTCTTTCCCGCGCTATCGCGCCCGTTCTTCCCGGCTCCGCCTGCTTTTTTATGGGCCATGGCTTACTCCTTGGTCGCTTTCTTGGGTTTGGCGCCGGCCGGCTTCTTGACCGCTTTCGGCTTGGCGGCCTCTTTCTTGGGCGCCTTGGCCTTAGCCTTGGCCGGGGCCTTTTCGGGTCCGGGGGCCGGAGCGGCCGCCTTGGGCTTGGCCGCCGGGACCGGTTTCTCGACGGGGACCAGCTTTTCCTCGGCCAGGTCCGCGGCCGTGATCAGGGTCCGATCCGCGGTGATCCGAGCGATGCGGATCTTGGTCAGGGGCTGTCTGTGCCCGCGGGTCCGGCGGTACTGTTTCCTCCTCTTTTTCTTGAAGACGAGGACTTTCTCGTCCTTGAAATTCTCGAGGACGAGCGCCAGGACCATGGCATTATCGAGCACCGGCGTCCCCACCTGGATGTCGTCGCCGTCCTCGATCAGGAGAACGCGGTCGAACTGGGCCTTCCGGCCGGGTTCGATGTTCAGCTTCTCAACGGACAGAACGTCCCCTTCTTTGACGCGATACTGTTTTCCGCCTGTCAGGATCACTGCGTACATTTTGGCCTATCCTTCGATCGGGATAAGAAAGTAGGACGTTAAATTTAGCATAGGACCCACCGGAAGTCAAATGAATGGGAGGCGGGCCTAACAAGCCTGGGCTTGAATGCCGGTGAGTCCAGGAGTTGACAGGGTAGGAGGTTTACTCTACCCTAGGTGCGCCCGGACGGACGGAAGGCCGCCGGAGCGGCGGGCGGTTAGCTCAGAGGTAGAGTATCGGTCTTACAAACCGGGGGTCGCAGGTTCGAGCCCTGCACCGCCCACCGACCGCAGCGAACGTAGTGAGCGGAGGGCAGAAACCGGGCGGAGATACACGGAGCCGGGTTTCTGCGATATATCTTGGCAAGGTGTTCTGGCTTGCTGTCAGCGAGCGGAGGAGGCGGAAATGCGCCGGAGCATGCACGGAGGCGTATTTCTGCGAAATATCTTGATAAATCACTCTTCTCGGAGGGTAGCGCCCCCGACGGGATTCGAACCCGTGTTGCCGCCTTGAAAGGGCAGTGTCCTGGGCCTCTAGACGACAGGGGCAAAAAAACGTGAGCCGTGCTGGACTCGAACCAGCGACACCCGGCTTAAAAGGCCGGTGCTCTCCCTCTGAGCTAACGGCCCAGAAAAAACACTATTATAGTGATGGGGAGGAAAGAGTCAACCTCTCGACTCCCTGGCATGAAGGCCAAGACTTGTCAGGGGTGACCCTGAGCCGCGCTTTTCATCCCCCTTGAAGGGCGGTGCTTAGCAGCGGCGAACGGGTCAACATCCGCCGGCAAAACCCCGAGTCCCTCAGGAGAGGGGCTCGAACCTGATGATCTTCCATTGGCCGCGATACGGGATCTTGTTGACCTCGTCTTGGAGCAGATACTGCCTCATGTAAAGCCGGTAGTTCTTGGTCCCCCCGGCTTTGGTCGTGATCGCGACTTCGACTTCCTTGGAATGGACGTCCCCGGTGAGTTCGCGGACCGTCGCGAGCTCGCGCTGGCCCAGGGAGAACATGGTCATCTCCTCTTCCGCGGCCGCCGCAGCCTTGGCGGCGTTATAGTCCTTTTTGAACGCCTGCATCTTGGCGTTCTCCGCGTCGTACTTCACCTGAAGCTCGTCGATCTTCCTCTGGGCAGCGGCCTTGCCCCCGGCGGACCTGGACGTGTCCTTCTCGTACTGGGCGTCCTTGAGGAGCGTGTCGGCGTCGATCGTCGGGCCGATCTGGGCGTCCTGGGCTTTCTTGGCCTCGATCTCCGCCTTGTTCAGATCGGGCAGCTTGGCCGGCTCGATCTTCTCCGCGCCGATGCTGACGATGTTCCAAGCAGTCATTTCGGGCTGGAAGGGCTCTAGGGCCATGCTGGACATCGTGTCGTTGTCGTTCAGCGTGACGGCGTTGAAATACCTGGAGAGAAGGCTCTTCTCAGGTTTCGACGTGCACCCTTGAACGACAAGAAACGCGACCAGAAGACCGATCACGAAAAGAGTCTTTTTCCTCATTTTTCCTCCTTCCTGTATTTGTCCGAAATCACTCTGTTAGAATAGTATCCTTTTCCCGGGATAAAAATCAAGTTTTTTATGCCGGGTCCGGGTTAGGGTTTTCCTTGATTTCTTTTTGTGTTACACTACGGCGCTAAAAACAAAATGATGGAGTTTGACCATGGCCCAAGACAAAGACGTCGTCCTCCGGCATCCTAAGGATCCGTCGGCGCTCCTGGACATTATCCGTGACGTTCAAAACCGTTTCGGGCACGTTCCCGGGGAAGCCGTCTCCCGCATCGCCGCCCACTTGAAGCTTTCGGAAGCGGAGGTCCGCGGAGCCGTCACGTTCTATCACTTCTTCTCCCTGACCCCCCGCGGTGCCTCGACCGTCTACCTGAACGACACCATCACCTCCCGGATGAAAGGACGGACGGCCGTGGCCAGGGCGTTCGAGGAGGAGGCCGGCTGCCGGTTCGGCGAAGTCTCCGCGGACGGTAAAATCGGGCTTTTCCCGACCTCCTGCATCGGGATGAACGACCAGGAGCCGTCGGCCATCGTCGACGGGGTGATCTTCACCAAGCTCTCGCCCGACAAAGCCAGGGCCATCGTCCGCGGCCTCCTGGCGGGGACGCCCGCCGCGAGCCAGGTCGTCGAGCTCGGTGACGGCGCCAACCAGTCGGACCTCGTCCGGGCCATGGTCTCCAACAACATTCGGAAGCCGGGGGCCGTTCTTTTCGGGCCGCACGAACCCGGCTCGGCCGTCCGGAAAGCCGTGTCCATGACGCCCGAGCAGGTCATCGACGAGATCAAGAAAGCCGGGCTGCTCGGCCGCGGCGGGGCCGGTTTCCCGACCGGTCTCAAGTGGGAGTTCTGCCGGCGGGAAAAGGCCCCCGAGCGGTATGTCGTCGGCAACGCCGACGAGGGCGAGCCCGGGACGTTCAAGGACCGGGTGCTTCTCACCGAGCTCCCCCGGCTCGTCTTTGAGGGAATGGCCGTGGCCGGTTACGCCATCGGCGCGCAAACGGGGGTCCTTTACCTCAGATCTGAATACGCGTATCTTCGGACCCACCTCGAAGCCGTCCTGGCCGACCTTCGCAAGGAAGGTATCCTCGGGAAGCCTATCGCCGGATCCCCCTCCTTCCATTTCGACATCGTCATCAAGTCGGGCGCCGGCGCCTACATCTGCGGCGAAGAGTCGGCCCTCCTCGAATCGGCCGAGGGCAAGCGCGGCGAACCGCGGGACAGACCGCCTTTCCCCGTACAGTCCGGCTACCTCAACCGGCCGACAACCGTCAATAATGTGGAGACGCTGGCCACGGCGGCCCGGATCATCACCGAGGGCGCGGCCTGGTTCAAGGCCATGGGCACCCAAAAATCCGCGGGCACCAAGCTTTTGAGCGTCTCCGGGGACTGCGCCAGGCCCGGCATCTACGAGATCGAGTACGGCCTCTCTATCGCTGAACTTCTGGATCTGGCCGGCGCTCCGGAGGCCAAGGCCGTCCAGGTCGGAGGCCCTTCGGGCACCTGTGTCTCCAAGGCCGGGTACCAGAGGAAGATCTGCTTTTCCGACCTCCCAACGGGAGGTTCGATCATCGTTTTCGGGCCCGACCGGGACATCTTCGAAGTCGTCGAGAGCTTCATGGAGTTCTTCGTCGAAGAGTCCTGCGGCTGGTGCACCCCCTGCCGGGCGGGGAACGTCCTGCTCAAAAAGAAATTCGAAAAGGTCGCCATGGGGAAGGGCACCGAAGGCGACCTCCGCGACCTGGAGGCCTGGGGCAAGCTGGTCAAGGCCACCAGCCGGTGCGGCCTCGGACAGACCTCGCCCAATCCGATCCTGACGACGATGCAGAATTTCCCCGAGCTCTACGAGGCCCGGATACAGAAAGGCCGGGACTTCGTCCCCGAATTCGACCTCGCGGCGGCCATCCAGGACGGTTGCACGGCCGCCAATCGCCAGCCCATTTGCAAGGAGGCCGACCATGAATGACATCCGGTTCACGATCGACGGCAAGGAATGCCTGGGGAAACCAGGCCAGACGATCGTCGAGGCGGCCAAGGCGAACGGCGTCTATATCCCCGTGCTCTGCCATTTCGAGGGGCTCAAGCCCGTGGGCAGCTGCCGGATCTGCACAGTTCGCGTGGGCGGCCGGTTCATGGCCGCCTGCACTCAGCCGCTGACCGAGGGAATGATCGTCGAGAACACGGCCCCCGACCTCGAAGACATGAGGAAGGCGCTCATCGAGATGCTCTTCGTCGAAGGCAACCACCTCTGCCCCTCCTGCGAGAAGAGCGGCAACTGCGAGCTTCAGAGCCTGGCCTACCGCTACCAGCTCATGGCCCCCCGTTTCCCCTATCTCTGGCCGCGCCGCGACATCGACGCCACGGCGCCTCTTCTCATGCTCGACGGGAACCGCTGCATCCAGTGCCTGCGCTGCGTCCGCGCCATCCGGGCCAAGGACGGCCGCAAGGTCTTCGCGGCGATGGACCGCGGCAACCGTGTTACAATAGAGGTGGACAAGAGCATGGCCGCGCGCCTGTCCGAGGAGGAGGCTCGCCGGGCCATGGACATCTGCCCCGTCGGCGCCATCCTGAGGAAGGAAACCGGCTTCGCCGTGCCGATCGGCAAGCGTAAATTCGACCACGCGCCCATCGGCAGCGACGTCGTAAAAGGGACCGGGAGATAGGACCATGAGCAAACCCGTCATCGCCACCGCCTCCCTGGCCGGATGCTTCGGTTGCCACATGTCCATCCTCGACATCGACGACCGGATCCTCAAACTTGTCGAGCTCGTCGAGTTCAACAAGTCCCCCATCGACGACATCAAGACGTTCACCAAGCCCGTCGACGTCGGGCTCATCGAAGGCGGCTGCTGCAACAGCGAGAACGTCGAGGTCCTACGCTCCTTCCGGAAGAACTGCAAGGTCCTGATCTCCCTGGGCGAGTGCGCCATCATGGGCGGTCTGCCCGCCATGCGCAACGGCATCCCTGTCAAGGAATGCCTGGAGGAGGCATATCTGAACAGCCCCACGGTCGCCCCGGAGGACAAATTCATTCCCAATGACGAGGAACTGCCCATCGTCCTCGACCGGGTCTATCCCTGTCACGAGATCGTCAAAATGGACTACTTCCTGCCGGGCTGCCCGCCCTCGGCCGACCTCATCTGGGAAGCCCTGACGGCCCTCGTCGAAGGGCGGCCGCTGAACCTGACCTACAACCTGATCAAGTATGATTGAAGGGTGAATGAACATGGCGAGAAAGATCACGATCGAGCCCGTGACCCGGGTCGAAGGCCACGGGAAAGTCACTATCCACCTCGATGACGCCGGGAAGGTGAAGCAGTCGCGCTTCCACATCGTCGAGTTCCGCGGCTTCGAGCGCTTCGTCCAGGGCCGGCCTTATTGGGAGGCCCCGGTCCTCGTCCAGAGACTCTGCGGGATCTGCCCGGTCAGCCACCACCTGGCTGCGGCCAAGGCCATGGACGTCATCGTCGGGGTCGGGCCCGACAAGCTCACGCCGACGGCCGAAAAGATGCGCCGGCTCATGCATTACGGCCAGATGCTCCAGTCCCACGCCCTGCATTTCTTCCACCTCTGCGCGCCCGATTTCCTTCTGGGCATGGACGCCGACCCGGCCATCCGGAACGTCATCGGCATCATCGCCCTCAACAAGGACCTGGCCGTCCAGGCCGTCCTCATGCGCAAGTTCGGCCAGGAGGTCATCCTGGCCACCGCGGGAAAGAAGATCCACGGCACGGGAGCGATCCCCGGGGGCATCAATAAGAACCTCACTCCCGAGGAGCGTGACCAATTCCTCAAGGGCACCCCGCCGCCCACGATCGACCAGACGATCGAGTGGTCCCTGGCGGCCATCGAGATCTTCAAAGCCTATCACGCGAAAAACAAGGACGTGGTCGACGGCTTCGCCGCCTTCCCCTCGAACCACCTGAGCCTCGTCCGGAAGGACGGCGCGCTGGATTTCTATCACGGCGTCCTGCGGGCAGTCGACGCCGAGGGCCGGAAGGTCCTCAACGACGTGGATTATAAGGATTATCTCGATCACATCGGGGAGGAAGTCCGTTCCTGGAGCTACATGAAGTTCCCCTATATCAAATCCCTGGGGAAGGCCGCCGGCTGGTACCGGGTTGGCCCCCTGGCCCGGCTCAACACCTGCGACTACATCCCCTCCCCGCTCGCCCAGAAGGCCTTCGAAGCCTACAAGGCCTACACCGACGGCAAGCCCAACAATATGTCGCTCCACACACACTGGGCCCGCCTCATCGAACTCCTTCACTCGGCGGAAGTCATCAAGGAGCTGCTCCTCGACAAGGACCTCCAGGGGACCAAGCTCGTCAAGAAGGGCAAGAAGGTCCTTGAGGGTGTGGGTCTCATCGAGGCCCCGCGCGGAACTCTCTTTCACCATTACCGGATCAACAACGACGACCAGATCGTCATGGCCAACCTGATCGTCTCGACGACCAACAACAATGAGCCCATGAACCGGGCCGTCCACTGGGTCGCCGAGAACGTCCTCGCCGGCAAGCCCGAAATCACAGAGGGCATGTTGAATCGCGTCGAGGTGGCCATTCGGGCCTACGACCCTTGCCTGAGCTGTGCCACCCACGCCCTGGGCCAAATGCCTCTTGAAGTCGTTCTCCGCGATTCGCGGAACAACATCCTCCAGAGGAAGGTCCGCTGATTCCTGAAACGACGAAGCCCGAAGATCGCGTCTTCGTGATCGGCTTCGGCAACCCCGGCCGTCGCGACGACGGTCTCGGGCCGGCGGCGGCCGAACGATTGTCGTCCCGATCGATCCCGGGGGTCGTTTGCGATACCGATTACCAGCTTGCGATCGAGGATGCTCTGGCCTGCTCCAAGTACGACATCGTGATCTTCATCGACGCCGCCCGGGGCCTGCGCGAGCCGTTCACCTTCACCAAAATCAAGGCGGCCGCCGCGATCCCGCCGATGAGCCACGCCTTGAGGCCAGAGGCGGTCCTGGCCATCGCCGCGGAACTCTATGACCGCACGCCGGATGCCCGGCTCCTGGCCATCCGCGGCCATGGCTGGACGATCGGCGAGGGCTTGACGGAGAAGGCCGAAAAGAACCTGGCCCTGGCCCTGGAGTTCCTTGAGGATTTTCTCAAGGGGAACCGCTCATGAGCACGAAAACGATCCTCGTCCTCCGGGACCTCCTGGCGACGAACAAGCAGGCCGCGGCCGCGATCCGGCAGGAGCTCCGGGCCCGCGGTATCCTGGCCATCAACCTCATGAGCTCTCCGGGCTCGGGCAAGACGACCCTCCTGGAAAGCCTCGCCGACCGGCTCAAAGACCGCTACCGGATGGCCGTCATCGAAGGCGACATCGAAACGGAGCGGGACGCCGAGCGCATTCGGAGGAAGGGCGTCCCCGCCTGGCAGATCACGACCGGCGGCGCCTGCCATCTCGAGGCCCGGATGATCGGCAAGGTCCTCGGCGATGTCCCGACGGCGATCGACTTCCTGTTCATCGAGAACGTCGGCAATCTCGTCTGCCCCGCCTCTTATGACCTGGGAGAGGACCTTCGCTTTGTCCTCCTGTCTTCCCCCGAAGGCGATGATAAGCCGGCCAAATACCCGCAGGCCTTCCTATCCGCGGACTGTCTCATCCTGACCAAGGCGGACCTCGTCCCCTATCTGCCGTTCGACCCGGCCAAGGCGGCGGCCGAGGCCTTGTCCATCAAGCCCGGGCTCCGCGTCTTCACGGTCTCCGCCTTGCGCGGCGACGGCGTGGACGCCCTCGTCGGATATCTCGTCGAGGCCCTCGAGGGGCTGAGGTCCGGCCGTGCATGAGCTGTCCCTCATCGCCTCCGTCTTCGACGTCCTCGAAGAGAAGGCCCGCGAACACGGCGCTTCACAGGTCACGGCGGTCCGTCTCCAGGTGGGCCGGATGTCCGGGGTCGTCCCCGAACTCCTCGCATCGGCCTTCGACATCTATAAGAAAGGAACGCTGGCCGAAGGCGGCCGGCTCGAGATCGTCATCGTTCCGGTCAAGCTCCGCTGCCCCGACTGTGGCGGCGCGAGCGTCCGCGAAGACACCGATTTCTCCTGCGCCATCTGCGGTTCGAGGCGGGTCGAGATCGTGGAGGGGCAAGACATCGTCGTCGAGAAAATCGAGCTCGAGACCGGCCAAACGTGACCCGTGGCCGTTCGGCCTCGCGCCTATTGACAAAGCCGAAAACGTTCTGCTATAAATGCCATCTTGTTGTTTGATTATTGAGTCTCCCGGCAAAGCCGTTAAGGAGTTTTTTATTTTTATAGACTATATTCGCCCGTCCCTGAGGCCGGCAGCCGACCGAAGCACCGCCGATCTGGACGGCCTCGAATTGCAGGCCCTTGGGGATGCCGCCTCCTTCCTGCCCGTCTTCCAAAGGGCCGCTCCACCATACCGGCCGAACCCGACTCACCGACTTCCGCCCGCACCGCAAACCCCCATATTGGAGGGATGATTTGGACATCGATGAAACCAAAGTCCGAAACCTGATCGATAAGCATCAGGGGCTCAAGAAGAACCTGATCGCCATCCTACTGGACATCCAGGAGCTTTTCAACTACCTCCCTCCGGATTCTCTCCGCCAGGTCGCCGGGGCGCTCTGCATCCCCCTGAGCGACGTCCTGGGCGTGGCCACGTTCTACCGGGCTTTCAGCCTGAAGCCCCGGGGCAAGCACATCTGTCTCGTCTGCCTCGGGACGGCCTGCCATGTCCGGGGCGGCCAGAGACTCCTGGAGGAGATCGAGCGGAAGCTCGACGTCCCGGCCGGGGAGAACACCAAGGACGGCCAGTTCACGTTGGAGACGGCCGCCTGTCTCGGGTGCTGCGCCATCGGGCCCGTCGTCGTCGTTGACGGCGAGTACCACGGCCACGCCACGATCAAGAGGGTCGGCCCGATCCTCGGCAAGTACAGCAGACCGAAGCCGTCGGGAAAACGGCGGAAGGCCGCCGCCAGGCCCGCCTCCGGAAAGAGGGCGCGGGCCGCCGGGAAGAAATGACAGAAAGAGAGGGAATCTGATGGCCGCGAAAAAGAAGCTCAGCATCCAGGATTTGGCCAAGATCCGGGAAAAAACCAAATCCCTCATGACCATCCGGGAAGGCGAGGGCCGGGCCCGGGTCACCGTCCACATGGGCACCTGCGGCATCGCCGCCGGCGCCCGCGACATCATGGACGCCCTCCTCGCCGAGATCGCCAAGGCCAAGGTCCAGGACGTCATCGTCACGACCTCCGGCTGCGCCGGGCTGTGCAACGCCGAACCCATGGCCACGATCGAGCTCAAGGGCCAGCCCCCCGTGAAGTACGGAGATCTCACGGCGGAGAAGATGAGGAAGATCGTCGCCCAGCACATCCTGGGCGGGAAGATGGTGACCGAATACGTCCTGGGCGTCGGAAGCGAAACGATGTACTGAGGGAGGCCCCTTGAAACAATATCGAGCTCACTTATTGGTCTGCGCCGGCACGGGCTGTGTGTCCAGCGGGTCCTTCAAGATCAAGGAGGCCCTGGAGAAGGAGATCCGGAAGCGGCGTCTCCAGGACGAGGTCCAGGTCGTCGCGACGGGCTGCAACGGATTCTGCGAGAGGGGCCCGATCGTCATGGTCCAGCCCGACGGCATCTTCTACCAGCTCCTCAAGGTCGAAGACGTCCCCCGCCTGGTCGAGGAGCACCTGCTCAAGGGCCGCCCGGTCAAGAAGCTGATGTACGTCCCCCCGGCCGAGGACAAGCCGGTCCCGAAGATGAAGGACATCGAGTTCTTCAAGCACCAGCGGCTGATCGTCCTGCGGAACCGGGGCCGGATCGACCCGGAGAAGATCGACGAGTACATCGCCTTCGACGGCTACGAGGCGCTGGGCAAGGCCCTGTCCAAGATGACGCCCGACGACATCCTCGAAGAGGTCTCAGCCTCGGGGCTGCGGGGCCGGGGCGGCGCCGGCTTCCCCACGGGCAAGAAGTGGGCCGTATGCGCCAAAGGCAAGAGGACGCCGAAATACATCATCTGCAACGGCGACGAAGGGGACCCGGGCGCCTTCATGGACCGCTCGGTCCTCGAGGCGGATCCCCACGCGGTCATCGAGGGGATGATCATCGGGGCCAAGGCCATCGGCGCCGCGAAGGGGTTCATCTACATCCGGCACGAATACCCGCTGGCCATCAAGCGCGTCGAGATCGCCATCCAGCAGGCCCGGGAATACGGGCTGCTCGGCAAGGACATCCTGGGCAAGGGATTCGATTTCGAGCTCGAGATCGTCCAGGGCGCGGGCGCGTTCGTCTCCGGAGAGGAGACCGCCCTGATCGCGTCCGTCGAGGGCAAGATCGCCATGCCCCGCCAGAGGCCGCCCTTCCCCGCCCACAAGGGCCTCTGGGGGTCGCCGACGGTCATCAACAACGTCGAGACGTGGGCGACCGTCGCCAACATCATCCGGCGCGGCGCGAAGTGGTACTCGGGCCTGGGGACGGACACGAGCAAGGGGACGAAGATCTTCTCGCTCGTCGGCAAGATCAACAACACGGGCCTCGTCGAGGTCCCGATGGGCATCTCCCTCCGCGAGATCATTTTCGGCATCGGCGGCGGCGTCCCCGGCGGAAGGGCCTTCAAGGCCGTCCAGATCGGCGGGCCCTCGGGGGGATGCATCCCAGCCAAGCTCCTGGACCTGCCCGTCGACTACGAGAGCCTGACGGGCGCGGGCGCCATGATGGGCTCCGGCGGCATGATCGTCATGGACGACAAGACCTGCATGGTCGACATCGCCAAGTACTTCCTCAACTTCCTCCGCGACGAGTCCTGCGGAAAATGCATCTCCTGCCGCGAGGGGACCCAGAGGATGTGGGAGCTCGTCAGCAAGATCACGGACGGACAGGGGACGCTCGAGGACATCAGCCTCCTCGAGGAGCTGGCGATCGCCGTCAAGGACGCCTCCCTCTGCGGACTGGGACAGACGGCGGCCAATCCCGTCCTGTCCACCCTGCGCTATTTCCGCGCGGAATACGAGAAGCACGTCGTCGACAAAAGATGCCCGGCCATGGTCTGCAAGGAGATCGTCTCCGCGCCCTGCCAGTACATCTGCCCCATCGACCAGGAGGCGTCCAGTTACATCGGGCTCATCGCCCAGAAGAAGTACGAGGAGGCCTTCAAGGTCATCCGCAAGGACAACCCCCTGCCGTCGGTCTGCGGCCGGGTCTGCAGCCGGGCCTGCGAATCGGTCTGCCGGGCCGGCGAAGCCGGCGAGCCCATCGCCATCCGGGCCCTGAAGCGATTCGTCCTCGATTGGGCCCGGGAGAAGGGCCTGCCTGCCCCGGCGAGGTTCCCCGTCACGAAGGCAGAGAAGATCGCCATCATCGGCGCCGGGCCGGCCGGTCTGGCGGCCGGCTACGAGCTGGTCAAGAAGGGCTATCCCGTCAGGGTCTTCGAGTCCCTGCCCGTCGCCGGCGGCATGCTCCGGGTGACCATCCCCGACCACCGCCTGCCCAAGGAGCGTCTCCAGGACGACCTCGACTACCTCGTCGGCTGCGGGCTGAACATCAAGACCAACATGACCCTGGGCAAGGATTTCACCTTGGACGACCTCTTCCAACAGGGATACAAGGCCGTCTTCCTGGCCACGGGCGCCCACAAGCCCCTGGAGATGGGCGTCCCCGGGGAGGAGGCCGAAGGCGTTCTCCAGGCCCTGGAGTACCTCAAGGACCACCACCTCGGCATCCCCGTCTCTCTCGGCGCCCGGGTCGTGGTCATCGGCGGCGGCAATTCGGCCGTCGACGCCGCCCGCGTCGCCTTCCGCGACAAGCGGGTCAAGCAGGCGACGATCCTCTACCGCCGGACGCGGAAAGAGATGCCGGCCTATCCCGAGGAGGTCGAGGCCGGCCTCGAAGAGGGCGTCAAGATCGAGTATCTCGTCGCCCCGGTCCGCATCCGCATCAAGGACGGCAGGGTCGTCGGCGTCGAATGCATCCGCATGAAGCTCGGCGAAAAGGACGCCAGCGGCCGGGCCAGGCCCGTGCCGATCCCGGGTTCAGAATTCCAGGTCCCGGCCGACACCCTGATCCTGGCCATCAGCGAGCGGGCCTACACGCCGTACCTCAAGGACAGCGACGGCCTGACGCTCTCCCCGGAATGGGGCACGATCATCGTCGACCCGGCCAGCATGGCCACGACCCGCCCGGGAGTCTTCGCCGGCGGCGACGTCGTCTCGGGCCCAAGCAGCGTCGTCGAGGCGATGGCGGCCGGCAAGACGGCCGCCAGGGCCATCGAGTGCTACCTCGAAGGCCGTAGCCTGGTCTGTCCGCACGAAGTGACCCGGCCCTCCGTCTACGTGGAGCCGGTCAAGCTGACGGAAGAGGAGGCCCGGAACACGAAGAGAGCCAAGATGCCTCATCTCCCTCTGGGGAAGAGGAAATCGGGGCACGAGGAGATCGAACTGGGCTTCACCAGGGAACTCGCCCTGAAGGAGGCCCGGCGTTGCCTGCGCTGCGAGCTCGAAACGCGCGACGCCAAAAAAGCGATAGGACGTGAAAAATGATAGAGTTCATCCTCAACGGTTTACCGGTCAAGGCCGAGGAGGGCTGGACGGTCCTCGAGACGGCCAAGTTCTACGGCCTGGAGATCCCGACCCTCTGCCACCATGAGGGGCTGACGGAGTTCGGCGGCTGCCGCCTCTGTCTGGTCGAGATCGGAACCCCTCCCAAGTCGAAGCTGGTGACGTCCTGCACCTACCCCGCCGAAGAGGGTCTCGTCGTCCGGACCGACTCCACCAGGGTCTGGGCGGCGCGGCGGATGATGATCGAGCTCATGCTTTCCGTCGCGCCTGGCTCCAAGGTCCTCCAGGACCTGGCCTCGAAGTTCGGCGTCACCAAGGTCCGGTTCACGCCCCGCAACGAGGAGTGCATTCTCTGCGGCCTGTGCGTGAGGATGTGCGCGGAGCAGATGGATGCGCGGGCCATCGGCTTCCAGCAGCGGGGCCACAAGAGGAAGATCTCGACGCCGTTCGACATCCGGTCGGAAGAGTGCCGGCTGTGCGGCGCCTGCATGTACATCTGCCCCGCCTGCCAGCTCCGCTGCCAGGGCCCTAACGCGGAGACCACCCTCTGCAACGCCTGCCTGACCATGGACCCTTCCTGCTTGGAGCATTATGAGGACCTCCAGTGCTGGATGTACGACGCGGGCCGCTGCGGCACGTGCGTCCGGGAAAAGACCTGACCGGGTTTGAAACATGAACCCAAGGAATAAAACCTAAAGGATATCGAGGAGGTAATTTCATGCCGACTTTGACAAAGCTCAACAGAAGCGCCGCCACCCTGACCAAGAACCGGACGGAGGGTTCGATCAGCCCCTTCAGCGGGATGTGCGTGACCTGCGTCGACGGCTGCATCGGGATGTGCGAGATCGGGAAATCCGCCTACCGCGGGGCCGAGGTCCTCTACCCCCAGCCGTTCGGGATCATCACGGCGGGCTGCGAGAAGGACTATCCCGTCGACCTGTCCCACTTCAGCATCATGGGGACGGCCAAAGGGGCCTGGGGCGTGCCCGCCGACAGCGACCAGGCGACCTTCGAGAAAGTCTCCGTCGAGACGAAGATCGGCGTCAAGAAGGACCTCAAGCTCAAGGTCCCGTTCATCATCTCCGGCATGGGATCGACCAACGTCGCCCTGCAGAACTGGGCGGGCCTCGGCGGCGGCGCGGCCATCGCCGGGACCATCCTGACGATCGGCGAGAACGTCTGCGGCATGGACGACAAGACGGAGCTCAAGAACGGGCGCGTCGTCCGCTCCCCGGACATGGAGTTCCGCATCAAGTCCTTCCGCGACTGGCAGGACGGTTATGGCGACGTCGTCGTCCAGGCCAACGTCGAGGACACGCGGCTGGGCGTCCAGGAATACGCCATCGAAAAGCTGGGCATCGAGACAGTTGAACTCAAGTGGGGCCAGGGGGCCAAGGACATCGGCGGCGAGGTCAAGATCAAGAGCATTAAGAAGGCCCAAGCCCTTAAGAAAAAGGGCTACATCGTCCTGCCCGACCCCGAAGACCCCAACGTCATCGCCGCCTTCGAGAAGGGCAGCTTCAAGGAATTCGAACGTCATTCCCGCCTGGGGATGGTTGAGGAAGACAGCTTCATGAAGCGGGTCGAAGAGCTGCGCAAGCTCGGCGCCAAGCGCGTCTTCCTGAAGACGGGCGCCTACCGGCCGGCCGATCTGGCCCGGGCCGTCAAGTACGCCTCCAAGGCCAAGCTCGACCTGCTGACCGTCGACGGCGCGGGCGGCGGCACGGGCATGAGCCCCTGGCGGATGATGAACGAATGGGGCATTCCGACCGTCGAAATCTGGTCCCTCACCTGGAAGTTCGCCGACCAGCTGGCCAAGCAGAAAGAGTTCGTGCCCGACCTGGCCTTCGGCGGCGGGATCACTTTCGAGGACCAGATCTTCAAGGTCCTCTCCCTCGGCGCGCCCTACGTCAAGGCCGTCGGCATGGCCCGTTCGCCCCTGGCCGCGGCCATGGTCGGCAAGACGATCGGCGGCCGCATCAACGACGGCCAGATCCCGGTCTACGTCGAGCGCTTCGGCAGCAGCAAGGACGAGATCTTCGTCACCGCCCCCGAGCTGCGGCGGCGCTTCGGCGCCCGGTTCGACGAGCTCCCGGCCGGGGCCATCGGCGTCTACACCTATTTCAAGCGGCTGAGCCAGGGCCTCCGCCAGATGATGGCCGGCGAGCGCAAGTTCTCGCTCGAGTACGTCACCCGCGACGACATCGCCTCCCTCACCAAGGAAGCGGCCGACATCAGCGGCATCCCCTACATCACGGACGTCGACAAGGAAGAAGTCCAGAAGATCCTCAAGGCGAAATAGGCGTTTCGACCAATTGAATTGCCTCCTGCAGGGGGACGAGCCTGGGCTCGTCCCCCTGTTTTTTTATCCCCACTAAGATATTTCCTGGGATTGCGGCTTCGAGTCGCTCCGCCGCAATCCCATCGGTCGCTTCCAAGAGTCCGCTCTCTGCCGGTCCCCTCCGGCTTTTTTTTATCGTCCGTTCCGGATATAATGAAGACATCCTCGGAATTCCGGCGCGGCGGGAGGTCCCGATGATCGTGCTCAAGGACGTTCTGGCCCTACTCAAAGGCGAGCTTTTGACCCCGGGCAGCCCTCTCGAGGTCGCCTTTCCGAAGATCTTCGCTTCCGATCTGATGAGCGACGTCCTGACCTCGGCCGAACCCGGCTCCCTCCTCTTGACGGGCCTGGCGAATCCCCACGTCGTCTGCACCTGCTCCGTCGCTGACCTGGCGGCGGTCGTATTCGTCCAGGGGAAACGGCCGGGACCCGATGTCATCGACCAAGCCCGGTTGAAAAGCTTGCCCCTCATCGCCACGAAAATGCCGATGTTCGAAGCCTGCTCCCTGCTTGCGCTCTTCTTTAAGGACGGTCCCCATGGCCACTGAGGACGTCTACCGCCAGGAGTTCCCCGTCAAGGGCGGCGATTTCGCCAAGGCGGGGAGCGTCGCCTGCCGGATCAAGGAGCTCCTGAAGGATCTCGGCCTCGACGCCAAGATCATCCGCCGCGCGGCCATCGCCGCCTACGAGGCGGAGATGAACGTCATCATGTATGCCTGGCAAGGCCGGATGGACCTGGCCGTTTCCACTCAGGAGGTCCGCATCACCGTCGACGACAAGGGCCCGGGCATCGTCGATATCGAGTTGGCCATGACCGAAGGGTATTCGACGGCGACCCCGGAAATGCGGGAACTCGGCTTCGGCGCGGGCATGGGCCTGCCGAACATCAAGCGGAACTCCGACGTCTTCCATATCGATTCCCAAACGGGCCAGGGGACACGCCTGGAGATCATTATCCTGACGAACGGACACAAGCCATGAAAGAGAAGAATTACCACGCCATCCACATCACCAAGGACAAATGCATCGGCTGCGTTCACTGCCTAAGCGCCTGCCCGACCAAGGCCATCCGGATCAAGGACGGCAAGGCGCAGATCATCGACGAGCTGTGCATCGACTGCGGCGAGTGCCTGCGCGTCTGCCCCTACGATGCCGTCCATTCCCACACGACGTCATTCGCGACTCTCGATCACTTCGAATACAAAGTGGCCATACCGTCGACCGTGCTTTACGGGCAGTTCGGCGCCGCCAATCTGCCTACCGAAATCCTGTCCGCCCTGCGCCGGGTCGGCTTCAACGAGGTTTACGACCTCAGCTCGATCTGCGAGCTCAACTGCGCCGCCGTCGAGGAATACCTCAACGAACATCCCCGGCCCCGGCCTTTCATCACCGCCACCTGTCCGGTCGTCGTCCGTCTCATCCAAGGGCGCTACCCCGCACTCTGCGGCCAGATCCTCCCGATCGAGCCGCCGCGGGAGATCGCGGCCAAGATCCTCCGAACGATCCTGCCCAAGGCGCTGAACATCCCCCCCGAGAAGATCGGCATCATCCACATCACGCCCTGCTCGGCCAAGATGGTGTCCATCAACAGTCCGGCGACTCTGAACAAATCCTACCTCGATGGGGCGATTTCGATCCGGGACATCTACCCCCAGATCCTCAACGCCCTCCGGAAGAGCCAGGAGGACGCTCTCATGCGCCACCTCTTCCCGGAAACACAGTTTAGCGGAATCGGCATGGGCTGGTCCCTCTCCGGCGGGGAGACCCGGGGGCTCAAAAACCACCGGGCCGTGGCTGTCTCCGGCATCCAGGACACCATGCGCGTCCTCGACCAGGTCGAAGCCGGCCTCCTCCAGGATATCGACCTACTGGAGTGCACGGTTTGCCCGGATGGGTGCGTGGGCGGACCGCTCGAGGTGGAAAATCGTTTCCTGGCCAAGAGCCGGATCCTGCAGCTCGTCGCCGCCGCGGGGGAACGCGCGGTCGTCGATCCCAAGGACGTCAGCCGGCTTTATCACAAGAATTTCCTGTCCTTCGATCACCCCGTGTCGCCCGTCGAATCCCGGCCCCTCGACCGCGATCCGGGCAAGGCTATCCGCAAGGCCAAGCGCCGGGAGAAGATCTTCGCCGACTTGCCGCGCAAGGACTGCGGGGTCTGCGGGGCACCGGACTGCCGGACGCTGGCCGACGACGTCGTCCGCGGATTGGCGCATGTCGACGACTGCCCGTTTGTCAAGAAGGAGAAGCCATGACACTGTCCGACCTGGCGGCACGCCTCGATCTCAAGGTCTACACGGCGGGTACCCCGCTCGAGCGGCCCGTCCTCGGCGGGTACGCGAGCGACCTCCTCAGCGATGTCATCGGCCATGGCCGCAAGGACGACCTCTGGGTCACCATGCAGATCCACCCGAACATCGTCGCCGTGGCCGTCCTCAAGGAACTGGCCGGGATCGTCCTCGTCAACGGCCGGGAACCGGCAACCGAAACCCTCCTGCAGGCCGAAAAGGAGGGCGTGCCCGTTCTCGGCACCCGGCTCGGCGCGTTCGAGCTCACGGGCAGGCTCTACGGGCTGGGGGTCAAGGGGAGTTGATGGAGCTCCGGCGTATCCGGGCCGACCTCCACATCCACACTTGCCTCTCGCCGTGCGGGGAGCTAGCCATGTCTCCGCGCGCGGTCGTCGAACGGGCCCGGTCGGCCGGGCTGGATCTCATCGCCGTAACCGACCACAACACGACGGAGAACGCCGCCGCCGTCATCGAGGCGGCCCGGGGCACGGAACTGGCCGTCCTGCCCGGGATCGAGTTGACAACCGCCGAGGAAGTTCACATCCTCGGGCTCTTCGATCCCGGGGCCGATCTCGGCCCCTTCCAGGCGGCTGTCTATCGGAACCTCCCGGACGTCCCGTCGAAGAAAAAATTCGTCAAGGACCAGGTCCTCGTCGACGCCGAGGATTACGTCACCGGGTTCAGCCCGCGGTGCCTCTTCGGGGCGACGCTTTATTCCGTCCACGACGCCGTCGGTCTCATCCACGGTCATGGCGGTCTGGCCATCGCCTGCCACATCGACCGGGAGTCTTTCAGCATCGTCTCCCAGCTCGGCTTCATCCCACCTGGCCTCGGTCTCGAGGCCGTCGAGGTCTCGCCCCGCCTGACCGTCGCCGAGGCCCGGAAGGCGCTTGGCCCGTTCGACCCGCTGCCCATGGTCCGTTTCTCGGACGCCCATCAGCCGGAAGAGATCGGTTGCGCCACGACCGATTTTCTCGTCGCTTCGCCGACCCTCGGGGAGATCCGAAAGGCCCTGGCAGGAGAGGGCGGCAGGAGGGTCATCTCGTCATGATGGAGGACCTTTCTCTTCACATCCTCGACATCGCCGAGAACGCGATCGCCGCCGGCGCGACCCGGGTCCTCATCGCCGTCAACGAGAACGAGAAGCGCGACATCCTGGCGTTCCGGGTGACGGACAACGGCCGGGGCATGTCGCGGGAAGAGAAGGCCCGGGCCTTCGACCCGTTCTTCACCACCAAGAGGAAAAGGACGGGCCTCGGCCTCCCCCTTCTCGCCCAGACGGCTGAGGTCTGCGGCGGCCGCGTTATCATCGAATCCGTCCCGCGGAAAGGGACAAGGATCACGGCGCGCTTCCGCTTCGGCCACATCGACAGGCCGCCGCTCTCGAAAATGGCCGAGACGATGATGATGCTCTTCTTCGGCCACGCCGAGGTCGAATTCCGTTACCAGCACACCCGTAACAGATTGATATTCAGCTATTTCCGTAGAGCCCTTGACGGCCGGGCCGCCGCGTCCACCGAGATCTCCGCGCTCCGGGATTCGCTCCGGGCCGGCTTGAAGAGGATAGGCGTCAGCTGATCTCGCCGGTGAGGTAGGCCCGGGTCCGCGGGTCTTGGGGATTGGCGAAGACCTCGGCCGCTGGCCCGTGCTCGACGAGTTCCCCCAAATAAAGGAAGGCCAGGTAATCGGCCACGCGCCGGGCCTGGCGCAGGATGTGGGTGACGACGACCACAGTGTATTCCTGCTTGAGCTCTATCAGCCGCCGCTCGACATTTTGGCTCGACTGGGGATCGAGGGCCGAGGTCGGCTCGTCGCCGAGGATGATCTCAGGCTCGACGGCGAGGCCCCGGGCCAGGCAGAGGCGCTGCTGTTGCCCGACCGAAAGGCTTGAGGCGGGTTCGCGGAGCCGGTCCTTCACTTCGTCCCAGAGCCCGGCGACCTTGAGGTAGTGTTCGACCCTCCGGTCCAGGCCCTTCTTCGACTTGAGCCCGTGGATCTTCGGTCCGTAGGCGACGTTCTCGTAGATCGACATCGGCAGGACCTGGGGCTTTTGGGAGAGCAGGCCCATCTTTTTTCGGATCCGGGTGACCTCGGTCCGGGGGGCATAGATATTCTCGCCGTCGAGAACGACCTCACCCTGGACGCGCACGCCCTCGGCCGTGTCCAGGAGCCGGTTGAGCGATTTGAGGAGCGTCGTCTTGCCGCAGCCCGACGGTCCGATGATGACCGTGATCTTCTTCGCCGGGATGTCCAGGTTGATGTTCTTGAGGACCTGGAGGTCGCCGTAGAAGACGCTCAGGTCCCGGATGCTGATGGGCGTCTGCCCGTTCATAGGTGTATCCGTCCTTTATCTGACGACATGTCGATTGACCTTTCGGCTCATCGCCCGGCCGGCCAGGCTGATGAGGAGGATGATCAGGGTCAGGACCGCGGCCGAGGCGTAGGCCCTCTGCTGGACCTCGGGAAAGGGCGTGCCCAGCTGGAAGAAAATGGCCAGCGGCAGGGTCGCCGCGGGATCGGCCAGGGAGGACGGGATCCGGTCGGTGAACCCGGCCGTGAACAGGACCGAGGCGGCATCGCCGATGCCCCGGCCGAAAGCGAGAAGCACCCCGGTCAGGATGCCCGGGGCGCATTGGCGGACCATGACTTTGAAGGCCGTCTCGAAGCGGGTGGCCCCAAGCGAATCGGAGGCCTCCTTGAGCTCGAGGGGGACGAGGCGCATGACCTCGTCGATGGCCCGGCACATGATCGGGAACTCGAGGAGGGCGACGGTCAGCATCCCGGCCAGCAGAGAGGCCCGAAGCCCCAGGGCCAGCATGACGACGAATCCGAAGGCCCCGTAGACGATGGACGGCACTCCCCAGAGGACGTCCAGGAAAAATCTCGTCCAGACGGCCGTTTTCGAGGCCCGGCCCTTGTAGAGGTTGAGGTAGAGGGCGAGGGGAAGGCTCAACAGGAAAGCCAGGGCCGTCGCTCCGATTGCGAGGTAGAGGGAACCCAGGATGGCGTTCAGGATGCCGCCCTCCTTGCCCAGGTAGAAGCCGCCCTTCGGCGTGTGCGTCAGCATGGACAGGCTCAAGGCGGGGACGGACTTCCACAGGATCGTCCCGAGGATGAGGACGAGGGAGAGGAGGACGACGGCGGCCGAGACGGTGGCCAGGACGCGGAAAAAGACGTCGGCCCGCTTGCGCCTCCCGAGGTGGCCGTTCGCGACCCCGTTCACCGGACCCTCTTTTCGACACGGACCAGGATGCGCCGGGCGAGGACGTTGAAAAAGAGGACGATGAGCATGAGCACGAGGGCGGCCGCCATCAGGGCCGCATCGTAACGGGGGATGGACATCATCTCGCCGTAGTTGTTGGCAATGAGCGCCGGCAGCGGGTAACCGGGGTCGAAAAGCGACCGGGGGACGGCCGGCACGTTGCCGACGACCATGAGCACGGCCATGGTCTCTCCGAAGGCCCGGGAGAAGCCGAGGACCGACGCCGCCAGGATCCCTTGCGCGCCCTTCCTCAGGACGACGTGGCGGGTCGTCTCCCACTTCGTCGCCCCGAGGGACAGGGACGCGTCGCGGAGAGACCGGGGGACCGAGGCGAAGACCTCCAGCGTTACGTGGATGATCGTCGGGAAGGTCATGATGGCCAGGACGATGCCGCCGGCGAGGATGCTGTAGCCCGAGGAATAGACGCCGGCGAGAGGGGCGAGGACGCCGCCGACGAAGGGGACGACCAGGATGACGCCCCAGACGCCGTAGACGACGGAGGGCAGGCCGGCCAGGAGGTCGACGACGGGCTTGGCGCTCTCGCGGACCCAGCGCGG
Source organism: Candidatus Aminicenantota bacterium (assembly GCA_041303965.1). Classification (GTDB taxonomy): domain Bacteria; phylum Acidobacteriota; class Aminicenantia; order Aminicenantales; family Saccharicenantaceae; genus RBG-16-66-30. The sequence goes on from JBFYOD010000001.1 coordinate 44,042, forward strand.
GGCGTACTCCGAGAGGTAGATGGCCGCGAGGATCGAGACCGGCACGGCCAGGACGAGGGCGGTCACGGTCACCCAGACCGTCCCCGTGATGAACGCAAGGAGGCCGAATTGCCCTTTGAGCGGATGCCAGGCGGAGGAGAACAGAAGCCGCGACAGCGGCTCGACCCCGAGGATGGCTTTCGACTTGAGGAAAAGCCCGATGACGATGAGGAGCACAAGGATCCCCGGCAGGGCGGCGACGAAGCTCATCCCCCGCCGGGCCAGGGCGTCCTTGCGAAGCCTCATTTTTTCCCTACCCCACCGCGGACAACGGCCAGGCCGGAGGCGATCCGGTCCGGGGCGAGGCCGATGTAGCCCATCTCGGCGACGAATTTCTGGCCGTCGGTGAGGACCCATTCGAGGAATTCCGCAAGGATGGGGCGGCCCGGCTTGCCCTTGATGACAAAATAGAGCTGCCGTGCCGGGGGCGAGGGATAGACGTTCTCGGCGATGGCCCGGGTCAGGTCGTCGCGGCTCGCGTAGATCTTTTCGGCCGGATCGATCGTTCCGTTCCCGTCGAGGTCGATGGGGCAGATCTCGATTCCGGCGATGGGCTTCAGGGACTTGGCGTCGTAGGCGAAATTGACGTTGTTGAAGCCGATCCCTAAGGGGTCGCGCCGGACGGCCTCGGCCAGCCCCGGATCGCCGTAGACGCCGATCCCGGCCAGGTCCTCCTGGTGTCCGCCCAGATAGGCGGCCCAGGTTTCCGCGGCGCCGCAGGCGTCCGAACGGGTGAAGAGGTGGACGGGGGTCCGGCCGCTCTTGCCGAGGGCGGCTTCCCATGTCCCGATGGATTTCTTGATCCACAGCCCGAGGAATTCTACCCTTTTTAGCCCTCGGCGCAGGATATCGGGGAGGAACGGGTTTTTCGCGTTGATCGTGGCGACAACGGCGTCCTTGGCCACGGCCAGGGCCACGGCCCCCTTTTCGATCTCGGTCGGTTGCACCTCACGCGAGACCATGCCGATGTCCACGACCCCGGCCAGGACGTCGGCGATCCCCTTGCCCGCCCCGCCGGCTTGGACGTCGATGTTCACTCCGGGATGCGTTTTCTGGAATTCCTCCTGCCAGCGGACGGCCAGGGGATAGAGGGCCCATGCGCCGGAGAGCGAGAGGCTCTCCCGAGCCGGGGCGGGCCGGGATAGAACCGACCCGGGACCGGCCGCTCCCCACAGGAATACAGCCAGGAAGAAAACGTGCGCTTTTTTCATACCTTCCCTGCCTCTGCGAGACCGCCCGAGCCGAACCGGTCCGTCATTCCGTCTTCTCCCTCGCATGCTTGGCTCTCCCGCTCTTTTCGACGAGGTCGGCGAAGGTCGTACGTTCCAGTATCTCGGCCACAGCGTCTCGGACCTCTTTCCATAGCCAGCGCAATCCGCACGTCCCCTCCATAGGACAGGGCTCGTGGGCCATGACGCTGACACAGTCGATGGGGGCTAGCGGCCCATCCATGACCCGGATGACCTCGGCCACGTTGATGGCTCCCGGCGGTTTGGCCAGGACGTAGCCGCCGTTCCGACCCTTGCGGCTCTTGAGATACCCGGCCCGTTTTAGGAGGAGGAGGATCTGCTCGAGGAATCCCTGGGGGATCTCCTGGGCTTTGGAAATCTCCCGGCTGTGGAGGGGGCCGGCCGCATACTGTAGGGAAAGCTCGAGCATGGCCCGGCTGGCATACTCGCCCTTGGTCGATAGCCTCATCTTCGCTCCTGTTTAGTTGACTAAGTCAATAGACTAAGTCTATTAACATGAGCGGGGAGGCCTTGTCAAGGATTTTTTGGGTTATTCATTAAGATTTTTCACCCTCCGGAGACGACCGCAGGATCTCAGGCCGAGGGGTATCGTCGACGGTAGCATAAAGCGGGGATTTAGTTTTCCCGGTGCGGATACGCGGACTCCTCCCATCGGATCCGGACCGGGAAAGCGTTAAGAATCACCGCGCGGACGGAGACGACACCCCGAGGCCCTTCAGCGCACGAAGGCTTTGCGCCCGGCGTAGACGGCGTTGGAGCCGAGCTCCTCTTCGATCCTCATGAGCTGGTTATACTTCTCGACCCGCTCGCCACGGCAGGGGGCTCCGGTCTTGAGGTGCCCAGTGCCCAGGGCCACGGTCAGGTCGGCGATGAAGCTGTCGACCGTCTCCCCGCTCCGGTGGGAGACCATGGCTCCCCAGCCGGCCTTGCGGGCCATCTCGATGGCCGCCACGGTCTCGGTCAGCGTCCCGATCTGGTTCAGCTTGATCAGGACGGCGTTCGCGGCGTTTTCCTCGATACCCCGGGCGATTCGCTTGACGTTGGTGACGAAAAGGTCGTCGCCGACGAGCTCGATCTTGTCGCCGAGCGTCTTGTTCAGGAGCTTCCAGCCGTCCCAATCGTCCTCGGCCAGCCCGTCTTCGAGAACGAGGAGGGGGTACTTGCGGACCCAATCCTCGTACATCCGGACCATCTCGTCCGCCTTCACTTTCTTGTTCTCGGTCCTGAGGTGATAGACGCCGTCCTCGTAGATGCTGCTGGTCGCTCCGTCGACGGCCAGGACGATATGCTCGCCGGGCTTGTAGCCGGCCTTCTCGATGGCTTTGAGGATCGCCTCCACGGCGTCCGAGTTCTTCTTGAAGGCCGGGGCGAAACCGCCTTCGTCCCCGACGCCCGTCGTGAAGCCGCCGCTCTTCAGGACGCTCTTCAGGGCGTGATAGGTCTCCGCCCCCCAGCGCAGGGCTTCGCGGAAGTTCGGTGCGCCGACCGGGGCGATCATGAACTCCTGGAGGTCCGTGCTCTGCCAGTTGGCGTGGACGCCGCCGTTGAGGATGTTGAACATGGGCACGGGAAGGAGATTGGCCGAGGCGCCGCCGAGGTAGCGGTAGAGCGGCAATCCGACCGACTTGGACGCGGCCCTAGCCACGGCCATGCTCACGCCGAGGATGGCGTTGGCTCCGAGTTTGCCCTTGTTCTCCGTGCCATCGAGGGTCAACATGGCCCGATCGACGGCGGCCTGGTCGAGGGCGTCGAGGTCCAGGACGACCTCGGGGATGTCGATATTGACGTGCTCGACCGCCTTGAGGACGCCCTTGCCCTGGTAGCGGCCCGTTTCATCGTCGCGGAGCTCTAGCGCTTCGTAAATGCCTGTCGAGGCGCCCGACGGGACGGCTGCGCGGCCGCAAGCGCCGTCCTCGAGCGTGACTTCGACCTCGACCGTGGGATTCCCACGGGAATCGAGGATCTCCCGGGCGTGGATCTTCTTGATGAGAACGGGCATGTCGTTTCTCCTGATATTTGGGCCATTTTATCAGATTCGCGCCGCGATTGACAACCTCGCACGCCGATGCTAAAAGGGGGTGGGAGATTCCATGGAAACGATCGAAGTCATCCTGAAGCTCGTCCTGGCCATAGCTCTCGGCGGGTTGATCGGACTCGAACGGGAGGCCAGCCAGAAACCGGCCGGCTTCCGGACGAACATCCTGGTCTGCGTGGCCTCGGCCATGATGATGACCCTGGCTTCGCTTCTCGTCGAGGCCAAGGGCGGAACGTCCGACACGCTCGTCCGCATGGCCGCCGGGGTCATCACCGGCGTCGGTTTCCTCGGCGCCGGGACCATCTTCCAAGCCCGGGGGACGATCGCCGGCCTGACGACGGCCTCGACGCTCTGGCTCGTCGCCGGCCTGGGACTGGTCATCGGCGCCGGCTTTTACCTGCCGGCGCTCATCTTCACCGCCCTGACGATCACCACCCTGCTTCTCTTCCGCAAGATCGAGGATTCCTACCTCCGCAAGTCCCAGTTCCATTATCACCTGAAGGCCAAGGCGCGACCCTACATCCTCTCCAGCCTCCGCAAGCTCGCCCTCCATCACGGCGTCCGGCTCGAGCGGCTGACCATGAAACAGGAGGGGCCGTCTTATCTTCTGGCATTCTCGTTCTCGTCCTCGGAGGAGAAGGAACAGGAGTTCAACCAGGGACTCCTCGAGCTGGCTGACATCGAAGAGCTGAAGATTGACTGAGCGCCGCCTCCTCTTGGCGACCCAGAACCCCGGCAAGGTCCGGGAGATCCGCCGTGCGCTGAAGGGCTTTCCACTAAAGATCATCGGGCTGGAAGACGTCCTTCCCGGCCTTGCCCACAGGGAACGAGGCAAGACCTTTTCCGAGAACGCTCGGGCCAAGGGCCTCTATTACAGCCGGAAATGGGACGGTCTGATCCTGGCCGAGGACTCGGGCCTTGAGATCGAAGCCCTGGACGGAGCGCCGGGGGTCCGCTCGGCGCGTTTCTCGGGCCCGAGACCGTCCGACGAGAAGAACAACCGGAAAGTCCTTCATCTCCTTCGAGAAGCTCCGGCGGCAGAGCGGAAGGCCCGCTTCGTCTGCGTCATGGTCATTGCCAAGCAGGGCCGTATCGTCAGGGAATTCCGCGGCGAGGTCCGAGGCAGGATAGGACTCGCGCCGCAAGGAGCTTCGGGATTCGGATACGATCCGCTTTTCTATTACCCGCCGCTGCGACGGACCTTCGCCGAGCTTCCGCCCGAGGTCAAAAACGCGGTCAGCCACCGCGGCCGGGCCGTCCTCAAGCTTCGCGCCTTCCTCGAAGCCGAAAAAGCGGCCCCGCCCGGAGGCCTTCCGGGCAGGGCCGCGGCCGGGCGAAATTAGCTTTCTCCACCCACCGTGATCAGGTCGCGGATATTTTCGAAGACCTTCTCGCCGATCCCCTGGACCTTCATGATCTCCTCGACCTTCTTGAAATTCCCGTTCTTGGTCCGGAAATCGATGATCCTCTGGGCGACCTTGGGACCGATCCTTGGCAGGGTTTCGAGCTCCGAAACCGAGGCCGTGTTGATGTTGACCTTCGCTTTCGGCGCGGCCGACTGGGCGTAGGCCGAGGCCAGGGAGAAGACGACGATCGCCGCGGCCAGCCCGAACGCCAGAACCTTGTTTCTTTGTGCGGTCATTGGTGTGACCTCCTTTCGCCGGCCTATAATGCATCCGCGATGCCAACCGGAGCAGTTGCCTAATCTATTTGTTTTATGTCCGTTAGGTGGAGGCCCCGAGCAGGCGCGTCAAGACCCGTGGACAAACCGACCAACACCGGGAAACGCAAGTTTGCGGGTCGGACGGTCACCGGGGTGCGGGAGATGCATGACCCCCATCGCTGACAATAACGGGCAGCGTCATCAGGGGTGGTTGAATTCAGGACCGCGGGTGGCTTTTTTTGTAGACGGCGAGAAGCTGTTTGAGGTCGACGTGGGTATACTTCTGCGTCGTGGCCAGGCTCGCGTGCCCGAGGAGCTCCTGGATGACGCGCAGGTCCGCCCCCCGGCCGAGGAGGTGGGAGGCGAAGGAATGGCGGAGGGAGTGGGGGCTGATCTTCCGGGCGACGGCCGTTCTGTGTATGCGTTTGTGGACCATCCTCTGAACGGACCTCGTCGTCAGCCGCCCACCGCGGTAATTGAGGAAAAAAGCCGGCTCGGCGGCCTCCTTGTCGACGAGCCCCCGCCGCACCTTGGAATATTCTTCGAGGGTCTCACGCGCCTTCCGGCCGAAGGGGACGATCCGCTCCTTCTTGCCCTTGCCCCGGACCCGGACCAGGCGTTCCCCGAAATGGAGATCGCCCGTCTCGATGCCGACGAGCTCGCTGACCCGGATGCCCGTGGCGTAGAAGAGCTCGAGGATGGCCTTGTCCCGCAGGTCAAGGGGCTTCCCCGACCGCGGCAGATCGAGGAGGGCGGTCGTTTCGTCCTCGGATAGAAAAGAGGGGACTTTCTTCTCCTGCTTAGGCGTCGCCAGGACCTTGGCCGGGTTCTCCGTGGTCCATTTCTTCCGGACGCAGAAAGCATAGAAGGAGCGCAGGGCGGCGAGCTTGCGGCCGATGGTCGACTTCTTCCGTTTTTTTTCGTGAAGCTCGGCCAGGAAGCCCCGCAGCAGGACGTTGCCGGCCTTGTCCCAGCGGACCTCTCGTTCTTTCAGGTAGGCCGCGACCTGCCGGAGGTCGCGTTCGTAGGCGGCCAGGGTGTGCGGGGAAGCGTTCTTCTCGTGTCTGAGGAAAGAAAGGAATTCAAAGATTTCCTTGTTCATCGGGCCCACCGGGCTCCCCGGGCGTTCCGGATTCCTCGGGCGTCTCGGGTTTCTCCCAGATCTTTTCCCTGGGCGCCGCTTCCTTGAACGCGCACTTCTCGTTCCGGCAATAGATATAGGGGTCGCCGCGGACGAGGTTCTTTTTGAGCAGGATCTTCTCGCCGCACTGCGGGCAGGGCCGGTTGATCGGCTCGTCCCAGGTGGCGAAGGTACACTTCGGGTAGTTGCCGCAGCCGAAGAAGAGCTTCCCCCGGCGCGTCTTTCGGCGCAAGAGTTTGCCGCCGCAGGCGAGCGGGCAGTCGATCCCCGTCTCGGCGTTCTCCTTTTTAATGTACTTGCACTTGGGATAGTCGGGGCAGGCGACGAAAGCGCCGTATTTCCCGAACTTCTGGACGAGCTGGGCGCCGCACTGGGGACACTTCTCGTCCAGAGGCTTGGATTCCTGCTTGACCATGCTTTCGCGGAACTTGCATTCGGGATAGCCGGCGCAGGCCTTGAACTGGCCGAAGCGGCCGTACTTGATGACCACTTGGCCGCCGCACTTGGGGCACTTCTCGTCGATGGGGATGCCCTTCAAGACCTCCGGGCTGTCCCCGGCCAGCTTGAGGTACTCCTCGAGGAGCGTGTAGTATTCCTTGAGGCTATCGAGGCCTTTACGCGTCCCCTCGGAGATCTGGTCGAGCTCCTCCTCCATGTGGGCGGTGAACTTGTACTCCATGAGGGTCACGAAGTATTTGACGAGGAAGTCAATAACATACATCCCCAGTTCTGTCGGGATGAACTTGCCCTTATCTTTGACGACGTAAGTGCGGCTCTGGATCGTGGCCAGGATCGGCGCGTAGGTGCTCGGCCGGCCGATGCCGCGGGCCTCGAGCTCCTTGACCAGCGTCCCTTCCGTGTAGCGGGGAGGCGGCTCGGTGAACTTCTGTTTGGATTCAAGCTCCAGCAACTTGAGCGTTTCTCCCGCCGCGGCCTTGGGCAGGAGTTCCTTTTCACCGTCCCCGTTCGGCCACAGGGCCAGAAAGCCGTCGAACTTGACGACTTCGCCCTTGTTCTGGAAGAGGTAGCGGTCGGCCCGGATATCGAACGCGGTCTCCTCGATGACGGCAGGGGCCATCTGCGAGGCGAGGAACCTGTTCCAAACGAGCTTGTAAACGTCGTACTCCTCTTTCTTGAGGAAGGGCTTGACCTTGTCCGGGGGCAGGTCGAGGTGGGCGGGACGGATCGCCTCGTGGGCGTCCTGGGCTTTTTTCTTGCTCTTGTAGTGATTCGGCTTGGCCGGGACGTACGCGGGCGAGTATTTCTGCTCGATGTAAGCCCGGGCCGCCGCCTGGGCCGACTCGGAGACGCGCAGGGAATCCGTGCGCATGTAGGTGATGAGCCCGGTCTGGCCGAGATCCCCGATGGCCATTCCTTCGTAGAGCTTCTGGGCGACGAACATCGTCTTCTTCACCGGAAATCGGAGAAGCCGGAAACCGTCCTGCTGGAGCGTACTGGTGATGTAGGGCGGGGCGGGGTGCTTGTGTTTTTCCTTGACCTCGACCTTGTCGAGGACGAACGGCGCCCGCTCGCACGCGGCGACGATCGCCCCGGCCTGTTCGGCGTTCTTGACCTTGGCCTTTTTTCCGTCGATCTTGGCCAGCGCGGCCTTGAACGCGGGCGGGACCTGGGCCTCGAGCCGGGCGGCGATCGTCCAGTACTCCTCAGTGACGAAGGCCTTGATCTCCTTCTCCCTGTCGCAGATCAGCCGCAGGGCCACGGACTGGACCCGGCCGGCGGAGAGGCCCCGGGCGACCTTCTTCCAGAGGAGGGGGCTGATACGGTAGCCGACGAGGCGATCGAGGATGCGCCGCGTCTGCTGGGCCTCGAGCTTAGCCAGGTCGATCTGGCCGAGGTTGCGGAATGCGGCCTGGACGCCCTCCTCGGTGATCTCGTGGAAGACGGCCCGCAAGATGCGCGGATTGTCTTCTTCGAGGATCTGGGCGAGGTGCCAGGCGATGGCCTCCCCTTCCCGGTCGGGGTCGGCCGCCAGAATGACCCGCTCGCTGTCGCGGGCCGCTTTTTTGAGCTCGGCGACGATCTTTTTTTTCTCGGGGATGATCTGGTAGGTCGGCTGGAAATCGGCCTGAGTGTCGACGCCGAGCTGCTTTTTCGGCAGGTCGCGGACGTGTCCCATCGAGGCCTTGACGATGTAGTCGTCACCTAAATAATGATTGACCGTCTTCGCCTTGGCCGGCGATTCGACGATGACAAGTGATTTCGCCAATTACATTCTCCTCTGAAACTGCTTCCCGGGATGCTGGACGACGACCCCCTTCAGCTCGAGGCCGAGCAGGAGCGCCAGCAGGCCGGATATGGACAGGCCCGACTTTTCGGCCAGATCGTCGATCGGAAGCGCCGCGTCGACGGGCAGTTCGTTCACGAGCCGGCGCTCTTCCCGGCTCAGAGAATCCGGACTATTCTCCTCTTTCTCGCTTTTCAGCGCAAGGAGATTTTCCCGCCACGGCGACGGCAGGGCCTCGGCCACGTCCTCCCAGGACTCGACGAGCTTGGCCCCGTCCCGTATGAGGGCGTTCGAGCCCCAACTCTCGGCGGAGGTCACGTTGCCGGGCACGGCCATGACCTCCCGGTCCTGCGACAAGGCCAGCCGGGCCGAAATGAGCGACCCGCTGCGCCGGGCGGCTTCGACGACGATGAGCCCGAGCGAGAGGCCGCTGATGATCCGGTTGCGGATGGGGAAGTGCTCGGCGAGCGGCGGTGTGCCCAGGGCGAACTCCGAGACGACGGCACCCCGCCCGGCGATCTCCCGGGCGAGGCCGCAGTTCTCCCGCGGATACGGGACATCCAAACCGGAACCTAACACGGCCACCGTCCTTCCCTGTTTGAGGGCTCCCCGGTGAGCGCAGGCATCGATGCCGAGCGCCAAGCCGCTCGTGACGACCAAGCCGCGGCTGGCCAGTTCGTCAGCCAGCTTCTCGGCCACGGCCCGTCCGTAAGGGGTGGGCCTTCTCGTCCCGACGACGGCCACCGCGGCTTCCCGAAGCGTCTCCGCGTCGCCCTCGCAATAGAGGACGAACGGAGGGTCGTAGATCTCTCTCAGGTAATCCGGGTACCCGGGGTCCTCAAAGGTCAAAAGAGTATACGCCTTCCGCCCGATTTTTTCTACTTCCTCGCCGGCCAGGCCGATGGCCCGGCCGGATACGATCGTTTCGATCGTCCCGTTTTCCAAGCGCAGCCCCTCGAAGTCGGCTGGCTTGGCCAGGAAGACGTCAAGGACCGAAGGGAAGCGCCCGAGGACCCGTCGGGCCGCCGCGCTCGGTCCGTGAAAAACGAGGTGGAGGGCCAGCCAACAGAGGTTTCGGTCGTCCACGGCGCTGTCTCCACGAGAGAAAGACGCTCGGCGGCGGCCGATCGTCCCAGTCGATGGGGAAATTCCGTCAGCGCCCGAAGAGGAGGGAGGACCCGGTGTAAAAAGTCCCGGCCACGGCGCCGGTCATGAGGCAGGCCAGGGTCGCCGCCAGGAGGGCCCGGAACCCGAGCCGGGACAGGTCGTGGAGCCGGGACGGGGCCAGGGCGCCGGTGCCGCCGACGAAGATCGCCAACGAGGCGACGTGGGCGAAGCCGCAGAGGGCGTAGGAGGCGATGATGGCCGAACGGGGGTCGCGCAGGGCGCCGCTCGAGATCAGGGCGGCGAGGTGGTTGTAGGACACGACCTCGGTCGTCACCGTCCTCTCGCCGATGACCTTGGCGATGGCCAGGGCGTCGGACGGCGGGACCCCCAGCACGAGGGTCAGGGGATAGAAGAGATAGCCGAGAAAGGCCTCCAGGGACCAACGGACGTTCCAGCCGAAAAGTCCGTTGAGGAGGCCACCCGCCCAGCCGAGCCCCAGGTTGAGCAGGGCCAGGATCCCCAGGAAGGCGATGAGCAGGGCGACGATCCCGCCGAGCAGCTTGAGGCCGTCGGAAGCCCCCTTGATGATGGCCATGATCAGGTTCTCGTCCCTCTCGTAGTGCGGCTTGACGTCGACGCCGAGCGTCAGCGGGCTCTCCGTTTCGGGCATGATCAGCTTGGCCATGACGATGCAGGCGGGCGCCGAAATGAAGGAGGCGGACACGAGATGCCCGGCGATCATCGGGATGTCGCGCTGGAGCAGGAGGGTGTACAGGCCGAGGGTGGTCGAGGCGATGGTACCCATGCCCGCGGTGATGATCGTTCCCAGTTCCGAACGGGTCATGCCGGCGAGATGCGGCTTGACGACGAGAGCCGACTCGACCCCGACGAAGATGTTGGACGAAACCGAAAGGGCCTCCGCTCCGCTGATCCTCATGGACTTGGAGAAGATCCGGGCGAAGAGGCGGACGAAAAAGGGCATGACGCGCAGGTGGTAGAGGGCGCCGAGAAGGGCGGCGAAGAAGATGATCGTCGGGAGGGCCTGGAAGGCCAGGGAGTAGCCGAGCGACGTCTCGCCGGCCTCGTTCGTCACCCCGGGAGGCAGGGCTACCCGGCCGAAGACGAACTTCGTGCCGGCCGTGGCGCTTTCGAGGACGGCCACGACGGCCTTGTTGACCCAGAGGAAGACCGCCGTCCCGGCCGGAAGAACGAAGACGAACAGCCCGACGAGAAGCTGGAGCCCGATGCCCCAGAAGAGGACCCGCGTGTTGACGATCTTCCGGTTCGAGGAGAAAAGCCAGGCGACGCCGGCCAGGACGAAAATCCCCAGGAAACTGACGAGGTTCGATACGGTCATGCCCCTCCCCCCTAGGGCTCGAGCCTGAACTTTTTATGGGACGAGGCCGCGCCCCGGATGAGGGTCAAGCGCGACGGCGGGACGTCGAGGTATTCGGCCAGCCGCTCGGCGACCTCCCGATTGGCCCGCCCTTTCTCCGGGGCGGCCGCGACCCGAACCCGGAAAACTCCCTCGCCGAGCTTCTCGACGCCCGGCGCCTTGGCGCGCGGCTGGACCTTGACCGTGAGGAGCGTCGCCATGCCTCTCCGCGCCGGACGTTCCAGCGTCCAGTGCTTGTCCCTCCCTAGCTCCGGTCCTTGAGGACCGAGCGGTACTTGTCGAAGAGCTCCTGGAGCTCCTTCCGGGTGATGACGTAGCGACTGACGTAGACGGACAGCGTCGAGCGGACCGGGTCGTTCGATCGGATGAGGACGTAGTCGCGCTGGGCGCCCGCCCGGGACTGCGGCGGGAAGCGGACCTCGACCTCGCGGGACTCGCCCGAGGGCAGGAAGAAGGGTGAGGCGAGCGGCCGGCCGCCGGAGAAGAACTTGACGTTCTCATGGGCCAGCTCGACCTTGAGCTCGCGCTCGCCCATGCTCTTGATGACGATCGTCGCCGACGGCGTCTCGCCCTCGAGCGAGAGGCCCATGTCGACGTTGTACTTGTCGACGTCGATCCTGGCCGAGGGCGGGACCTCGATGTCGACAGTCAAACTGAGTTCGGTCCGGTCTCTCTCAGCATTGCTGGAGATGAGATAGACATAGCGGGTCATCTTCCCCGAATACCCCCGGGTGTCGAAGGTCGTCTTGATCCTGCCCTCTTTGCCCGGAAGGATCTTCTGGTCGGAAACGAGCGCCGCCGTGCAGCCGCAGGTCGTCTCGACCCGGTCGATGACGAGGGGGACGTTCCCTTCGTTCTTGAAGACGAATTCGTGGTTGACGACGTCTCCCTGTTTGACCTTGCCGAAATTATAGGCCGTTTCCTTGAAGACGGCCCGGGGTTTCTTGGCCTGGGCCAGGGCGCCGGAAGCTAAGAGAAGGGCCACGGCCGGAACGATGACGGCGCCCAGGCGCCGCGCCGTACGGTTGCTCATCGGTTTCTCCTCATTGAAGGATACATTATGTATACAGGATATTCCCGCATCTCCGCAAGGTCACTCGACCGTGACGCTCTTGGCCAGGTTGCGCGGCTGGTCCACGTCCAGGCCCTTGGCGGAGGCGGAATGATAGGCGAAAAGCTGCAGCGGCAGGACCGTCAGGAACGGAGAAAAGAGCTGGTGCACTTCGGGGATGGGGAAAACTTCGTCGGCTACGGCCCGGGCTTTGGCGTCGTCTTCGAAAGCGACGGCCAGGATCCGCCCGCCCCTGGCCTGGACCTCGGCGATGTTCGAGAGCATCTTCTCGTAGACACGGTCGCGGGGAACGATGGCCAGGGTCGTCATCTTCTCGTCGATGAGGGCGATGGGGCCGTGCTTCATTTCGCCTCCGGCGTAGCCCTCGGCGTGGGTGTAGGAAATCTCCTTGAGCTTCAGGGCCCCTTCGAGGGCGATGGGGAAGTTGATCCAGCGGCCGAGGAAGAGATAGTCCTCGCAGGCGAGGTAGCGGCGGGCGGCCCGTTCGATGTCGCCGGCCCGGCCGAGGACCCGGTCCATCTTGTGCGGCACGCGCTGGAGCTCCTGGACGAGGGCCAGGCTCTCCCCGGCGCCGAGGGCCTCCCGGGCCTGGGCGAAACCCAGGGCGAAGAGGGCCAGGGCGGCCATCTGGCCGACGAAGGTCTTGGTCGCGGCGACCCCGATCTCCGGACCGGCGTGGAGGTCGAGGATGCCGTCGGCCGCGCGGGCCATCGAGGAATTGAGGTTGTTCGTCACGGCCAGGACGGCCCGGGCCTTTTCCCCGGCCGCGCGGAGGGCGGCCAGCGTGTCGGCCGTCTCGCCCGACTGGGAGATGCCGAGGACGAGCGTCCGGCGGTCCATGGCGAAATCCCGGGAACGGAGCTCGGAGGCGTATTCGACCTCGACGGGGACATGGGCCAGCGTCTCGAGCAGGTATTTCCCGACGAGGCCGGCGTGGTAGGAGGTCCCGCAGGCGATGAGGACGACCCGGTCGACCTCCCGGAAGACGGCCGGGGCGATGCCGGTGTCGTCGAGGAAGACCCGCCCCGATTCGAGGGAGACCCGGCTCTTCAGCGTGTCCCGGACGACGTCGGCCTGCTCGAAGATCTCCTTGGCCATGAAGTGCTCGAAACCCCTCTTCTCGATCATGGCCGGTTCCCAGGTCAGGGTCTCCACGGGCTTCTCGACCGGCGCCCCGGCGAAGGTCGAGAAGCGGACGCCCGCCGGGGTGAGCACGGCGATCTCGCCGTCGCTCATGTAGGAAACGCGCCGGGTGTGGTGGAGGAGCGGGGTGATGTCCGAGGAGATGAAGGTCTCGCCGGAGCCGAGGCCGACGACGGCGGGGGGGCCGTTCTTGGCGACGACGATCTTGCCCGGGTCGCGCGACGAGATACAGGCCACGGCGAAGGCCCCCTCGAGCTCGGCGACGGCCGCGCGGACGGCTCCCTCGAGCGATCCCTGGAAATGCTTCTCGACGAGGTGGACGATGACCTCGGTGTCCGTCTCCGTCCGGAAGACGTGGCCCTCGCCGCGGAGCCGCTCCTTGAGGGACCAGTAGTTCTCGACGATGCCGTTGTGGACGAGGGCGATCGTCCCGCTGCAGTCGACGTGCGGGTGGGCGTTGTCCTCGCTCGGGCGCCCATGGGTGGCCCAGCGGGTGTGGGCGATGCCGCAGCCGCCCGCGAGCGGATGGACGCGGAGGTCCTCGTCGAGGTCCCGGATCTTCCCCTTGACCCGCCGGCGGCCGATGCCCTGGCCATCGAGGACGGCGACCCCGGCCGAGTCGTATCCCCGGTATTCGAGCCGCCGCAGCCCCTCGACCAGGTCCGGGACGACGTCCCTGAGCCCGGCGCAACCGATGATACCGCACATGTTCTTCCTCCTTCAGTCGTCGTCGTCGAGGGCTGCCACCACTTCGTCGTCTTCGTCCGACGGCAGCGGCATCGGACAGCCGATGAGCGGCAAGTACTTGCCCCCCTCGGCATGCGGGTTCAGAGATTCCAGGATACGTACGTCCCCCAGGTTGGCGAGGTCGATGACCTCGCCGGCGTTATCCGGGGCCAGCACCTGGACGGACGGCCGGAAGATGTCCTGCTCGTTCACGGCCCGGACGACGCCGACCCGCCCGTCGCTCATGGAGACGAGCGTCCCCACCGGCCAGGCACCCATGAACTGGAAGAACTTGTCCAGGAGCTGGGGGTCGAAGATCTTGCCCTTCTCGAGCATCATCAGCTCATGGATCTTCTCGGGCGGATAGTCCTTCTTGTAGGACCGTTTGAGGGCCAGCGCGTCGTAGACGTCACAGATCGAGACCATCAGCGAAGCGGCGTGGGGCTTACGGGCGTAGGGCGACTTCGGATAGCCGGCCATGTCGTAGCGGAGATGGTGCTCGTAGGACACGACGATGGGCAGGACGCCCAGGGCGTCCTTGTAGCTGTCGAGGATCTTGGCGCCGAGGAGCGGATGGTTGCGGACCTGGACGAACTCCCCTTCGGACAGCTTGTCCTTCTTCTGGATGACCTGGAGCGAGATGTAGAGCTTGCCGACGTCGTGGTAGAGCGCGGCGATGCCCAGGTCGAGGACGTCGTCCTTGGAGAACTGGAGCTTCGAGGCGAAGAACATCGAGAGCAGGGTGACGTTGAGGAGGTGGACGAAGGTCACCATGTCGCGCTTCTTGACCGAGACCAGGTTGAGGAGCTCCTGGTGGCGTCCGACGAAGTCCTCCATGATGCCCAGGATGTTGAAGCGGAGGTCGAGGTAGTCGACTTCCTCCTTCGCGAGGACGACATTGAGGGCGTTGGACACGGTTTGAACGGAGCCCTCGTACTGTATGCGTGTCTCGTCGGCCGGCGTCGCCGCCTCCTCCCCCTTGACCATGGCTCGCAGCTTGCCGGCCCGGATGTTCTGGATCCCGTGCAAGCTGAAATACTCCTGCTCGCTGATCTTTTCCTGCCGTTTGACGCGGGTCAGGAAGATGATGAACTCGCGGAGCTCCTCGAAGCGCAGGCCCTGCTGGAAGATGATCCTCTCGATACTGTTCTTCTCCAGAAAATCGATGAGCAGGCCGAGCTTGCCGCGCAGGTTGAAAAAGATCTCGTCCTCCCAGGCCGCCTCGCCGCCGACGATGCCGAGGACGAGTTCCTTGCGGTCTTCAAGGATCTCCTGGACGGCTCCGTGGAGCCGGTCGAGGTACTCCCTGAACTTGGGGTGGTCGCCGGTGTAGATCTTTCCGGCCTGGATGGCGTTCATCAGGTAGATGAAGCAGATCTTGATCTTATCCCTCACGCCATTTCTCCAAAACGCGCCCGGCTTCCTGCCTGACCTTGCGGTTCCAGACGTCCTTCCGTTCGGACAGGGGCTCGACGTAAGGCAAAGCGGCGCGAAGGCCGCAGCGCTCGACGATCCGGAGGCTACGGAGGAGCGACTTGTTCCGGAGGCCGTAGGGGGACGGCAGCCCGAAGAGCTTGGTGAAGGCGACATGCTTGGTCCGCTCGTTCCTCATGAGGAGGATCAGCGCTTCGGCCTGGATGAGCTCGTTCTTTTTTCCAAGGATGGGGAAGAGGAAGGCCTCGTCGAATTCATGGAGGTCCCCCATCGCCTGGAGGGCCCGGACCTTCACGGCCGGATCGCCGGCCTCGTAGAGCTTCTTCAGCGTGTCGAATGACTCGGGCGTATCGATGGACTTCAGGCCGTCGGCGATCTTGCCCAGAAGCTCGCTGTCGGAGGCCTTTTTCTTGATCCCCGCGTGGATCGCCTCGAGCTGGGAGGGGAAGAACCGGAAACAGGCGCGTAAAAGCGAGGCGGTCACGATCCTGTCCTTGAAGATCGTGGCGAAGTAGGCTTCTCCCTCGTGGACGCTCTGCCCGAGCTTTTCGATGAAGAGGTCGAGCTCCGGCCTCGTCTCGCCGCGCAGGAGACAGCCTTCGACGTGTTCCGCGAGAGCCCGCTTCGCTTCTTCGTAGCCCGGCTCGCCCAGAAGGTCGACGGCCCGGATCTCGAGGACCTCGTTAAGATCGAGCAGGAATTCGAAGTCCCCCTCGTCGACGATCCGCTCCCATTCCTCGGCAACCCGTTTGAGCTCGGCGAGGGCCGTCTCTTTATTGATCTCCTGGGAGAGCAGTACGAGGAGGAGGAAACGGTAGTTCCTCTGGAGGAGTTGGCGATCGAGGGTGAGTTTCTTGTCGAAGGAGATCTCGTTGAGGAGGTTGGACAGCGTCTGGCGGTAGATCTCGGAGTGGAGCTGGGACGAGGCCCCCGAAAGGAGGATACGGATCTTCGACTCGACCTCGGGCCTCCGGTTCTGGGGGTTGTCGGAGTGGAAGAGGCCGTGGAGGGACGTCGAGATCTTCTTGTGCCGCTCCTTGTCGATGATCCGGGAGAAGATGCTGAAGCTCAGCGAGTCGAACTTGTCGTTGCCGATGATCTCTTCCCAGAGCGTCGAGGCCAGGTCCTCCTCGCTCAGGTCGGAGATGAGGAGCTTGAGGTTCTCGAATTTCGACTCTGTCGGCGTCTTCCGGGCGGTCACGACCGTCCGCAGGAGCTGTTTCGCGCACGTGCGGTGCTTCTCCTCGGAGGTCGTCTTGAGGTAGTGGAAGAACTTGGCAAAGTTCTTGTGCAACTCCTCGTTCTGGATGAGGTCCTCGGTGTTGAACTTGCCGACGACCTTTTCGAAACTCCCGGCCAGCTGGCCGAGCTTCGTGTCATCGTCCTCCTCAACGGCCTCCATGAGGAGGTAGGGCCAGATGTCCTTGATCTCCTCGCCTTCGCCAAGCAGGACCTGGGAATAGTCCAGCACATCGAGGGAGATGTGGATGATGTTCTCCCTCTTGATGATGGCCTGGGCGCCGCCCTCCTTGATGAAGGACTTGACGGGCAGCATGATCTTGGAGGCGAAGCGCATGAACTCGGCGTGGGGGATGCCCGGCCGGATCTCGAGCCGCTTGATCTTGCGGAAGTGGAAGAGCTGGGCCAGGTCGATATAGGTCCGCTCGCCCTCCCAGAACCGGTTGTCGATGAGAAGGGCATGGGGCGAAAAGCCGATGGACAGGGGGCTGATGTGAACAAAGACGGCCTCGAGCTTGGCCATGAGCTCGTTGACGCTGCTCTTGAAGGCCGGATGGTCGGGGTTGTACATCGAGGCCATCTTGAAAGCGACGCGCAGGGCCCTGGCCATGGACCGGATGAGCTCGTCCTTGTCGGAAGGCCCGGAATAGGCCGGCGCCGCCGGGACGGACCCGTCCGTCTTCAGGAGTGTCGATTCGCCGCCGTCGCCGGGCATGGGTTCACCTCATCCATGAGAACAGAAGGCCATTCTCCTCTTACCTGATGAAAATACCATGCTCCCGATGGATGATTCAAGGGGTGATATCGCCTCCCCTTGTCCTTTTCGTTGAGCCGCCCGGAGGCTTGTGCTATACTGCCCGAAAATGGAACGGAGGCTGACCTCATTCGCAGAGCAGTACTGGCCCTCTCGGACGGGACCGTCCTCGAGGGCGTAGGTTTCGGCGCGAGCGCCAAGATCGGGGGGGAAGTCGTTTTCAATACCGGGATCGTCGGCTACCCGGAATCCATCACCGACCCCTCCTATCACGGCCAGATCCTGTGCCAGACCTACCCGCTCATCGGCAACTATGGCGTCGATCCCTCCCGCTTCGAGTCGGAAAAGCCGCAGATCGCCGGCTACGCCGTCTCGGAGCTTTGCGCCCGTCCGTCCCACCAGACGTCGGTGAAGACCCTCGACGACTGGCTCCGGGAGAACGGCATCCCGGGGATCTCCGGCATCGACACGCGGGCCCTGACGAAGAAGCTCCGAGTCCGCGGCGTCATGCCCGGCCTCCTGGCCGTTGCCGACGGCCCGCTGAACCTCGCCCGGCTGCGCCGCGAGGCCCGCGTCGCGCCCGACCCCAACGCTCGCGACCTCGTGGCCGAGGTCACGACCCCGGAGATCCGCATCACCAATCCCCGGGCCCCGAAGACCATTGTCCTCATCGACTGCGGTGTCAAGCAGGGGATCATCCGCGCCCTCGTCCGGCGAGGCGTCGCGGTCGTCCGCGTCCCGGCCGACACGGACGCCGGCCGCATCCTGGCCTTTGCGCCCCGGGGCGTCGTCATCTCCAACGGGCCTGGCGACCCGAAACGGGCCGCGGCGACGATCGCCGCCGTCCGCAAGCTGCTGCGCGAGGCCGTTCCCCTTTTCGGCATCTGCCTGGGCAACCAGCTCCTGGCCCTGGCCGCGGGCGGCGACACGTTCAAGCTCAAGTTCGGCCACCGGAGCCAGAACCAACCCTGCCTCGAAGAGGGCACCAAGCGTTGTTACATCACCAGCCAGAATCACGGCTTCGCCGTCGATACTGCGACCCTGCCCCGCGGCTGGGCGCCCTGGTTCCGGAACGCCAACGACGGGACGAACGAGGGCATCCGCCACTGTCGCCTGCCCGTCTTCGGCGTCCAGTTCCACCCCGAGGCCTGTCCCGGGCCGACGGACACCGAATTCCTTTTCGATACGTTCCTCGAGGCCGCCGGATGAAAAAGCCAAAGAAGGTCCTCATCCTGGGCAGCGGCGCCCTCAAGATCGGCGAGGCCGGCGAGTTCGACTATTCCGGAAGCCAGGCCATCAAGGCCCTCAAAGAAGAGGGCTGCGAGGTCGTCCTCATCAACCCGAACATCGCCACGATCCAGACTTCCGAAGGGATGGCCGATCGGGTTTACTTCCTGCCCGTCACGCCCTATTTCGTCGAGAAGGTCATCGCCCGGGAGAAGCCCCAGGGCGTCCTTCTCGCCTTCGGCGGCCAGACGGCCCTCAACTGCGGCGTCTCCCTCTGGAAAAGCGGAGTCCTCGAAAGAGCAGGACTGCCCGTTCTCGGGACGCCCATGGAGGCCGTCGAAAAGACGGAGGATCGTAAGCTTTTCAACCAGGCCCTGGCCGCGGTCGGCCTCAAGACGCCGCGCGGCATCGCCGTCAGGACGGTCGAGGCGGGGCTCCGGGCGGCCGAGGTTGTCGGTTATCCGGTCATGGCCCGCGTCGCATATGCCCTCGGCGGCAAAGGCAGCGGTATCGCCTATGCGCCGCGCGAGCTCCGCGAGTCGCTGGGAAAGGCCTTCACGGCCGCCTCCCAAGTCCTCGTCGAGGAATACCTCGACGGCTGGAAGGAGATCGAGTACGAGGTCGTCCGCGACCGCGCCGACAACTGCGTCACCGTCTGCAACATGGAAAACTTCGACCCGATGGGCATCCACACCGGGGAGAGCATCGTCATCGCCCCGTCCCAGACGCTGACGAACGAGGAATACCACCGACTGCGGGCCATCGCCATCAAGGCCATCCGCCACCTGGGCATCGTCGGCGAATGCAATATCCAATATGCCCTCAACCCCCGCGACGGCGACTATCGCATCATCGAGGTCAACGCCCGCCTGTCGCGAAGCTCCGCCCTGGCCAGCAAGGCCACGGGCTACCCGCTGGCCTTCGTCGCCGCGAAACTCGCCCTCGGCCATCTCCTGCCCGACCTGCCGAACTCGATCACCAAGGTCACATCGGCCTGCTTCGAGCCGGCCCTGGATTACCTTGTCGTCAAGATCCCGCGCTGGGACCTCAAAAAATTCGGCCGGGTCTCGAAGAAGATCGGCTCGGAGATGAAATCCGTCGGCGAGGTCATGGCCGTAGGGCGGTCCTTCGAGGAGGCCATCCAGAAGGCGGCCCGGATGCTCCAGGTTGGCGTGTACGGCCTCGTCGCCAACGAGAATTACTCGTTCCGGAGCCTGGAAAAGGAGCTCCGCCAGCCGACCGATGAGCGCCTCTTCGGCATCGCCGAGGCCCTCAAGAAGGGCTTCACCGTCGACCGCATCCACGAGCTAACCCGGATCGACTGCTGGTTCCTCCACAAGATCAAGTCCGTGGTCGACTGCGAGGCCCGGCTCCGGGGCCGCCGGCTCGGCGCCGTGCCGCAGGACCTTCTCCTCGAGGCCAAGCGAAAGGGCTTTTCGGACAAGCAGATCGCCCTCCTCACCGGGTCGACGGAACTCCGCGTGAGAAAGAGGCGGAAGGCGACGGGCCTCGTCCCGGCCGTGAAGCAGATCGACACCCTCGCCGCCGAATACCCGGCCCAGACGAACTACCTCTACGTGACCTACAACGGCCGCGAGGACGATGTCTCTTTCCGCAACGGCGGCGGCCGACCGGGCAAGGTCATGGTCCTCGGCTCGGGGTCCTACAGCATCGGCTCCTCGGTCGAGTTCGATTGGTGCTGCGTCAACGCCGCCCTGGCCCTCAAAAAACTCGGCTTCGCGACGATCATGGTCAACTACAACCCGGAAACGGTGTCGACCGACTACGACATCTGCGACCGGCTCTACTTCGACGAGCTCAGCTTCGAGCGCGTCCTCGACATCTATGAGAAGGAGCGGCCCCTCGGCGTCCTCTTATCGATGGGCGGGCAGATCCCCAACAACATCGCCCTGCGGTGCCACCAGGCCGGAGTGCGCGTCCTGGGGACGCCGCCGGCCAGCATCGACCGGGCCGAGAACCGCTTCAAATTCTCGAAACTCCTCGACGAGCTCGGCGTCGACCAGCCTGCGTGGCGCGAGCTGCGGAGCGTCCGGGAGGCCAAGGCCTTCGCCCGGACGATCGGCTACCCCGTCCTCATCCGGCCGTCCTACGTCCTGAGCGGGGCCGCCATGAGCATCGTCTTCAACGAGGATTATCTCGACCGCTACCTCCAGAAGGCCTCCCGGGTATCGCCCGAATACCCCGTCGTCATCTCCAAGTTCATCATGAACGCCAAGGAGATCGAGCTCGACGCCGTGGCCGACCGCGGCGAGGTCGTCGCTTCGGCCATCGTCGAGCACGTCGAGAACGCCGGCGTGCATTCGGGCGACGCGACCATGGTCCTGCCGCCCCAGAAGCTCTACATCGAGACGATCCGCCGCATCCGCGACATCGGTTGCGAGATCGCCCGGGCCCTGGAGATCACCGGCCCCTTCAACATCCAGTTCATTGCCAAGGACAACGCCATCAAGGTCATCGAGTGCAACCTCCGGGCCTCGCGCTCCTTCCCTTTCGTCTCCAAGGTGGCCAGGACGAATTTCGTCGAGTTGGCCGTGGCCGCCATCATGGGCCAGCCCGTCCGCAACCGCAAGACGACGCTCGACCTGAACTACGTCGGCGTCAAGGCCCCCCAGTTCTCGTTCTCCCGGCTCAAGGGCGCCGACCCCGTCCTGGGCGTCGAGATGGCCTCGACCGGAGAGGTCGCCTGCCTGGGGGAGGACGTCCGCGAGGCCTATCTCAAGGCCATCCTCTCGACCGGGTTCGTTCTGCCGAAAAAAAACATCCTCCTGACGATCGGCGGCGAGGAATCCAAGCACCGCTTCCTCGGCCCCGCCCAAACCCTGGCCGGCCTGGGCTACAGGATCTTCGCGACCGAGCGCACTTCGGCCTACTTCAAGGAGAACGGCGTCCCCAACACACGCCTGTTCAAGGTCCACGAACGGAGAGGGCCCAATATCCGCGACTACATCGCCGGCCGCAAGATCGATCTCGTCATCTCCGTCCCCAACCCGGGGAAAAGGGTCGAGTTCAACTCGGCCTACAAGCTGAGGCGCCTGGCCGTCGATTATTCGATCCCCATCCTGACCAACCTCCAGGCCGCCGACCTCTTCGTCCAAGCCTTGGCTGCCAAGAAACCCGCCGACCTCAAGGTCAAGCACTGGGCTGAGTACGAATGACCGATTCTTAACCATTTTTTTACAAAATGTTGACAAATCTCTCCCTGGCCGACTAAATTAAGGAGTGTCCGGTCGATCCGGGCTAGAAATCCACTTTAGGAGAAGAATTATGAAAAAGGTCATGTTGGTTGTTTTGGCGGTGGGTTTGTTCGCCGGAGCGGCCGCCGAGCAGGCCCTGGCTCAGGAGAAAAAGACGGATCTCAGCCTCAACTTGGGAGTCCAGACCAACGTCTTCCCTGGGATCTCGTTCGATTGGGTCGATATCACCCTGGACTTTCGCGTCGGCTTCGCTCTTGGCAAATCCTTCGAGATCAGCCCCGAGCTCATGGCCCTTGTGGACAGCGATTTCGCTTTTAACTATGTCGAACTCAGCCCCGGTGTCATTCTCAACTATAAGTCCGGGAACTTCTTCGTCGGCGCCGGTGTCGTCCTGCCGATCTATCTCGCGTCGGGGGACTCGGAAACGGGCAATCTGATGCCCAAGATCAACGTCGGCTACAATTTCGGCAAACTCAAACTGACGGGCTATTTACTGACCATAACCGAGTCGGGCGCGGGTTTTCTGAAGTACAACTACCTCGGACTCACGCTCGGCTACAGATTCTGATCTCTGAAAACTTCGGACCGTGAAGTCGGGCGCACGGGAGCGCCGTTGTCGCGTGCTTCCGTGCGCCGTTCTTAAGCATCCCGGGAATGCCCGCCACCCGCTCGGGCGCCGAATCTCGGCCGGCGGGTTCGAACCCTCCCTTCCGTCCCTCGCTTGTCCGCGCGCGTCGAGTCGACTATAATCGTCCCAAGGTGAACCCGCCATGCGCACGAAACGAACCATCCTCCCGAACATTGTGATCCTTGTCCTCGGCGCGGCCTTTTGCGCCGCGGCCCAGGACGCGCCGGCCCGGCCGATGAAGGTCAAGGTCACGGCCGAACAGGCCAACCTCAGGGAAAAACCGGACATCGGCAGCTCCATCGTCCAGCAGATCCCCGAGGGCACGGTCCTCGAAGCCGATAGGAAAGAAGGCGAGTGGTTCTTCGTCCGCTACACCCTGGAGGACGGCGGAGTCATCGGCGGCTACATCCATGAAAGCCTGGTCGTCGTCGAGCAGGCGGCGGCGCCCGA
Source organism: Candidatus Aminicenantota bacterium (assembly GCA_041303965.1). GTDB lineage: Bacteria > Acidobacteriota > Aminicenantia > Aminicenantales > Saccharicenantaceae > RBG-16-66-30. Next base: position 66,806 of record JBFYOD010000001.1, read on the forward strand.
GCCCGAGAGGAGAACGCCGGAGAGAGAGACCTCCCCGAGGCAGCGCGCCGAAGCGGCGGGGACGAAGAGGCCGGCCGGGCGGAGCGGCCCGGCCTCGTTCTTGGAGTTTTCCCTGTCCGGGGGAGCCGGTTGGATCGCCCCCCGGGACCTCAACGACGGCGCCCAGGGATTCGCCGATACAAACGCCGCTCTCCTCGGACTTCCGGCCTCGGGGCCCGTCGATGCCCTGCACTTGGCGACGATCGTCGGCCTCGAGCTTTCCTACAGGGTTTCGTCCTGGCTCTCCCTGGGGCTGGGCGTCGACTATTTCTGGGGCGCGAACCGGGGCTGGGTCGGATTCACGAACGGGATCTTTTCGGAGACTCTCGACACCAGACCCTCGGTCAGCGCCAGCCCGGTCAAGGTCGGCGTCCGGTTCTATCCGGGAAGGGGCTTTTACATCCGGGGAAGCCTCGGCGTCTATTTCGTCAAGGCCGGCTACCTCTACCGGCTGGAACGGGGCGACAGCTGGCAGGAATGGAAGGGCACCGCCACGGCGCATCGCTTCGGCGCGGAAGCGGCCTTCGGCGGGGACTGGAAGGTCGGCGCGAACACGTCCTTCTTCGTCGAAGCGGGGTTCCGCATGGCCAGCTTCAGCGGACTCTCGGGCCAGGAAGTCTACCGAAACTCGGACGGCGATACGCTGACCGAGGAGGGAATACTCTACTTTTTCAGGAAAGAGGGCGCCGACTCCCGCCTCTATCCCCAACTTTTCATCGGGGACAGCAAGCTGGCCGAAGAGGGCGTCGTCGACACCCGCCAGGCCGGCATCAACTTATCGGGTATGGCTGCCCGGGCAGGGTTCCGCTACCGGTTCTAATTTAGATCCTGGCCACCCGCAAGTAGCGGTCCACATACTCTTCCGGGAGACAAGAGTCCTTGGCGCCGTCGAGGACGACCTTCTCGTAGTCGGGGTGGGGCTTCCCCACGGCCCGTCCGGCCCGGGCGTAGGTCACGGCCCGGTAGACGTTCCCCTCCGTGTCCTTGACATCGACCTCTTTCCGGTCGTAGGTCCTCGGGTACCCTTCGAACGCGTCCAGGGACAGCCGGTCTTTCTCGGTGATCTCGAAGAGGGCACCCCAGACGCGTTCCCTATCGGATCCGACCAGGTTCCCGACCGCGCCGCCCCAGGTCAGGGAATATCCGTCGTAGACGAAGCGTTGCCTTTCGAGGAAGACCGTCTTCAGGAAGCGGCTGCCCGGGCACCATCTCTTCATCTGGATGAAGTTCATATTCGAAGCATAGGCGAAATAAAGCACGGCCCACCTCCTCGATGAGCGGGTCTTCCCCTGGCCCTGATTATAATGCCGTCCTGCGGCCGGCGCAACTGCGAATATGGCCATTGCATCCGGAAGACGGGGGGCGGAAGGCTTGGCGCCGCGTGTCTCCTCCGACTCGCACGCGGCCGAGCCGGGGCAGAACTCAGCGCTTGAGAACGGCCATGGCCAGGACCGGATTGACTTCGTGCCAGCCGCGGCCCGGCTGGGCGTCGTACCGGGCCGCGCCGTAGACGCGCACGCGGCTGCCCGGCGAGGGGATGGTCAGGCCGCCGAGATCCCTGACCTCGCAGATCACGAACGGCTCCGGCCTAAGCGGGGCTTCGACCAGCTTGATATGCAGACTCTTTTCGTGCTCGTCGAAATACACGTCCTCGACGAACCCCTCCGTAACGACCCGGAATTCGGAGTTCGAAGAGAACTCGGCGATGCGCACGGGCGAATAGCCCCGGAGCAACGGGGCGTCTTCGGTCCGGACGGCGCCGGCGACCGCCCGCGGAGGGATCTTCCGCAAAAACACGACGAGGAGAACGGCTTGCGTCAGCACCAGCACGATGAGGGCCCGGACCGCGAGCGGCGTCGATAACGTCTGAAGGAGTTTTCCGCCGGCCCGCGCCGGACGGCCGTGCCGGTCGAGATCCGCGTCGGTCGCCGCCCAGACCTCCTCGAACTCCGGCGGCCGATGACCGGGATCCGACGCGAGCCGGCCGAACTGCCGCCCGGCCTCGTGGCCCGAGCGAAGCCGGGCCAACAACTCCTCGCATTCCCGGCAGGCCCCCAAGTGCCGTTCTATGAGCTTCGCTTTGCCGGGCGCGACTCCGCCTTCGAGGTAGGCCACGAATCTCCTTCGGAGGAAAAAGCACCGATATCTCATCCTCGAAGCTCCCGGCCATCGAGCCTTTTCATAGGAGTTCCTTAAATGGCCGCAGACGCATTTCGAGCTCCACCAGGGCCCGGTTCAGTCTCGAAGCCACCGTTCCGGGCGGACACCCGAGGATCCGGCTCATCTCCATGTAGGACAGGTCTTCCACGTATTTGAGGACGACGACTTCGCGCATCTTGAAGGGCAGCTGCATCACCGCGTCTCGAAGGGCGGCCTTGCGCGCTTCCTCCAGGTCGGATATGCGCGCCCTATCGATCTCGTCGCCGCTGCCGACGATGGCCTCGAGCGGGACGTACGGGACTTGGCGGTTGCGTAGATGGTTAAGGCATTCGTTGTGAGCGATCCGGTAGATCCAGGTGAACAGGCCGGACTGGAACCGGAAGCCGCCGAGGCCCCGGAACGCTTTAAAAAAAACGTTCTGGAGGACGTCTTGAGCTTGAAGCGGGTCCCCGACCAAAGAAACGACCAAGGCCCAAACCGGATCGCGATAGGCCTGGTAGAGTTCCCGAAACGCCTGCGCGTCGCCGCGTCGCGCGGCCTGCACGATGCTCCGCTCCCGATCGGCCGGGAGACATCCCAACGCCGCCGTTTGAAGGGAAGAGTATCCTGGAGCCACGGCGCCAATTTAGCCCTGCCCGGAAACGGTGTCAAGGCATTTCCTCGACGGGCCGAACCGGTCACGCCGTTCCGCCGATCCCGCGTCCCGCACTTGACGAAGCGCGCGGCCCCGGGTATGCTGATGCAGGATATCAGCATGCCTATCAGCGCCTCCCTTCTGGCCGTTCTGGCCTGTCCCCTATGTAAGGCCGACGTCAAGGTCACGGCAGACGAAAAAGGCCTGAAGTGCGTTTCGTGCCATCGCGTCTACCCGATCAAGGACGACATCCCGGTCATGATCATCGACGAGGCCGCGGTCGAACCGGGCCGGGCTGACAAGGCCTGACCATGTGCGGTGTCATCGGCATCTGGGGCAACGGCCCCGTGATACGGGACCTCTACCAAGGCCTTCTGGCCATCCAGCATCGGGGCCAGGATTCGGCCGGTGTCATCACCTTCGACGGGCGCTTCCACACAAAAAAGGGCAACGGGCTCGTCCACGACATCTTCACTCCCGAGGCCATCCTGCCCCTGCGCGGCTCGATCGGCGTCGGCCACACCCGCTATCCCACGATCGGCGGCGGCGGCGGCGAGGACGCCCAGCCCTTCCAGATCAACTCGCCTTTCGGCATCATCATGGCCCACAACGGGAACGTGGCCAACTACCGGGAGCTCCGCGACGAGCTCTTCGAGGAGCACCATCGGCTGCTCAACTCCGACTGCGACCTGGAGATCCTCCTCAACATCTTCGCCGAATCCCTGGCCCGAGAACGAACGAAGGACCTGGCGCCCGAGCACATCTTCCGGGCCGTCGAGGCCGTCTTCGACAAGGTCAGAGGCAGCTATTCGGTGGTCGCCTACATCGCCGGGCAGGGCCTGGTGGCTTTCCGTGACCCCTACGGGATCAAACCGCTCGTTTACGGCGTCCGCCGCGACGGCCTCCTTCCTTCCTTCGCGATCGCCTCGGAAACGGTCAGCCTGAACATCATGAACTTCGGCGAGATCAAGGACATCGAGGCGGGAGAGGTCCTTTTCATCGACAAGGGCCGGGCCCCTCACAAGAAGAGGATCCGCCGGGCCTGCCCGTCGCCCTGCCTCTTCGAGTGGGTCTATTTCGCCCGGCCCGACTCGTTCATCGACAAGGTCAACGTCTACAAGTGCCGGGTCAACCTCGGCCGGTCCCTGGCCCGGGAGATCCGCCGGCGCAAGCTGGCCATCGACGTCGTCGTGCCCGTCCCCGATTCCGCCCGCGACGCCGCCATCGAGATCGCCCGCAAGCTCAACCTGAAGTACAGCGAGGCCCTGGTCAAGAACCGCTACATCGGCCGGACCTTCATCATGCCCGCGGCGGAAAAGCGGAGAGACTCCGTCCGCCAGAAGCTCAATCCCATCGCCTCGGAGATCCGGGGAAAAAGGGTCCTCCTCGTCGACGACAGCATCGTCCGGGGCAACACCTCCAAGGCCATCATCGAGATGATCCGCGAGTGCGGGGCGAAGAAGGTCTATTTCGCCTCCTACTCGCCGCCCCTCCGCTACCCCTGTGTCTACGGCATCGACATGCAGACGAAGACGGAGTTCGTCGCCCAGGACGCCGACGAGGCCGCCGTGGCCCGGAAGATCGGCGCCGACAAGGTCATCTACCAGTCGCTAGCCGATCTGAAAAAGGCGGTCCGGACCGAGAACCCGAAGATCACGAATTTTTGCGCCGCCTGCTTCGACGGCATCTACCCGACGGGGGACATCACGCCGGACCTGCTCGAGGACATCGAGGCCGACCGCAAGCTCCACCAGGACAACCAGCTCGAGCTGCCCATCTGAGGCGGCCCGCTCAGAGCGATCGCGTCCGGACCTTCCGCCACCAGCTCCTGTTCGAAGCGTACCAGCGAACCGTCTTCTTGAGCCCCTCCGCGAACGGCGTCTCCGGTTCCCAGCCCAGGGCCCGGATGAGTCCCGAGTCCATGGCGTATCGGCGGTCGTGGCCGGGCCGGTCGGGGACGAACTGGATGAGCTCATGGGGCGCGTCGAGCGCGACCAAGATGCGCCGGGCAAGATCGATGTTCGTCAGTTCGACGCCGCCCCCGACGTTGTAGACGCTCCCGAGCCGACCCTTCAGAACGGCCGCTTCGACGGCCCGGCAATGGTCCTCGACGTAGAGCCAGTCCCTGACGTTCAGCCCGTCGCCGAACAAGGGGATCGTCTTGCCTTCGAGGGCGTTGGTCAGGAAAAGCGGGATGAGCTTCTCGGGGAATTGGCCCGGGCCGAAGGTGTTGCTCGGGCGGAGGACGATCGTCGGCAGGCCGTAGGTCACGTGGTAAGCCCGGGCGAGATGGTCCCCGGCGGCCTTGGTCGCCGCGTAGGGGGAGGACGGCTGGAGGGGATCAGTTTCCCGGGCGGCACGTCCCGTCCGGCTGCCGTAGACCTCGTCGGTCGAAACATGGATGAAGAACTCGACGGCCGGGAAGGCCCGGAGGGCATCGAGGAGCGTGTAGGTGCCGTGGACGTTGGACAGGACGAACTCGCCGGCGTCGTAGATCGACCGGTCGACGTGGGTCTCGGCGGCGAAATGGACGACGCCCTGGACGCAGGCGAAGGCGCGCCGGACGAGGGCCTTGTCGCGGATGTCGCCGAGGATGAATTCGTAGCGCGGGTCTTCCTGGACGTCGCTCAGGTTGTCGAGGTTCCCGGCATAGGTCAGCTTGTCCAGGTTGATGACCCGCGTCGACGGATGGCGGTGGAGGACCATCCGGATAAAATGACTGCCGATGAAGCCCGCCCCGCCCGTCACGAGGATCGTCTTGGCGTCAAGGGTCCGCTCCGAACTCATGGTCGTCCTCCCGTCCCTAGAATCCGAACCCCCCCAGGAAATCGAGCGTTTTGCCGATCGTGCCGAGGCCCAGCGACACCCTGATCTGGGTGTCCGGCCGGTCGCGGAAATAGAAGACCCGAACGTCGACCAGGACGTCGATACACTGGTAATGGTAGGTCGCCTGGGCGCCGGTATAGAGGAGCCGCCGTTCTTTGATGTTGTAGTCCGCCTCGAGCTGAAGGTCGAGCGAAAGGCGGGGCAGCCGCAGCCCGCCGAAAACGCCGACCTGGTCGCGGTTGTAGAGCGATAGGAGCGCGGGGTCGATCCCCGTGACCCAGGAATTCCGGCTGGAGAACCAGCTCAGGGTCAGGAAATCGCCGTCCCCTTTCGAGCCGGCCGTGGCGCTAAGCCTCAGGCTGGACAAGCTTTTGTAATACGGGTTGTAGGCGGCCGAGGCGTCGAAGCTGAACTTGGCCTGCGGATAGAACCGGAGCGTCCCGGCGATCTCCGAGAACCTGGGCGCCTTGCCGTCGACGGGAAAACGGGACAGGGGGCCGTCTTCAGGGGAGAAATAGAAGGTCTGGCCCAGCCCGAGGGAAAAGACCTCGACCGCCCTGTCTCCGGTCTTGAACAGGAACCGGCTGGTGACGCCGTAGCTCATCTGGTGGTAGCGGAAAAAGCCGTAGGACGTCACGACCCGGTCGGACTGGTTTGTCGGGCTGTCATAGGAATAATGGACGTAAGGCTCGACGATGTTCTTGAGCCGGGCTTGGCCGTCCCGGCCATAGAAGATCCGGTAGAAGACGGGCCCGACGACCTCGATCCCGGCGACAAGGTTCCGAGTGAACAGTGGCTTGTCGACGATCCCGCCGGTCTCCGGATCGAGGCTCTGGCCGTAATACGATAGGTTCGCCGTGACCGAGGTCGTCGCGGTGAGCCAGGGGATCGAGGAAAACGGCAGGCTCAGCGTCGGGCTGACGGCGAAGCGGGCCGAGCGGCGCTCGGTCCCGGCTGCGTACTGCGACTTCCAGCCGTATTGCCATCGGTTGAAGGACGTGCTCAGCGAGAAAAAGAGCGCCGAGAAGAGCTTCGTCTTGAAGACGTTGAAGTTTATCTGGGGAAGGGACGTCGTGACGTTGGCGTCGTCGAGCTGCGAGAAATAGGTCTCGAAGCGCGACACGCGGGCGCTCAGGTTGAACCGGCGCCACGACCGGGTGAGATAGGCCTGGCTGGTGCGGTTGTAGACCAGGGCCCGTTGGAAATTGTTGTCGAATTCCCGGAGGAAGCTGTAGGAGGACTGGTAGTCGACGTTGGCGACGAGGCTAAAACCGAGGGGCAGGGCCTGGGTGTGGTTGAGGCGGACGATGGACGAATTGCCGGGCTTCTCCCCCAGGGCGTCCCTCTTGGTGAAGAAATAATAGAGGTTGAGGTCGCCCTTCGTCCCGCCCGGGAAAAGGTACCTGTACTCGAGGCCCGCGCCGGTGCCGCGCGAGAGATAGAGGTCGACGCCGATCGTGGCGTCCATGTTGGCGGCGATGGCCCAAAAGAAGCTCTGGGACACGGCCAATCCCTTCGGACCGCCGAAGCCGAACCGGGGCAGAAGGAAGCCCGTGGCCCGCTCCCGAAGCGGGTACCGCAGGTACGGCAGATAGAGGACGGGGACACTTTTCACCCGGACGACGGCGTCCCACATCTCCAGGTAGTCGTCTTTTTTCAGATTGGCCTTGGACAGGCCGAAGCTCCAGCGCGGATTCGGCTGGGTGCAAGCCGTGATCCGGGCGTTCGTCAGGCTGAAGAAGTCCTCGCGCTTCCGCTCGAGGCTCTCGGCCTCGAAAAAGAGGGAAGGCTGGATGATGCCCGAGGCTTCCTCGACCGTCCCCCGCCCGGTTTCGAGGTTGAAGAGGACGCGTTCGGCCCGGATGACTTCGCCTCCCGACTGGGCGACGACGTTACCTTCGGCCAGGACGTCCTTCGTCTCGATGTTGTACTCGACCCGGTCGGCGAAGAGGAGGAGCTCGCGGTAACGGACTTCGACGTCGCCCGAAGCGAAGACCCGGTCTTTCGTTGTCTCCTGGTTCCGAGCCAGGATCTTGACCTCGGCCGAACCGCCGGGGCCGGCTTGAGCGGCCGCGGTTTGCGGGACGGAGGTTTGTGAGACGAGCGTCACCGGCAGCGCCAGTCCGGCCAGGCAGAGCCAGGCGAGGAGGCGCGGCCGAGGACGCGGGGAAGGACAATACTCCATCGTTTGATATTTAGCACACCGACCGTGGAGAAGCAAACGCCGGGCTCAAGCGTCCGGCGGCTCGTCCTTCATCTGTTTTTTAAGCGCCCGGAAAAGGCTGAGCAGCCCGGAGACGATGCCGAGCACGGTGAAAGAGAGAAGGAGCCAGGGAGCCGTGCCGAGCCAGCGGTCGAGGAAGTAGCCGAAAAAGAGCCCGACGCCGATCGAGGACGGCAGGATGAGGCCGAGCGAGCTCAGCTCGGCCAGCCGCCTCAGATCCGGTCGCCGGGGCTTGCCGTTCATCAGGCCGGGGTCGGTCCCTCGCCGCCCGCCTCCGTCTCGAACCTCCCCGGCCTGCCCGCCCAGGCATCGCCCTCGTTGACCAGGGCGTTGCAGCCGAAGCCGAAGCCGAAAGCCAGGCAGAAGAGCTTGAACAGCTCCTCGAATCCCTGCCCGGCGGCGCCGGCTTCGAACCGGGGGAAGATGATAAGGGTCAGGAAGAGGCCGATGGCCGCGGAGGCCAATGCCGAATAGAAATAGCGGCGGCCGAAGCCCCTGACCTTGCCTTCCTTGACCTTGCGCAGCCAGGGCAGAAGGGTGCGGGCCAGGATGCCCAGAAGAAGGCCGAAAAACTTGACCAGGAATGCCGTGGACATGGCGTTTTGCCTCCCGGGTGTCTCGCTCGTTCCGGGCCCTATTCTCAGAGAAGCGCGGAGGGAAGTCAAGGAAGGGCCGGATCTCTTTCGGCGACAGGGGCGAAGGTGCTATACTAGCCCCGTTATGGAGCCCGAAAAGACGGACGCCCTCGAAGAGCGCATCCTCCGCCGGATCCCCGTCGAGATCCTGGCCGCCTCGGCCGTCCTGGCCCTGCCGGCGATGCTCCTCTTCGACCTTCTGACCGGGCTCGTCTTCTTCGCCGGCGGGGCGTTCTCGGCCCTGGGCTTCGCCGGGCTCAAGCAATCGCTGACCCGTTTTCTCGCCCGCGAGAAGAAGGGCGCCCTGCGCTCCGCGATCATCCTCTACGCGCTGCGCCTGGTGTTGATTTGCGCCGTCTTTTTACTTATAATCCTCGTCTATCCGAAGAAGATCCTCGCCTTCGGCGCCGGCTTTTCCGTGCTCGTCCTGGTATCTCTCGTCGAAGGTATCCGGGCCCTTCTTCTCCTGAGAACATGGAAGGACTAGAACACAGCCTCTGGGTCGTCGAGGCCTTCAACCGCGTCTTCGGCCCGCCCCTCGCCGCGGTCCTCGGCCTCGTCGGGATCAAGGTCCCCGACCCGCTCCACGTCGTCCCCGACTACCTGGTCATGGTCCTGATCGTGACCGTCACCCTGATCGTCGTGCTCGGCTTGGCCTCGCGGCGGTTATCCATGGTCCCCCGGGGACGCCAGAACATCATCGAGATGATCGTCCAGCTCTTCGAAGGGCTGGTCGTCGACACCGTCGGCCCGGAGGGGCGGAAATACCTGCCGGTCATCGGCACCGTGGGCCTCTTCGTCTTCGGCTGCAACATGATCGGCCTCTTCCCCGGCTTCATGTCGCCGACGAGCAAGCTCAACGCCACCCTCGGCTGCGCCCTGGTCGTTTTTTTCTACTACCACGCCCAGGGCGTCAAGGCCCAGGGGCTCAAGTACTTTAAGCATTTCATGGGCCCCATCCCGGCCCTGGCCCCGCTGATGATCCCGATCGAGATCATCAGCCACTTTTCGCGGCCGGTATCCCTGTCCATGCGGCTTTTCGGCAACATTTTCGCCGAGGAGCTGCTCATTGTCATCATGGCCTCGATCATCCCCTTCCTCCTGCCCCTGCCGTTCATGGCCGTGGCCATTTTCACCTCGATCATCCAGTCGTTCGTCTTCGTCCTCTTGTCCTGCATCTACATCGCGGGCGCCGTCGCCCATGAAGAAGAGCATTAAACGAAAAGGAGTTCCGTCATGTCCAAGAAACTCAAAGCCATGAGCCTGATGTTTTTCGGGGTCGCCCTGATGGCGCTGCCCTTGCTTGCCCAGGACGCCGCGGCCGCCGAAGCCCACGCCGGACTGTTCAAGCTGTCGCTCATCGTCGGCGCGGCTATCATCACCCTGTCCGTCGCCGCCGGGGCCTTCTGCCAGGCCAAGGCCATCAGCAGCGCCTGCGAGGGGATCTCCCGGAACCCGGCCGGAGCCCCGCACATCCGTTTCCTCCTCGTCTTCGGGCTCGTCCTCATCGAGACCCTGGTCATTTACGCCCTGCTCATCACCATCATCATCCTGATGGTCCAGTGGGGGAACTACGTGATAAAGGCCTAGCGACCGAGGCCCCTCAGACCCGGAGCGGATGACACGCTCGACGCTTCAGCTACTGACCGCGTCCTTCAAGCGGTTCAACGGGGACAAGTGTTGGACCTCGGCTATCGTCGTATCCTATTTCTCGCTCCTCTGCAGCGTCCCCCTGATCGCCCTGTTCTTCGCCGCGGCGGCGAGGTTCCTGGGCGACACGGAGATCGCCCTGCGCAGCCTCAACATTTTCACCGACGATTTTTTCGCCAAGCTCGACCCGGGCTTTTTCAAGAGCCTCGGGGACCTGTCCGGCGCCGTCGGCCAGCTCGGCTTGTTCGGCGTCGTCGGTTCGCTCATCTCGGCCAGCTTTCTCTTCTCGAGCCTCATCGCGGCGATCAACCAGATCTTCCGGACGAAGTACCACAAGTCCTTCTTTTACAACCGGCTCATGGAATTCCTGCTCATGTTCGTCGTCGGCATCTTCATGGTCTTCTCGCTGGCCATGACCGCCGTCTGGACCGCCATCGGCCGGACCCTTCAGGAGAGCGAACTCGTCCGGACCGGCCTCAACCCTGAGGCCTTCGCCGTCATCAACAACGTCTTCCTGAAATACGTCATCCCCTACGTCCTGACCTTCCTGATGTTCTTCATCCTTTACAAGTTCATTCCCGAGGTCAAGGTCCATACGCGGGCGGCGCTCATCCCGGCCGCGGTCGCGGCCCTGCTCTTCGAGTTCTTCAAGCGGATGTTCGCCTTCTACGTCGTCCACTTCTCGGCGGTCGGCATCGTCCTGAACAAGCTCCTCCAGGGCACGCTGACCTCGATCATCTTCTTCCTGCTCTGGATCTCCGCCTCGATGCTCATCCTGTTTTGGGGGGCGGAATTGGCGGCGGTGCTCAACGAGGAGTACGACGCGGCAGCGGCCCTCAAGATACAGCCGGCGCCTGCCGCTAAGTGAGGCGGGACAAATATTCCTGGACGGAGAGGGCGGCGTGGACGCCCGTGCCCACGGCCGTGGCTATTTGTTTGGGGCAGGCGTCGGAAACGTCGCCGGCGGCAAAGAGGCCCGGGACCGACGAGGCCATGTCAAGATCGACCTTGACCTGCTCCCACTCGTTGAGCTTGAGAAATCCCTTGACGAATCCTGTCTGGGGCTGGGTCCCGATCGAGACGAACAAGCCGGATACGGCCAGGGAGGAAACGGAGCCGTCCCTGAGATCGCGGACAGAGAGCGATTCCACTTTAGCGGCCCCTTCGACGCTGTCGACGACGGTGTTCAGCAGGACGCGGATCTTGCCGTTCGCCGCGACCCGCTCCTGGTAGATCTTTTCGCCGCGGAACTTATCCCGGCGATGAATGAGGGTCAGCGTCCGGGCGAACCGGGTCAGGAAGAGGGCCTCTTTCAGAGCGTTGTCCCCGCCGCCGACCACGGCGATATCGCGCCCTAGGAAAAAGGCGCCGTCGCAGATCGCACAGTACGACACGCCGCTGCCCGTCAGCCTCTCCTCGCCAGGGATGCCCAGCCGCCGATAAGCCGAGCCCGAGGCCAGGATGACGGCCCGGGCTTCGTAATTGCCCTTATGCCCTTTGAGAACGAACGACTCGTCGGACTTGGCGACCTCAAGGACCTCGTCGGATTCGATCCTGGCGCCGAATGTTTCCGCCTGTTTGCGAAAGCTCTGCATCAGTTCGAAGGGTGTCACGCCGGCCGGGAAGCCGGGGTAGTTCTCGACCCAGTCGGTAAGGAGGATCTGCCCGCCGGGAACCCCTTTTTCCAGGACGACCGTCGACAGGCGCGCCCGCCCAGTATAGATGGCTGCGGCCAGGCCGGCCGGGCCGGCGCCGACGATGACGACGTCCCAGGGGGCGCCCATGGCCGGATCAGAGATACTTGGCGATGAGATCGATGAGTTTGTTCTTGGCCAGGGCCCCGACGACCTTTTCTTTGGCCTGGCCGCCCTTGAACAGGATCAGGGTCGGGATGGCCATGACGCCGTAGGTCTGGGGGGTCTGGCCGTTCTCGTCGACGTTCATCTTGACCACTTTGAGCTTGCCCTTGTGGGACTCGGCGATCTCCTCGACGACGGGCGCGATCATCAGGCAGGGGCCGCACCAGGGGGCCCAGAAATCCACGAGCACCGGGAGGTCGGACTTGAGGACCTCGGCGTCAAAGGCGGCGTCGGTACCGGTGATAATAGCGTCTGACATGTTCATCTCCTATGAGTGTTGTTCGATACGGGAAAAGCGCACTCCATGATAGCGGCGGGCAGGGAACTTGTCAAACCAAGAGGGACAGCCGCTCTATCCAGCCGCTATCCGGCCCAGCCCAGCTTCTCCTTGACCAAGTCGTAGTAATTCCGGCGCGGCGAGGTAATGAGCTGGAGCTCGAACGGAGCCTTGCGGATGTCGACGACGTCGTCGCGGACGAGGACGCCGCCCCGCTGGCCGTCGAGCGTCAGGTAGACCTCCTCCCCGCCGGTCAGGAGCCGGACGCCGACCGTCGATGTCGACGGCACCGCCAGGGGCCGGAAAGAGAGGGTGTGCGGGCAGATGGGCGTCAGGACGAAGGCCGGGACGAGGGGGTGGATGATCGGCCCCCCGGCCGAGAGCGAATAGGCCGTCGAGCCGGTCGGCGTCGAGACGATGAGGCCGTCGGCCTTGAGCGTCGCCACTTCCTTGCCGTCGATGCCGATGGCCAATTCGATCATGCGCGCCATGGCGCCCTTGGTGACGACGACGTCGTTGAGGCAAGTGGACGCGGTTTTCGCCGTCCGGGCCTCGAGCAGCCAGCGCGGGCTGAGGACGCTCGTGTCCCCGGCCAGGAAGCTGTCGAGGGTCAAGGTGGCTTCGCTGATGGGGATCTCCGTCAGGAAGCCCAGCCGGCCGAGGTTGACGCCCATGACCGGGACACCGGCCTGGGCGGCGTGGTGGGCGATGCTGAGCAGGGTCCCATCCCCGCCGAGGACGACGACGAGGTCCGAGGCGGCCGGGACTTCCGGCCGCGGCAGGCCGTCCGGCCGGCCGAGCTTGCGGGCCGCGACGTCCTCCAGGACGCAAGCGATGCCGCGGCCCTCGAAGTATTCGACGACGATCTTCAGGATGCCCTCGACGGATGGCGCGTGGGGCTTGATGACGATACCGGCTTTACGAACGTTATTCATGGCTGACCGCCTCCTTGATCATGGCTGGAATGGAGTCCGCGTTGAGATCCGGCTCTCCCTTGACCCACCGAACGAAGAACTCGACGTTGCCCTTCTGCCCCCGCGTCGAGCAGCGGATGAGGCCGGCCAGCCCGAACCCGAGCTGCCGGGCCCCGCCGACGACCCGAACCAAGACCCCGGCGTGGACGTTCTCGTCCCGGATGACGCCCTTTTTGCCGACGTCCCTCGGATCGGCCTCGAACTGCGGCTTGATCAAGGCCACGAGGGTCCATGCGCCGGGGATCTCGGCGAGGGCGGGCAGGACCTTGAGGACGGAGATGAACGAAACGTCCATGGTGACGATGTCCGGTGGCCCGGCGAGGTCCTCCGCGGCGAGATAGCGGGCGTTCTTTTCGACGGCCACAACGCGGGGATCCCGGCTGAGCCCCCAGTCGAGCTGTTTGGTGTCCACGTCAACGGCGTAAACCCTCGTCGCGCCTCGTTTCAGCAGGCAATCCACGAATCCCCCGGTCGACGCGCCGATGTCGAGCGCGACCAGCCCGCCGACATCGATGCCGAAGCGCTCGAGGGCCTCCTCGAGCTTGAGGCCCCCGCGGCTGACAAAGGGCAGCGGGCATGCGACCTTGAGTTCCGCTCGCTCGTCGACGAGCTCGCCGGGCTTGAGGACGGGTCGGCCCGCGCTCGTGACCAGCCCGGCCATGATCAGGGCCTGCGCCTCTTTGCAGCTCGGCGCGAGGGCCCGCCCGACCAGGAGTTTATCCGCGCGTTCTCTCATCGCCGCCGGAGCAGAGGGGGACCAGGTAGAGGTCCTTGATCTGCCTGGTGAGGCCGGGGACGTCCAAGCCGACCACGGCCCGGATCTCGTCGGCCTTGCCTAAAGGATAGGCTTCAAGGGGAAGACCGATCGCCTTGAACCGGATGTCGAAGCGGCCCGCTCGGTCGAGGAGCTCGCGCACCGCGCTCCCGGCGCCGCCGGAAAGGATCCCCTCCTCGACCGTGACGACCGTTGCGCCCGGGCGGGCGAAACGCTTGATCATCTCTTCGTCGAGGGGTTTGACGAAACGGGCGTTGACGACGGCCAGGGAGATCCCGTCCTTTTCCAGGGCATTGGCGGCCTCGAGCGCCGGCCGGACCATATTGCCGAAAGCAAAGAGGAGGTCCCGGCCGTCCTTGACCAGTTCGCTCCGTCCCGGCGGGATGACATGGAGATGCTCATCCATGGGAACGCCCAGCCCCTTGGCCTTGGGGAATCGCACGGAAGCCGGATGGCCGTAGGCGAGCGCCGACCAAAGCATGTGCTGGAGCTCGTTCTCGTCCTTGGGGGCCATGACGATCATGTTAGGCATATGGCGGAGATAGGCGATGTCGTTGATGCCCTGGTGGGTGGGGCCGTCGTCGGGGACGATGCCCGCCCGGTCGAGGACGAAGACGACGGGCAGGTCCATCAGGCAGACGTCGTGGTAGACCTGGTCGTAGGCCCGCTGGAGGAAGGTCGAGTAGATGGCCACGACGGGCTTGAACCCCGAGACCGCCAGACCGGAGGCGAAGGTCACGGCATGCTGCTCGGCGATGCCGACATCGAAGAAGCGTTCCGGGAGCTTCTCGGAGAACTCCTTGAGGCCGGTCCCCTCGCCCATGGCCGCTGTGATGGCCAGCACCTTCTCGTCCTTCCCGGCTATCTTGATCAGGGCATCTCCGAAAACACTGGAAAAAGAGGGCCCCCATTCGCGGTTGCGCGGCTCGCCCGTCGAGATCTGGAACGGCCCGGCGCCGTGGAATTTTTCGGGGTGCGCCCGGGCCGGCTGGTAGCCCTTGCCTTTCTGCGTCACGCACTGGATGAGGATCGGCCCGTCGTACGTCTTGGCCAGCTCGAAGGCCTCGACGAGGGACTGGACGTTGTGGCCCTCGACGGGGCCGACGTAGCGGATGCCGAGCTCGGTGAAGACGAGGCCCGGGAAGATCGTCTTCTTGATCAGCTCCTCGAAGGCCCGCCCGGCCTTGATGAGAGGCCAGCCGATCTTGGGAATCGACCTGAGGAAGGACTTGGCCTGGTCCTTGATCCGGATATAATGCTGACCAGAAACGAGATACGAGAGGTATTTCGACCAGGCCCCGACGTTGGCCGAGATGGACATCTCGTTGTAGTTGAGGACGATGATCAGGCGTTCGCGGAGGTGGCCGATCTGGTTGAGCGCTTCCAAGGCGACGCCGCCGGTCAAACTGCCGTCGCCGACGACGGCGATGACGTGGTGCTTCTCTCCCGCCTTGTCCCTGGCGACGGCCATGCCCAATGCGGCCGACAGGGCCGTCGAGGCGTGGCCCGTGTTATAGACGTCGTGCTCGCTCTCCTCCCGGCAGGGAAAACCGAGGATGCCGCCACAGCGCCGGAGCCCGGCGAAGCCGTCCTTCCGGCCGGTCAGGATCTTGTGAGTGTAACACTGGTGGCCGACGTCCCAGACGATCTTGTCGCGGGGCGAGTCGAAGACGGTATGGAGGGCCAGGGTCAGCTCGACGACGCCCAAGTTCGAGCCGAGGTGGCCGCCGTTCTTGGCGACCGTCTCCAGGATGAGGGCGCGGATCTCGAGGGCCAGGGTGGAGAGCTCCTCCGGCGACAGTTTCCTGATATCGGAGGGCCGCTCTATCGAATCGAGGATCTTGGCCATGGCCATTCGGCTCAGCCGGTTCCGCCGTCCTCCCCGGGCCCGCCCGCGTCGGCGGCGTCGAAATCTTCCGCCTTCAGGTTCCCTTTGTCGTCCTTGAGCAGGATCTCGACTTTGCGCTCGGCCTTGTCCAGCTCGCCGCGCAGGAACCGGGCCATCTTGACGCCTTTCTCGAAAAGGGCCAGCGATTCGTTGAGAGAGATGCCGCCTTTCTCGAGCTTGGCCACGATCTGCTCGAGGTCGGCCAGGGCTTTCTCGAAAGTCAGGTTGGTCATGAGCCCTCCTTGAGGAAACGTGATTCGATGAGCTTCTTCCTGTCGACGCTTTGGACCCGGGCGTTGAATTCCCCCTTGAAAAACGAGACGAGGACGGTCTCGTCTTCGATGATGTCCTCGATCCGGCGGGCCAGGCACAGGCCGCCGCTCTTCCAGACGGCCGCGTAGCCCTTCTTGAGCACGGCGAGCGGGCTCAGGGCGTCGAGCGTCGCCGCGAGGCGCTCCCAAGCGGCCCGGTGGTCGCGGACCGTCTTGCGCACGATGTTGCCCAAGCGCTCGGACGCGAGCAGGGCGGCGCCCGTGTGCTCGGCGATCGCCTGCCGCTCGGACCGGAGGACGTTCTTGCCCCGCGTTTCGAGCTCGTCCACCCGCCGGCCGAGGTTGGCCAGCTTGACCTGGAAATTCTGGAAAATGCGGTGCTGGGCGAGGTCGGCCACGTCGGCCCTCATGTCCTGGAGGGAATAGCGCAGGAGCTCGCCCAGCCGGCGGGCCTGGGACGAGATGCGCTCGGCGAAGGCCTCCTCGGTCTCGATGACCATTTCCGCGGCCGCCGAAGGCGTCGAGGCCCGGACGTCGGCGACGAAATCGGCGATAGTCACGTCGATCTCGTGGCCGACTGCGGAGATGACCGGGACAGGCGAGCGGGCGATGGCCCTGGCCACGACCTCCTCGTTGAACGCCCAGAGGTCTTCGATCGAGCCGCCGCCGCGGCCGACGATGAGGACGTCGATCCCCGGCCACGCCCCGAGGGCGTCGATGCCCTCGACGATCTCGCCGGCCGCACCCTCGCCCTGGACCTTGGCCGGGTAGATGACGACGCGCAGCTTGGCGTAGCGGCGCTCGAGGACGCGGAGGATATCGCGGATGGCCGCCCCCGTGGGCGAAGTGACGACCCCGATCGTCCGCGGCCGGAGCGGGAGCTTCCTTTTGCGCTTTTCGTCGAACAGGCCTTCGGCCTTGAGCTTTTCCTTGAGCTGTTCGAAGCGAAGCTGCAGGGCGCCCTTGCCCTTGGGTTCGACCTGGTCGACGTAAAGCTGGTAGTCGCCGCGGGGCTCGTAGACGCTGATCTTCCCCCGGCAGATGACCTGGAGGCCGTCCTTTAATTCGAAGGCGACCTTGCGGGCCAGGCTCTGCCACATGACGGCCTTGATGACGCTCTTCTCGTCCTTGAGACTGAAGAAGACGTGCCCCGAGGCGGCCTTTTTATAGCCCGAGACCTCGCCCTCGACCCAGACCTGGGGAAAAGCGACCTCGAGGGCCGTCTTGACGATCTCGGTGACCTGCGAGACCGTATAGACCAGGTCGCGCATCACCAGACCTTCATTCTTCGTGGCTATCCTCCGCCAGGACTTCTCTCTTGATCGACAGGGCCTTCCCCGTCTTGACATCGACCTCGATGAAGACACCGGACAGGAACAGGCCGTCCCGCGACGGCTCGAACCGCTGCGGCCGCGAGGTCAGGAACCTTTGGAGGGCCTGCTCGCGGGCGATGCCGATAACGGCGTTCCGCCCGCCGGCCATGCCGGCGTCGGTGATATAAGCCGTGCCTTTGGGCAGGACCCTCTCGTCGGCGGTCGGGACGTGGGTATGCGTCCCGATGACGGCCGAGACCCGGCCGTCGAGATACCAGCCCAGGGCCTGCTTCTCGGAGGTCGCTTCGGCGTGAATATCGACGAGGATGATGGGCGTTTCGGCGGCCAGCACGGCGACCTCTTCGTCGGCCCGCTTGAACGGACAATCCAGGGGCTCCATGAACACCCGGCCCTGGAGGTTGAGCACGGCCGCCTTGACCCCGTCGGCCGCCTGAAAAATGTAGGAGAAGCGGCCCGGGTTGACGGGCGGATAGTTGGCCGGGCGCAGGAGACGGGGTTCCCGCTCGAGGTAAGGCAGGGAGTCTTTCTTGTCCCAGATATGATTTCCCGATGTCAGGACGTCGACATGGAGGAAAAGGTCCTTGCCGATCTCCTCGGTGATGCCGCTCCCGCCGGCCGCGTTCTCGCCGTTGGCGACGACCATCACCGGCGCGTATTTCTTGACAAGGCCCGGCAGGAACTTGTCCATGGCCCGCCGGCCCGGCCGGCCGACGATGTCGCCGAGGAAGAGAATGCCGAACTTATCGGGCATATTCGACCGCTCTCATCTCCCGAATGACCGTGACCTTGATCTGGCCCGGGTAGTCGAGCTCGGCCTTGATCTTCGCGGCGATCTCCTTGGCCAGGAGGGCGGCCTTGTCGTCCGATATCTTCTGGCTCTCGACGATGATCCTTATCTCGCGCCCGGCCTGCAGGGCGAAGGCCTTGGAAACGCCCTCGAACGCCGCGGCGATCTCCTCCAGCTTCTCCAGCCGCTGGATGTAGGTCTCGAGGAGCTCCCGCCGGGCGCCCGGCCTCGCGGCTGAGAGCGTGTCGGCGGCCTGGACGAGCACGGCCTCGATCGACGGGAAATCGACGTCCCGGTGGTGCGAGGCGATGGCCTGGCAGACTTTCTCCGACTCCCCGTATTTCTTGGCCAGCTCGACGCCGAGCTCGGTGTGGGTCCCTTCCGTATCCCTATCGACGGCCTTGCCGATATCGTGGAGGAGGCCCGCCCGCAGGGCGACGTTCGTGTCGAGGCCGATCTCCCGGGCCATCATGGCCGCGAGCATGGCCACTTCCTTCGTGTGCTGGAGGACGTTCTGGCCGTAGCTCGTCCGGTACCTGAGCTTGCCCAGGAGCTTGATAAGCTCGGGATGGATGTCCCGGACCTTGAGCTCGAGGACGGCCGACTCGCCCTCCTGCTTGATCTTCATCTCGAGGTCGGCCTTGACCGACTCGACGATGTCCTCGATCCGGGCCGGGTGGATCCGGCCGTCGGTGACGAGCTTCTGGATGGACAGCCGCGCGAGCTCCCGGCGGATGGGGTCGAAGCTCGACAGGATGACCGCCTCAGGCGTATCGTCGACGATGATGTCGACCCCCGTGGCCATCTCCAGGGCCCGGATGTTCCGGCCTTCGCGGCCGATGATCCGGCCCTTCATGTCGTCCGAGGGGAGGTCGACGACCGAGACCGTGGTCTCGACAACATGCTCGGCGGCCGAGCGCTGGATGGCGTTGGACATGATCTCCCGGGCCGATTGGGTGGCTTTCTCCCGGGCTTCCTCCTCGATCCGCCGGACGGTGGCGATGGCCTCGAGCTTGGCTTCGTCCTCGATCCTCTTGATCAGCATGGCCTTGGCTTCGTCCTGGGTCATCCCGGACACCCGCTCGAGCTCCTCGATGGCTTTCTGGATGGCCGCGGCGATCTTGGCCTCCTCGATCTCGAGGTCCTTTTCCTTCTGGGTAAGTCGGCGCTCCTTCTGGGAAAAATCTTTCTCCTTCCGCTCCATCGATTGGAACCGCCGTTCCAGGTTCTCCTCCTTGCTGAGGAGCCGGCGCTCGGTCTCGTTGATCTTGCGCTGCTTTTCCCGGTTTTGGGCCTCTAATTCGTTCTGCCGGGCCAGGTCCTTCTCGCGGGCCTCGAGGGCCGCTTCCCGCTTGATCTTCTCCCCTTCATCCCGGGCCTTGTCGATGACCGCCCGGGCTTCCTCCTGGGCCTCGACGGCCAGGCGTGAACTCTCCTTGCGCTTGAGCAGGAGAATGACGACGACGCTCGAAAGAATGACGATAGCGGCAATGCCGATGTACTTGACCAATTCCGACATGAGAGAACCTCCTCATCTATTTAAATGAGGAGACGCGAGGAAAGTAAAGGAGGCGTCAGGTGCCGGGGCCGGACCCGGGGTCCGCCCGTCCAGCGAGCCGGCCGCGCGCGGCCTGCCCGTCACGAAGGTGATTTATCGGCGTCCGTGTATGTCTTTTCATCCTCAAAGAGATGAACCTCCAAGCTTTCAATCTCCGTCTCCATGTGGCCAAGGGCCTCGTTCAGTTGATCGAGTTTCTTCTGGCTCAGGAACAGCTCGTCCGCGATGTTCAAGGCCGCCAGGACGGCGATCTTGGTCGTATCCGCGGACTTGGATTTCACAGCCACCTCGTGCATCTTCTGATCAACGAGCGAGGTCAGATGGCCAATATATTTCTCATCCTCTTCTCCTTTGACGCGGATCTTGTATCGTTGTCCGAAGATTTCGATCTCGAGGATTCTTTCGGTCATAAGCCGAGCTGATCGATCTGCCCGATGATGGCTTCGATCTTCCCCTTGATGATGTCGCGTTCGCCCTCGAACTTCTTCATGTCCTCGTCCATGCGGGTGAGCTTGCGGGCGTTTTCCTCGAATTCCTTCTTTTCGGTCCGGAACTCCTTGAGCTGCTGCTTCAGCTTCTCGTTCTCGGTCGATAGCTTGTGGACGTGATCGACGACCTGTCCGATCTTCCCTTCCAGTATCTTAATTCGCTCAAGTTCGGTTGTCAATTTTCCCCTCCCTCAATTGGATGTTCAAGGCGGATCTCAGGTGGCCGACGATGTCCTGTTCGACGCGGTCCACTTCCTCGGCCACGAGCGTCCTCTGGGGATGACGGAAGCGGAAGCGGACGGTCAGGCTGACCTTGTCGGCGGGGACGGACGGGCCGGCGAACCGGTCGCGGAGCTCGAACCCCTCGAGAAGAGCGGGATTGAGCTTGGCCAGAGCCTGGCCGACCTCCTGATAGGCGACGTCCCTGTCCAGAAGGAACGACAAGTCGCGGCTGACCCCCGGAAATTTCGGGACCGGCGCGTACTGGAAGGCCCGAGGTGTCTTCTCGAACAGGGAAGAGAGATCGACCTCGGCGGCGAAAACGGTCCGGTCGACCGCCGACGCGTCCGCGAACGCCTTCCGGATGGCGCCGAGACAGCCGACCGCCTGGCCTTTGTACAGGAGCGCCAGGGCCCGGCCGGGTTCGAAATGGGGGTGGTCCCGTTCCTCGAACGTGACGGGCTCGAAGCGGAGCGCCTCCACCATCGCCTCGAGGGCGCCTTTGAGGACGAAGAAATCGGTCTCCGCCGGGGCCGAAGTCCAGCCCGCCCCGGGCAGGAGCCCGGTCGTGAGCAGGCCGAGGCGGAGCTCCTCGCGGTGCTTGTCCCCGTCCCAATAAAAGACGTTCCCCTGCTCGAAGACGTGGACCCCCTCGAGTCCCCGGTTGAGGTTCCAGGCCGCGTTCTCGAGAAGTCCGGGAAGAAGCGTCGTGCGCAGCACGGACGCCCGGTTCGAGATGGGGTTCTGGACGTCCACCGGCTTGAGCCCGCTCCCCGCTGCCGCTTCTTTTTCCGGATCGGCGAAGCTCCAGTTGATGACCTCGTCGAAGCCCTGGCCGAGCAGGATCTGCCGGAGCTTCCCGAGACGCTCCCTCTTCCTGTTGACGCTCAGGTCGAACGAACGGACCGGCGAGAATTCCGAGGGGATCCGGTCGTAGCCGAAGAAACGGGCGACCTCTTCGATGAGGTCCGCTTCCCGGCCGATATCCACCCGGAATGTGGGGGCCTCCACCCGCCAGACGCCTTTGTGGGTGCCCTCGACGCGGAAGCCCAGGCGCCCCAGGACCTCGACGACGAAGCTCTCGGGGACGTCGACGCCCAGCAGCTCGGCGATCCGCCGCAGGCGGAGCCGCACGGACTTGGGCTTGTGCGGCTTCGGATAGACGTCGATGAGGCCCTGTGAGGCCCGGCCGCCCATCTGCGTCAGGAGAGACGCCGCCATGAGCGCGGCCTGCGGCGCGAAGCCGACATCAGCCCCCCGCTCGAAACGGTAGGAGGCGTCGGTCGAGAGGCCCAGCTTCTTGGCCGTTTTGCGGATCCCGACGGGGTCGAAATTGGCGCTTTCGATGAAGACGTCCCGGGTCGCATCGGCGATGCCCGAGGCCTCGCCGCCGATGACGCCGGCCAGGGCCACCGGCCGGGACTCGTCGGCGATGACGAGCATGTCGGTCGTAAGGTCGAGCGTCCGGCCGTCGAGGTCCTTCAGCGTCTCGCCCCGTTTCGCCTTGCGGACGACGATCCGGCCGCCGCCGATCTTTCCGAAATCGAAGGTGTGGATGGGCTGGGCCGTGGCGAAGAGCACGTAATTCGAGACGTCGACGACATTGTTGATCGGCCGGAGGCCCATGGCCTCGATCCGGCGCTTCAGCCAATCGGGAGACGGGCCGACCGGGACGTCCCGGACGACGAGGCCGCAGTAACGGGGGCAAAGGCCTTCGTTCAAGATCTGGACGTCGGCGATCTCCGTCGTGGCCTGGGGCAGCTCGGCAAGCAGCCAGTTCCTTTCAATGAGGGGAAGCCCGAGCATGGCCCCGATCTCCCGGGCGATGCCGAGGTGGCCGAGCGTGTCCGGCCGGTTGGCGTAAGTTTCGAGGTCGAGGATGGCGTCCCCGTCCCGCTCTTCGACGCTGTCGGCGACGAGCCCGATCATGGTCAGCCTGTCGAGGAGTTCCTGGCGGGGGATGTCCACCGTGACGAACTCGCGGATCCAGTCCAGGCTGATCTTCATTTCGCCCCGAATTGCCTGAGGAACCTCAGGTCGTTCTCGTAGAAGTGGCGCATCTCGGTGATGCCGTAGGCGAACATGGCCGTCCGGTCGACGCCCAGCCCGAAAGCCCAGCCGGAATACTTTTCCGGGTCGATGTTGACGTTCTTGAGGACCTGGGGGTTGACCATGCCCGAGCCGAGGATCTCTTTCCAGCCCGTCCCGCCGCAGACCCGGCAGGACTTGTCCTGGCCGCCGCAGACGATGCACTCGATGTCGACCTCGGCCGAAGGCTCGGTGAAGGGGAAGAAGCTCGGCCGGAAGCGGACCTTGATCCTCTCCCCGAACAGGGCCCGGATGAAATATTCGAGCGTCCCCTTGAGGTGGGCGAAGGTGGCGCCTTCATCGACGACCAAGCCCTCGACCTGCATGAACATCGGCAGGTGCGTCGGGTCGGGCGTCTCACGGCGGAAGACGCGGCCGGGGATGATGATCCGGATGGGCGGCTTTTTCTTCTCCATGACCCGGATCTGAACGGGCGAGGTATGGGTTCGCAGAAGGAGGTCGTCCTTGATGTAGAGCGTGTCCCAGCTGTCGCGGGCCGGGTGGTGGGGCGGGAAATTGAGGGCTTCGAAATTGTAGTAATCGGTCTCGATCTCCGGCCCCTCCTCGATGGCGAAGCCCATCCCGAGGAAGATGTTCTCGATCTCCTGTTGGAAGAGGACGAGCGGGTGGGGAGCCCCCACGTATTTTTTCCGGCCGGGGAGCGTCAAGTCCAAGGCCCGGGCCGGGCGGCCGGCCGAACGGACCCTGCCCTCCAGGGCCTGAAGTCCGTCCTGGACGAAGGTCTTGAACGCGTTGACCTGCCGGCCCGCTTCGCGCTTGTCTTCCGCGGGCACGGTCTTGAGGTCTTCGAACAGAAGGGTGACGTGTCCCTTCTTACGGCCCAGGAAGGCGGTCCGGAGCTCTTCGAGGGTTTTCGCGTCGCCGGCCTTGAGGGCCTCCGCCTCGAACGCTTTGCGGAGACCTTCGATCCGGTCCTTGAGGTCCGCCATCTCCGGCAGCTAAGCCGCTGGTTCTTTCGCTTTGCGGGCCAGGTGGGCGAACGTTTCGGGGGCGTTGACGGCCAGTTCGGCCAGGATCTTGCGGTCCAGGGCGATGCCGAGGACCTTCAGGCCCCGGATGAACCGGCTGTAGGAGGTCCCGTTGATGATGGCCGCCGCCTTGATCCGGACGATCCAGAGGCTGCGGAAATCCCGCTTTTTGGCCCGCCGGTCGCGGTAGGCGTAAAGAAGGGACTTCTCGACCGCCTCCTTGGCCGTCCTGTAGTTGCGGCTCTTGGCGCCGAAGTATCCCTTGGCCAGGCCGAGGACTTTCCTCCGCCGGTCTCGTCTCTTGGTGCTGCGTTTTACGCGTGGCATGGTCGTCTCCTTGGGCGCGGGGCGCCGTTACATCTCGTACGGGAGCATGGTCTTGAGGGCTTTGCGGTCGGCCGGGCTGGCGACGGCTTTCTTGCCCAGGTGCCGCTTGCGCTTGGAGGCCTTCTTGGTCAGGATGTGGCTTTTATTCGCCTTGGCGTGGAGAAATTTTTTCTTCGCCGTGACCTTGAACCTCTTTTGCGCTCCCTTGTGGGTTTTTAACTTTGGCATCTTTTCCTCCTGATTTCGTGGGGACCAGCAGAGCGGAGACGGCCCAATCCTGCTTCCGGGCCGAACCATCCTGAGCCGCCATATCCTTCACGTCGGCGAGGACCCTGTCGAGAACCTGATATCCGAGCTCCGGCTTCTGCTTTTCGCGGCCGCGCAACATGACAGTGATCTTGACTTTGTTCCCTTCCCCGAGGAAGCGCTTGACGTGATTCATCTTGAAGTCGTAGTCGTGGACGCTGATCTTGGGGCGGAACTTGATCTCCTTGATCTGGATCTGCTTCTGGTGCTTCTTGGCCTCGTGGTCCTTCTTGTGCTGTTCGTACAGGAACTTGCCGTAGTCCGTGATCTTGCAGACGGGCGGCTGGGCCGTGGGCGCGATCTCGACGAGATCGAGGCCCCGCTCGCGGGCCATCTGAATGGCCTGGCTCGTGGGCAGGACACCGAGGGCGTTCTTCTCCTCGTCGATGACCCGGACTTCCTTCGCCGGGATCATTTCGTTCGTCCGGTGGGGCTTCGCCTTGGCGACCGCAGGATAATACGAGTGTCTCTTGAAAATGTCGGTCCTCCTCTAGAAATTCATCGTCAAATTTTTATTCTGATGGAATTCCTTGGCTTTTTCAAGGAAAAGGGCGATATCCACTTCGCCCTTGTCCCCCTGGCCGTGGACGCGGAGGGAGGCGCTTCGGCGCTCGACCTCCTTGTCGCCGACTACCAGGATGAGCGGGATCTTCTGGACCTCCGCCTCGCGGATCTTCTTGCCGACCTTCTCCCGGCTGAGGTCGACGGCCGACCGCAGGCCGTTCGCCTGAAGCATCCGATCGATGGACCGGGCGTAGTCTTCGTGGCGTTCGGCGATCGGCAGGACGACGGCCTGGACGGGTGCGAGCCAGAGGGGAAAGCTCCCGTTGTAGTGCTCGATGAGGACGCCGAAGAACCGCTCCAGGGAGCCGAGCAGGGCCCGGTGGACCATGTAAGGCCGGTGCTCCTTGCCGTCCTCGCCGACGAAGGTCATGTCGAAGCGCTCCGACATGTTGAAGTCGAACTGGATGGTCGTGCACTGCCAGAGGCGGCCGAGGGCGTCCTTGATCTTGATGTCGATCTTGGGGCCGTAGAAGACGGCCTCGCCCTCCATCCGCTCGTAGGCGAGGCCCCGGGTCTCGAGGGCCTTGACGAGCGACGCCTCGGCCCGGCACCAGAGGTCGTCCGTGCCGCAGTACTTGGCCGGGTTCTTCGGGTCGCGCACCGACAGCTCGATCTTGTTGTCGGTGAAGCCGAAATCGGCCAGGATGGAGATCGAGAAATCGAGGACCCGGAGGATCTCCTCTTCAATCTGACCGGGGGTGCAGATGATATGGGCGTCGTCCTGGGTGAAACCGCGGACTCGGAGCAGGCCGTGGAGGGTGCCGCTGCGCTCGTAGCGGTAGACGGTCCCGAGCTCCGCCCAGCGGAGGGGCAGGTCCCGGTACGAACGCATCCGGGACTTGTAGATCTCGATGTGGAAGGGGCAGTTCATCGGTTTCAGGTAGTAGGCCTGGTCATCGATGTCCATCGGCGAATACATGCTGTCCTTGTAGAAGCCGAGGTGGCCCGAGGTCTGCCAAAGGGCCGCCCGCCCGATGTGGGGGGTGAACAGGATGTCGTAGCCGCCGGCCCAATGGCGTTCCCGCCAGTGCTGCTCGATGACGGCCCGGACGCGCGCGCCCTTGGGATGCCAGAGGATGAGGCCGCCGCCCAGTTCCTCGTTGGTACTGAACAGGTCGAGCTCCGCGCCGAGCCGGCGATGATCGCGTTTCCTGGCCTCTTCGAGCAGGCGCAGGTGGTCTTCGAGCTCTTTCCTGGAGAAAGCGACCGTTCCGTAGATCCGCTGCATCTGCGGTCCCCGCTCGTCGCCCTTCCAATAGGCCCCCGAGACCGAGAGCAGCTTGACGTGCTGGAGGACGCCGGTGGAAGGCACATGAGGGCCGAGGCAGAAGTCGGCGAACGGCCCCTGCCGGTAGACGGTCACGGTCGCGTCGCCTTTTTCCCGGATGAGCTGGACCTTGAGCTCCTGCTTCTCTTCCTCGAACATCCGGATGGCTTCGTCCTTGGCCAGGACGAGCCGCTCGACGGGGACGTTCTCTCGGGCGATCTCCTTCATCCGCTTCTCGATGGCTTCCAGGTCCTCGGGCGTGAAGGCCTTCTCCCGGAGGAAGTCATAATAGTAGCCGGTCTCGACGGCCGGCCCGATGCCGGTCTTGGTCTCGGGGTAGAGGTCCAGGACGGCGTGGGCCAGGAGGTGCGCGGCACTGTGCCTCAGAACGTCGATCGTCATAACGGTTTCGTCACTCATTCTCTATGTCCGCTGTGGTTCACAAGGGCAGGCGATTCAATTCCGGCCGGTCCGACGGCCCCTTGAATTCTGACCGCTTGGTTCTCGTGGTAGGCGCGGAGGGGATTGAACCCACGGCCTCTTCCGTGTCAGGGAAGCGCTCTCCCACTGAGCTACGCGCCTAACTTTCGCTTTTTAAGGCTGTTATATATTATGGAAATCGGGGGGAACTGTCAATACGCCGGGCATTCCTCCCGGGGCTTCACCACGACCCGCTCTGTCGGTTATAATAGGAGGGCGGAAAAGCGGACGATCATGATCGGCATCCTCTCCGATTCCCACGACAACCTGACCCGGGTCCGCGAGGCCATCCGCCTATTCAACGACGCCGGCTGCGACCTGGTCATCCACGCCGGCGATTTCGTCGCCCCCTTCACCGTCGATGAGCTCCGCAACCTCCACGCCCCGGTCAAAGCCGTCTTCGGCAACTGCGACGGCGAGAGGGCCGGCCTGGCCAAGGCCTTCGAGGGGCTGGGCGAGCTCAGGGAGGCGCCCTTGAAATTCTCCCACGCCGGCCTCCGTTTCCTCGTCTGCCATCTTGACGCCCCCGTCGACCGGCATCTCGCCTCTAAGGCCTACGACGTCGTCGTTTTCGGGCACACCCACAACCCCCTGGCCGAGCGCCGGAATGGGGTTCTTCTCGTCAATCCCGGAGAAGCGGGCGGCTGGCTCAGGGGCAAAAGCACGGTTGCCCTCCTCGACCCGGCCGCCCTGACCGCCGAGATCGTTATCCTCTAGAGGTTAGCCATGGCCCACCCCGTCAACCGCCGCCAAAAACCCGCCTGGCAGAAGGTCCGCCGGCCCCCGGCCCCACCGCGCCAGGGCGGAATGCTCAAAAAAGCCCCCGGCCGCAAGATATCCCCTCCCCCGAAGCCCAGATAAGGGATTTTCTCAACAAAATCGAGGCTCAGAGACCGGCCGGCAAGGATCTCCATCGCGCCCGGGAGTTCCCCAAGGAGGCCGTCGAACACAGGGGCTGAGGGTGTCGTCAGAGGGAGCATAAAGCGGTGATTCAGGCTTCCCGGGACGGATACGCGGCGACCTCCCATCGGATCCGGACCGGGAAGGCGTTAAGAATCACCGCAGCGAACGGAGACGATGCCCGAGGCCCCTGGACGGCCGACGGCGGGAGCGGCCCGGGCGATATGGCGAACAATCTTGCAGGCCAGCCCCCCATATTGATTTAAATCCCTTAGTGGGCTATACTTATCCTTCTTTTCGGACAATTGAAGATCGGTTTATCAGGGACGGAGAAGTTTTTGTAAAAAGAAAGGAGCAATTATCATGAAAAAGGTCATCATCATGGGCGCCGCCGGGCGCGACTTCCACAACTTCAACACCTATTTCCGGGACAACAAGGATTACCGGGTGGTCGCCTTCACCGCGACGCAGATCCCCGATATCGAGGGGCGCAAGTATCCCGCGGAGCTGGCCGGGAAGCTCTATCCCAAGGGCATCCCCATCCACGCCGAGGCGGAGCTTGACGAGCTCATCGCCGCCCACAAGGTCGACGACGTCCACCTCGCTTACAGCGACCTCCCCCACGAGTACGTCATGCACAAGGCCTCCCAGGTCCAGGCCGCCGGGGCCAACTTCGTCCTCCTCGGCCCGAACGACACGATGATCAAGAGCCGCAAGCCCGTCGTTTCTGTTTGCGCCATCCGGACCGGTTCGGGCAAGAGCCAGACGAGCCGCAGAGTGGCCGAGATCCTTCAGAAGAAGGGCCGCAAGGTCGCAGCCATCCGCCATCCCATGCCCTACGGCGACCTGGTCAAGCAGAAGGTCCAGCGCTTCGCCACCTACGCCGACCTCGACAAACACGAGTGCACGATCGAAGAGCGCGAGGAGTACGAGCCCCATATCGACAAGGGCATCATCGTCTACGCCGGCGTCGACTACGGGGCCATCCTCCGCCAGGCCGAGAAAGAGGCCGACGTCATCCTCTGGGACGGCGGCAACAACGATTTTCCCTTCTACAAGTCCGACCTCGAGATCGTCGTCGTCGACCCCCACCGGGCCGGGCACGAGCTCTCCTTCTATCCCGGCGAGACCAATTTCCGCCGGGCCAAGGTCATCGTTATCAACAAGATGGACACGGCCTCCCAGGAAGGCATCGACCTCGTCCTGGCCAATATCAAGAGGATTAATCCCAAGGCGAGCGTCGTCCGGGCGAACTCCCCGACGATCGTCAAGGACGGCGGCCGGATCACGGGCAAACGCGTCCTGGTCATCGAGGACGGCCCGACCCTGACCCACGGCGGCATGAAGTACGGCGCCGGCATCGTCGCCGCCAGGAAGTACGGCGCGGCCGAGATCATCGACCCCCGCCCCTTCGCCGTCGGCTCGATCAAGAAGACCTTCGAGAAGTACAACCACCTCGACAACGTCCTGCCGGCCATGGGCTACGGCGACAAGCAGACCCGCGAGCTGGCCAAGACGATCGAGGCCATCGACTGCGACCTCGTCGTCAGCGCGACGCCGATCGACATCACCCGCGTCATCAAGGTCTCGAAGCCCATCCTCCGCGTCGGCTACGAGCTCGAGGAGATCGGCACTCCCACGCTCAAGGACCTGCTCAAGAAGTTCTGAGGATCCATGAGACCGAAGATCGCCCTCGTCGCCTTCGGCGGCAACGCCATGCTCCCCGACGACCAGAGAGGTCTGCAGGCCGAGCAGATGCGGAACGCCCAAAAGGCGGCCGAGCTCATGGTCCACATCGTCCGCAAGGGCTACGAGCTCATCATCGTCCACGGCAACGGGCCCCAGGTCGGCAACCTGCTCATTCAGATGGAGGAGGCGGCCAACAAGATCCCGCCCTATTCGCTCGACATCTGCGACGCCATGACCGAGGGCAGCATGGGCTTCATGCTGGAAAGGGCGATCATCAACGAACTCCGCCGGCACTCGATCGACAAGGAGGTCGCCTCCCTCGTCACCCAGGTCGTCGTCGATAAGGACGACCCGGCCTTCGGGAAGCCGACCAAGCCCGTCGGCCCGTTCTACTCGAAGTTCCGGGGCCAGCAGCTCGCCCGCGAGAAGAAGTGGGCCATGGTCGAGGACTCCGGCCGCGGCTACCGCAAGGTCGTCGCCTCGCCCAAACCCATCGACGTCGTCCCCAACGGGATCATCCGCGAGCTCGTCGAAGCCGGCCGGATCGTCATCGCGGCCGGAGGCGGAGGTATCCCGGTCATCATCAACGGCAACGGCCTTTTCGAGGGCGTCGAGGCCGTCATCGACAAGGACTACGCAGCGAGCCTGCTCGCCCGCGAGGTCAAGGTCGATCTGTTCGTCATCCTGACCGCCATCGAGCGCGTCTTCATCAATTTCGGCAAGCCCGACCAGACGGAGGTCCCGGTCCTGACCGTGGACGAGGCCAAGAAACACCTGGCGGACGGCCAGTTCCCCCCGGGATCGATGGGGCCCAAGATCCGGGCCGCCGTCGAGTACATCGAGGCCGGCGGCCGGGAGGTCCTCATCACCAAGGACTCCCATCTCAAGGCCGCCATGCTCAACCGCTCGGGGACCCGGATCATCGCTTCGCACAAGGAGGAGCCGCAATGAACAAGGATTTCCTGTCGATACGCGACCTGAGCGTCTACGAATTCAGCCAGCTGCTCGACCGCGCGGCGGAAGTGAAGAAGCACCCGCACAAGTACCGCCGCGCGCTCGAACACCGGATCCTGGCCATGATCTTCCAGAAGCCTTCCTTGAGGACGCGCATGACTTTCGAAGCGGGCATGCTCCAGCTCGGCGGCGAGGCCATCTACCTCGCTCCCTCGGACATCCAGATGGGCAGCCGCGAGGGCGCCTACGACATCGGCAAGAACCTCGAGCGCTGGGTCGACGGGATCATGCTCCGGACGTTCGGACACCAGATCGCCGTCGACCTCGCCGCCAGCACGAAGATCCCGGTCATCAACGCCCTGACCGATCTCTCCCACCCCTGCCAGGCGATGGCCGATTTCCTGACCCTGCGCGAGCACAAGGGCGCCCTGTCCAACCTCAAGCTGGCCTATGTCGGCGACGGCAACAACGTCTGCCACAGTCTGATGCTCGCCGCCGCCCGTGGCGGGACCAAGATGGCCGTAGGCACGCCCGCCGGTTACGAGCCGAACCCCGAAATGGTCCGCGCGGCCCGGGAGGACGGTAAGGACACCGGTTTCGCCCTGACCCTGACGAACTCGGCCGAAGAGGCCGTCCGCGAGGCCGACGCCGTCTACACCGACGTCTGGGCGTCCATGGGCCAGGAGGCGGAAAAAGAGCAGCGGGCCCGCATCTTCGCCCCTTACCAGGTCAACGCCCGGCTCATGTCCCACGCCAAGAAAGGCGCCGCCTTCATGCACTGCCTGCCGGCCCACCGCGGCGACGAGGTCACGGACGAGGTCATCGACGCGCCGACCTCCGTCGTCTACGACCAGGCCGAGAACCGGCTCCACGCCCAAAAGGCCATCCTCCTCGCGCTGATGGGGAAAAAAGACTGAACATGAACAGCGAAATGACCACTCTCACTACGGTGTCCGCCGAGGACATCGCCCTCGTCGAGCGGGAGCTCGAACGGTCGCCCCAGCCCAGGTCGACGCACGCGCTCGCCGGGAAGCTGGCCTTCGAGAAGACGGCCACGGAGCGGACGCAGGACGTCAAGAAATACGATCCCTACTCCCACTACGAGGTGGGCGATTTCATCGAAAAGGACTACAACGAGCCCCTGACCGTGGGCAGCAAGGCCGTCGAACACTTCGAGGGCCGGGTCATCCTGAAGGTCGTCGCCAAGACGTTTTCCAAGCATTTCAACTGCGAGATGCTCGAGCTCGACTATCCCGGCGGCGGCGTCTTCCGGAAATACGTCGATTACATGAAAAAGACCAGGACCCAGGTCCTGCTCCCCGCCAATATCGAAGGCCGGAACCAGGCCACCGCGATCATGGCCAAGGGCGACGACCCGCGGCTGACCGAGCTGCCCATGACCGAGCGCGACCTCAAGACGCTCGAGAAGAACCTCCGGGCCGCATTGCTCAAGAACCCCAAGGTCTTCAGCTGGAACGACTTCTGGCAGCTTTCGACCAAGCGCGTGGACATCCTCCCCGAGAAGGTCCAGGAGATCGAGAACGAGTTCGTCGAGACCCGGCGCTCGGCGGCGACGGAAGACCTCGTCAAAAAATACTTCGGCCTGGAGGCGTCGAGCGACCTCTTCGACCTCACCTGTCTGAGCCTCTCCGCCCTCCTCGAGAAGAAATTCAAGAAGGACTTCATCCTCCTGGCCGAATCCGGCTGGGGCAAGTGGCACCTCAAGTCGATCCTCAACTCCCTGCCCGAGAACCTCCCCCTGGCCGCCCCGATGGCCAAGGTCCCCGAGCTCGAGGAGGTCGAGAAGCCCGAGATGAGCATCGTCCAGGCCTTCCCGATCAAGATCTACCTGACCTGGCGCGAGATCCTTTCGGGCGGGGTCAAGGTCCCCCGCAGTTTGAACAAGGAGCTCTCCCACGCCCGGGAGTACACGTTCACGGATTCCGAGGAAGGGAAGTCCTACACGCTCTACTACTACCCGAACCAGAACTTCTTCCTGGGGCTCCAGGATTTCTACGCCCAGTACAACGTCCCCCAGGGGACGAGCCTGACGCTCGAAAAGACCGGCCCCAACGCCTTCAAGTTCTGGATCAAGAAATCGAAGAAGAAGATGTCCGTCGCCCGCCTGGCCTATGACGCCGAAAAGGACGAGTTCCGTGACGCGGGCGAGGAGGTCTATTCCTACGCCGAGCCCAACAAGATCATCTATATCGAGCGCGAGACGCTGGCCCGGATCCTGCCGCTCGTCGCGACGCGCGAGGACCTCGATCTCAAGGAGCTCATCGTCCCCATCTTCAGGGACCCCGCGCTGGCCACGTCCTCGCATTCCCTCCATTTCCTGCGGGCCTACCATCTCGTCGACGTCATCCGCCAAACGAACCAGGAGGACGTGGAATACACCCTCCTGAACTCGCCGGAATTCGCCAAATCCGATAAGAAAAAGGGCGTCTTCACGTATCACGAGCCCTACGTCCCTCAAGAGGAGACGCCGCTCGAGGCCGCTTTCCCCGAAACCTACGCCGAGCCGGAGGCCGAAGCCATCACTCCCGAGGAAGCGGCTCTCGAAGCCGTGGCCGAGGAGCTTCGGGGAGCCGAAGACGTCTTGGAAGAGGCGCCCCGGGAACGCCCGAAGGCGCCCGCTCCGCCTCTCGAGCCAGACGCGCTCCAGAAGAAGGAAAAGGTCTTCAAGAAAAAGAAGCCCAAGTCCGAGGGCGAAAAGGGCCCGCGTCCGAAGAAAAGCGAACGCCGGGTCATCGAAGAGAAGATCGTCGAAGAAGAATCGGTCCAGGAAGCCCTGGCGGCCGTCAAGGAAAAAGCCGAAGAAGGCCTCGAACAGCGGGCCAAGGAAAAGAAAGAGGAGTTCAAGCCGGCCCCGAAAGAGCAGCCCAAGTTCGGCATCTTCGGCGACCTGCTCAAGACCGCCCTCAAGAAAAAAGAAGACCCGAAGCCCGAGGACGAGACGAAATAACCCTATGAGCAAGCTACAGATCTGTGGGCAGGGGTTGTCTCCGCAGGGGCGTCAAGTTTTTGTCGCGTTGGTTCCGCGGCTCGGCCTTCTCTAAAACCTTAGCGAGAATTTGATCTGACCCCAGCGCGGCAGTTGTCTCCCCCAGACCTGGCCGAATAACTCCGTATCTTCATTGACCAGCGAAACAGGCCTCTGGCTGTTCATGAGATTGTAGAGGTTGACGCCAAGGCCAAGCGCCATCCCCCGGCGGAAACGGATTTCTTTTTCCACCGATAAGTCTAAATAGGCGTGCGCTGGAGTCATTCTCGCACCTCGGCCCTCAGGAAAGGTGGCAAAAGCATTGGCCCAAGGGCTCCAGCCCTTCTTTTCCCAATGATAGCCGGAAAGGTATTCGAAGCCGGCGGCAATGTTGAATCCGAGGGGGGCCTGGTAGACAGCCAGGATCTTGACCAGATGGTCCACGCTGTAGGGGAGGAAACCATACCAGCCTTCGTCGCCGGCGCCCGTACCCCCGAGCCCCTGATAAAGCTCGTCTAGAAAAGCCTTGTCAGGTGAACCCGCCGGAACGTCGGGGTGATTTCCGAAAGCTGACCCATCGGCGGCTTGTCCCCATCCGCCGCTTGTGTTTGTCCAGAGCTCGAATTGTCCCGGGTTGGTGCCCTTGGCCTGAGACCAAGTCCAGGAAGTGTTCAGGAAGAACCTGCCGGATACCCTCCCGTTCAACTCGACTTCGAGGGCCCTGTAATCCCGGCGTTTGAGCCCGAAATTCGTGTAAAAATACTTGACCTTCGATTCCAATTCGGGGTCGTAGACAAGGATATCGTCCGTCATGTTCCGGGCCCGAGAAATAATACCCCTGGCCTTCAGAACCCAGCCGGTGAATAGCTCCCGGTCAAATTCGAGAAGGTACCTCGTGGCCGTGTTCGGTTTCAGCTTGGGGTCGATCTCCGCCGCCATTGTCTCGGCGCTTTGCTCTAAGGCAAACTCCCAGTTCGCCGGGTCCTTCAACTGGGCTTCCGTCGGGTCGCTTTCCCCGATCCAATTGTACTCCCGGGCGGAAAATTGAAATTTCGTGTTGAAGAAGCTCAGGTTGCCTGCGTTTTGCGTGTCCGTGAACCTGCCAAAACCGAACTTGAGGACGTTCTTTCCATCGCCGAAAAGATCCCATGATGCGGAAACGCGCGGAGAAAGGAAATCTCCCAACCCCCAGCTCCAGATCTTGCCTCCGATATCGTTCAGCACGGTCTGGGTATCGGCTCTCAAGCCGAGCATGAACGAAAAACGTCCGAGGGCGGCTTTGTCTTCTAGATAAAAACCATATCCATGGGTCGAGTTGTTCGAATCGCCGGGCCCATACTCGTCCATGAAGAACGGGACGCCCGGAGATTCCCAGACGAACCAAGTCCCGTTGTCGAATCCGTTCCCCGGCCAGGGGTCCATGCTTCGGCCGGTCCAGGTGAAGTTCGACCCCGTGTAATTCCTATAGTAGAGAAGACCCGCCCCGAACTCATGGCTTCCCCAACGCCCGAGATCCAGATAATGCGTCAGGTTGAGCGCAAGGTCGGTCCTTCTTTCGAGGCTCTCATATCGCATGTAAGCGTTGTTGGTTGTCTGGGCGACGTCCATCCAAAAGTAACTCGGTGGACCGAAATCGCCGTTGAGCGGTCCACTATCCCATTTGTTGCGGTATTGTCCCCAGGCGCCGGTCAGCAGGGTCTTATCGGAGAGGATGCCGCGGTAGTTAAGCCGGTAATAATGATTGACATAGGCCTTCTTATCATAGGTCTCGGGAATGCCGATCCCGCCGGTCTGTTT
>JBFYOD010000002.1:0-6249 GCA_041303965.1 Candidatus Aminicenantota bacterium
AATCGAAGGAAAAGGGCTACTTGACCTTCCACTCGTGGACGCCGGCGGACCAGTCCTTCTGCATCTGGACCTCCAGGCGCAGGGCTGTCGTCTTGACCGGCGCGAATTTGACCGTGTTCCAGGTGTCCTTGGCCACGCCGTAATCGCCGACGGGCTTGATCGGAAGCCAGTCCTCGCCCGTCTTGTAGAGGATGCGCCACGAGGCCGGTACGCGGCACCCGCCGCCGCCCGTGTCGTCGAACCAGTAGACGGAGGTTTCGGACAGCCGCACGGGCGCTTCGAATGCGTAGTCGATCCATTCCGAAGTCGCCTTCTTGGGCCACCAGTGCATGTAGCCCGCGGCGTCGTCCGAGCTTTCGGGCTCGAACTGGTCGTTCACGCGCCGCGGATTGACGGCCCCTTCGGAGGCCGTGACCTTGGCTTTGGCCGATAGCCCGGGTTCGCGCGCGACCCGCGCTTTCGCGGGATCACGGGCGAGCCAAACGGTCATCTCCCCGCGTCCCCGATTGGCCCAGGCGTAATACGGAATGAGCGTGACGGGCTTCTTTTCGGAGACGACCTTTCCCGCCTTCTCGCTCAGCGCCTCGGCCTCGCCCTTGATGACGACGACGCCGTTGAGGAGATCGGGCCGCGCTTCCGCGACAAGCGCCGAGCCGTCCGGCAGGACGAGGTTCGTGACGCGGCCGTCGTTGTCCGGCCCTTCGGCGCAGTAGACGAGAGGCCCTCGTTCGACGGCCACCCGGCCGCGGTCTTCCTCGACCGCATCATTCGCGGCGACACGCCGGACCGGCATGGGCATTGAAAGCTCGACGACGTCGCCCGCCTTCCACGTTCTCTTGATCAAAGCGTAGCCTTTGTTCAGTTCGCGCGGGACCTGGACGTCCTCGCCGTTAACCTTGAGCGTAGCCCGGTCCCCGGGGGGCGGATCTAAATATTCATAAAGATCCGTCGGCACCGGGTTGTTGAGCGCCCACCCCGGGATGCGCAGGGCCAGCGTGAACTCGGCCTCTCTCGCCGGTTTGACCTCGATCTTGACGTCAAATTTCCACGGGTAGTCCGTCGTCTGGATGAGCTCGAGGTCCGTTCCCGCCACCTTCATCTTCCCTGTCCCCTGGGCGTACAGGTTGACGTAGACCTTGTCGTCGGAAGCCGCATAGAAATAGCCCGGCACCGAGGCCAGGATGCGGGCGACGTTGGGTGGACAGCAGGCGCAACCGAACCAGGCCACACGTTCGTGCTGGCCGTAGGATGTCAGCGGATTGGGGTAGAAGAACCTGTCGCCGGAAAGCGATATACCGGAAAGGACGCCGTTGTAGAGGATGCGCTCCATGACGTCGGCGTACTTGGCGTCGAGTTGGAGACGGAGCATGCGCGAATTCCAGAGGAAGGTGGCGATGTTGGCGCAGGTCTCGGCGTAGGCGCTGGCGTTCGGCAGGCGGTAGGCCGGACCGTAACCCTCCCAGCCGCCGGCCGCCCCGATGCCTCCGGTGATATAGATCTTCGTCCCGACGACGTCGGCCCAGATCTTCTCGAGGGCGGCGATATAGGCCTGGTCGCCGGTCAGGGCGGCGACGTCGGCCGCGCCGGCGTAGAGATAGCCGGCCCGGACGGCGTGTCCGACGGCCTCGGTTTGCTCGATGAAGGGCTTGTCGTCTTGAGCGTATTCGCCGTAGAGCAGTTGTTCGCGGCCTTCGCGGCCGTAGGGGATGCGGCCTTCGGTCTTGCCCCGGGCATCGATGAAGAACTTGGCCAGGTCCAGATATTTCGTCTTGCCGGTGGCGCGATAGAGTTTGACCAGGCCGATCTCGATCTCTTCGTGGCCGGGGGGATTGGTCCGCTTGCCCGGACCGAACTCTTTGGCGACGAGGTCGGCGCTCTTGATGGCGACGGCCAGCAGGCTCTTCTTGCCCGTGGCCTGGAAGTGCGCGGCCGCGGCCTCGTAGAGGTGCCCGACGTTGTAGAGCTCGTGACTCATGTAAAGGTTCGACCAGCGCTCCTTGCCCACCCAGTCCTGGGGCGGCGGGCCGCCGATCGTCCGGGCAGCGTATAGGTAGCCGTCCGACTCCTGGGCCGCGGCGATCTTGGCCACGAGCCCGTCGACGTACTTCTCGAGCTCGGGATCGGGGTGGGTCGCCAGGGCGTATGATGCCGCCTCGATGACCTTATAGACATCGGAGTCGTCGAATGGGTAGCTGCTGCAGAACTTGCCGTCCACAGCCCCGCCGAGCGCGGCCTCGGCCAGCTCGAAGTTCTTGACCCGGCCCGTCTCCTCGCTCTTCTTGAAGTTGTGGGGGATGGTCACGGTCCTATTCGTTTCGAGGCGCGGCGCCCAGAACGCGTCCGTAAGATGGACGTCGGTGAAGGGTACGGGCGCGGCCGGGTAGTCGGCCTTCGGCGCATTCGAACACGCTCCGACGCTAATGGCCAGAACGCTTAGAATGAATAAATTAATAACCATAGTTTTCCTCATGGCCTGAACTCCTTTAGCGGAACTGTATCTCCGGCCGACGGCGGAGTCAACCCCCAGACTCCCCGGACTGAGCATGCCCTGGATCCTGCCGTCCCACCACATGTCAAATCTCCCTGGGTATGAGAAACCAGGGGCCATTACGGCGTCATTTACATAAGTGGACAGATCGAAGGACTCCGGAGGAAAGGGCCTTGAAATCACACAATTATATGTGTAACATAGTGTGTGAAAAAGGAGGTCCTCAACCGATGGCCACGAACCTCGACCTGGATGACCGGCTGATCCTCAAGGCGCGAGATCTCGGAGGTCACAGGACCAAGAAAGAGACCGTCACCCGGGCTCTTCTCGAGTATGTCCAAAGTCTCGAGCAGAAGAAGGTCCTCGACCTTTTCGGACGAGTCGAATTTGACGGATCTTACGATTACAAGAAGCAGAGATCTCGAGGATGAAGGTCATCGTCGATACAAGCATCTGGTCCCTGGCCCTCCGGCGGCGCAGGGGCGGGGAATCCCCCGAGGTGACCGTGCTTAAAAACCTGGTGACAGACCGAAGGGTACAGATGCTCGGACCTGTCCGCCAGGAGATATTGTCGGGTGTCCGGTCGCCTTCGGACTTCAGGAAGCTCCATGAACGGCTGGCGAGCTTCCCCGACCTTCCTCTTGCCACGGAGGACTACGTCAAGGCTGCGGAGTTCTTCAACATTTGCCGGTCGAATGGCGTCCAAGGATCCAATACGGATTTTCTGCTCTGTGCCATCTCTTGGCGGACTCGATTCCCCATCTTCACGACAGATAAGGATTTCGGGGCCTATGCCGGGCATCTCCCGGTTTTGCTCTTCCTGCCGGGTGGGCCCGGAGACCCTGGATGATCGTTGAAAACCGCGCCCGCAGACCACCGGATAGCCGCCGACCCGGGGGGCAACTCAAAAAGCCAGACGGCCATTTCGCCGCCGCACGCTCTCTCTATCGGTTCTCACCTTTTAAAAATTCGCGATGATCGGCCCGAGCCCCGCGGCCGTGAGCGTCTTGTTGAAGGCCGGGATCGTCTCGGCGACGAGCTTGTCGAAAGCGGCTCGTCCGTCGGCCAGGCGCTTCTTGAGGATCTCATAGACTTCGAGCTGCTGGCTCGTCGGGCCGAAGTCTTCCGTGTTGCGGATGTCGCCCGCGCCCGAGCCGACCTCGCCCGCGAACCAGATGAGCTTCTGGTAGATTGCCATTTCTTCCCGATACGACTTCGGGTCGGAGGCCAGGAGCTGGTCCTCGAGGAAAAGCCGCTCGACCGCGCGCAGCTTGCCGTGGGTCTCGTTCAGGGCGACGAGCACGGCCTTGCCGTCCTTCGACCGCGCCAGGACCTTGCGCATGTCTTCCATTTGCCGGCCGGCCCATTCGATCCGGTTGATGATGGCCACGACCTCGTTCAGGTCCTGGATGGCCGCGGACCAGAGACGGGTCATGGCCCGGATATCCTCGATCGTGCCTTGCGAATTCGGGTCCTTGATGACCTCGAGCTTTTGCTCGTGGGTCTTGCCGGCCACGCTCAACTTGACGGTGTAGAGCCCGGGAGGCGCCGTGACGCCGGCGAGCGGCTGCTGCATCCCCCAGTGGCTGACGGGCCTCGTCTCGCGGCCGCGGAACCTCTTCTCCTCCCAGACGTGCGGATGGTAATCGGGCGTCGTCCTAAGCTCGACCTGCGGGACGGGCTCGCCCCGCAGGTTCCAGGCGACCCGGTTCAGCCCCTTGACCGCCGGGGCGCGAAGCGTCCGCCACTTGATACCGCCCTCGTCGAAGATCTCGAGCGTCGCCCCGCCGGGCGCGGCCTCGGCCAGGAAGAAGTTCAAGCCGGCCCCGCTCTGCCCTCCCCGCCCGCGGCCGATATCGCCCGCGGCGCTGTCGATCGCCTGCCGGGGCTTGAACCGGTAGGCCGGCCGGGGCTTGAGGAAGACGCCGCCCTGTCCGTATTCGCGGAGCGGCGAGATGTCATCGAGGATCCAGATGCCCCGCCCGTTCGTCCCGACGACCAGGTCGCCGAAGCGTTCCTGGATGGCGATCCAGGTGATGCAGGCCTGGGGCAGGTTGGCCTGGAGCGGGAGCCACGACGCGCCGTCGTCGATCGAGAAGTAGATAGCGTTGGCCGTCCCGGCGAAGAGCAAGCCCTTGCGGACGGGGTCCTCCTTGATGGCGCTTGTGTAGCTCAGCGGCGAGCGCGGGATGCCGGCGTCGATCCGCGTCCAGGTCTTGCCGAAGTCGGCGGTCTTGAAGAGATACGGGTCGCGGACGTTTTCCTGGTGCCCGTCGACGGCGACGTAGCAGCGGCCCGCATCGAAGCGGGAGGCGTCGATCATGCTGACCGTGCCCCAGGCGGGCATGGCCGCGGGCGTGACGTTCGCCCAGGTCTTGCCGCCGTCGCGGGTGACGTGGATGAGCCCGTCGTTCGAGCCGGCCCAGATGACACCGGCCTGGACGGGCGATTCGGCGATGGCGAAGAGGGTGCAGCCATACTCGACGCCCAGGTTGTCCTTGCTCAGGCCTCCCGACGAGCCCTGTTTCGACTTGTCGTTCCTCGTCAGGTCCGAGCTGATGAGAGACCAGTGCTGGCCGCCGTCAGTCGTCACGTGAATGTACTGGCTCCCGATGTAGACTTTCTTGCTGTCGTGCGGCGAGAGGGCGATCGGATGGGTCCAGTTCCAGCGGTACTTGAGCGGCGCCGCCGGTGAGTCGAGAGACTTGTCGGGCCAGGGGTTGACGCTGCGGACGAGACCCGTCTTGAGGTTGTAGATCTCGACCGTGCCCGAATAGCAAGTCCCCCAGACGATATTCGGGTCGGCCGGGTCGGGATAGGAAAAGCCCGACTCGCAGCCGCCCATGCTGATCCAGATCGGCGGCTCCGGCCCGACCCCCGGGTAGGCCGGGCCGCGCTTGGAAGTCGAATCCTGCATGTTGCTGTAGACGAAGTACGGGATCCGGTCGTCGACGGCGACGTGGTACATCTGTCCGATGGGCAGGACGACCCGGCCCCACTGCCGGCCCCGGGTCGTGGTCATGCTGATGCCGCCGTCGTGGCCGATCATCATCCGCTCGGGATTCCGCGGGTCGGCCCACATGTCATGGCAGTCGCCGCCGCCGCTGAAGTTGTCGATGGACTCGCCGCCGTCGTATGTCACGTACATGCTGTTGCAGGGGAAGTAGACCGTGTTCGCGTCGTCGGGGGCGACGCACATCCGCGTGTAGTAGTGCGGCCGCTCGTTGATGCGCCGGTCGTAGCTCACGACGCGCCAGTTGCGGCCGTTGTCGTCCGAACGCCAAAGCGAGCCGCGGTCGCCCGTCTCGATCAGGGCGTAGACGCGATTCGAGTCGGAGGGCGCGACGGCCACGTCGACCTTGCCCACCTCGAATTCGGGCAGGCCCCGGCCGCGGACCTTCGTCCAGGTGTCGCCGCCGTCGCGGGAGACGTAGACGCCCCCGCCCGGGCCGCCGCTGAACTTGCCCCAAGTGTGGATGACGACGGACCACATCCCGGCGAAGATCGTCCGCGGGTTGTTGGGGTCGATGACCAGGCCCGAGGCGCCCGTGTTCTCGTCGACGAAGAGGACCTGTTCCCAGGTTTTGCCGCCGTCCTTCGTCCTGTAGACGCCGCGTTCTTTTTGCGGGCCGTAGCAGTGCCCGAGGGCCGTGGCGAAAACGATGTTCGGGTCGCGCGGGTCGACGGCGATGCGGCCGATGCGGCCGCTTTTGTCGATCCCCAATTTTGCCCAGGTCAGGCCCGCGTCGGTGGACGTGTAG
>JBFYOD010000003.1:0-21119 GCA_041303965.1 Candidatus Aminicenantota bacterium
GAAATTCTTCATGTGGTTGCCGCTCTGTAGCAGCTTGACCTCGCCCTGGCCCGCCTTCCAGCGCAACATCGCCTGGTCC
The DNA here is from genome assembly GCA_041303965.1 of Candidatus Aminicenantota bacterium. Classification (GTDB taxonomy): domain Bacteria; phylum Acidobacteriota; class Aminicenantia; order Aminicenantales; family Saccharicenantaceae; genus RBG-16-66-30. The sequence goes on from JBFYOD010000003.1 coordinate 80, forward strand.
GAGGCCTTGATGTCGCCGCGTTGGACGAAGACCCAACCCTTGTCCCCCTCGAACCGGACGCCGGCCGGATCTCCGGTCTCCATGATCATCTTGACGCCGTTCGCGTAGACCGCTTCGGCGTGGAATTTCGTGTGAACGTTGAACAGGCCTCGGTCGGGGAACTCGGCCCGAGCCTCGATCGAAATTGGGCCCGTCTCCTCCGTACCGTTCCCCCACTGGGCGATATCCATCATGTGCGAGCCCCAGCCCGTGACCATGCCCAGGCAATACGGCTCGATCTGGAGCCAGCCGGGCCGCTCGGTGCCGGAATGGGGGTGGACACGATCTTCGCAATAGGGGGCCGGCGCCGTGGGGCCCATCCAGAAGTCGTAATCGAGGTTCCTGGGGATGGGGGACGGCCGCGGGTCGCCGCTGCCATGGTCCTCCGGCAGCCAGACGTGGATCGTCCGGAGCTTTCCGACAACGCTGTTCCGGGCGAGTTCGCAGGCTCGGAGGAATTCGACCGAAGACCTTTGCTGGGATCCGACTTGAAGGACGCGTTTGTTCTTCTTCACCGCCTGGACGAGCTTGCGGCCCTCGGCGATGGAGTAGGTCAGCGGCTTCTCCAGATAGATGTCCTTACCCGCTTCCGCGGCCGCGACGCCCATGGCGGCATGCCAGAAGTCGGGCGTCACGATGAGCACGCCGTCGAGGTCTTTCCGGGCCAGGAGATCGCGGAAATCGCTGTAGGCAGTGACGCTCTTCGCCGCGTCCCGGCCCGTTTCGAGGGTGTAGATCTTCTCGGCCAGCCACTGGGCGTCGTCCAGCCTGTGCGAGTCGACGTCGCAGACGGCGGTGACCCGGGCCCCGGATTCGAGGCCCCGGTAGATGAGCTCCTGCATGTCGGCCTGGCCCTGCCGGCCGACGCCGATGCAGCCGAATTGCAGGGTGTCGCTCGGCGCGGGCCGGGCGAAGACCGATGACGGGACGATGGCCGGAGCGACGGCCGAGACCGCCGCGGCCTTTAAAAAGCTTCTTCGGGTCATGCCTTGGGATGTCCGTTTTCGACTCATGGTTGCCTCCCCGCCCAAAACCTATCACGGTGAATAATCGCTGTCAACGCCGCGGAGGATGCCGCCGTCGGCCGCGGGAGGGTCCTCGGGCATCGTCTCCGTCCGCTGCGGTGATTCTTTACGCCTTCCCGGGCCGGATCCGATGGGAGGAGTCCGCGTATCCGTCCCGTGAATGCTAAATCACCGCTTTATGCTCCCTCCGACGATACCCTTCGGCCCCTTATCCCGCAGCCTCCCCTATCGAGCGTTTTTCAAAAGAGCGAGAGGATCTTGACGATGGCGCCGGCGGCTACGACCAGGATGGCCAGGAGGAGCAGGATGTTCCAGACGGTCCCTTTGAGGCCCTTATTGACGGCGTCGCCGAGGTAGCTTTTCTTGTTCTGGAGGATGAAAAAAGCGATGTAGGCGATGGGCATCATGACCAACGCTATGGATGACGCCAGGACCGGCAGCCAGAACGGCGTGGGATAGAAGGCGCCGAGCAGGCCGATGTTCGCCGTCATCGTGGCCGCCCGGTAGGCCCAGCCCCGGGGCTCGAAACCGAACATCTCGCTGAGGACGAAACCGCAGATGACCATCTCAATGGTCAGCGTCGTGAAACACATCCCGAGGACGCCCAGCGAGAAGATCACGCGGCCCGCGGCGACTCCGGCCACGGGGGCCAGGGCGTGGGCGGCGTCGACCGCGCCCCGGACCGTGACCCCCTGGACGTGGAGCGTGTTGGCGCAGGCGATGACGACCAGGCTCGTCGTCAGGACGAAGGGCGCGAACATCGAGACGGCCAGGTCGAAGTTCTTGAGCCCACGGTGCTCTTTCCCCCAGCCGCGGGCGAGGAGCGTATAGGGATAGAGAAAGGTCATGTTGACGCCCACGGCCGCGCCCAGGGCCCCGAGGACGATGGTCAGGCCTTCGCGGTCGCGGGGGATGTAGAATCCGAAAAGCCCGTTGAGCAGGGCCTTGAGATCGACGCCGGTCTTGATGACGACGAGGAGGAATGCGGCCGACATCAGCAGGACGAGGTACTTCAGGACGCGCTCGAAGAGACGGACGGCCCGCCGGCTGCCTTGCCCGTAGCTCCAGCATAGAGCGGTCCCGGCGACGAGGAGGGCGAGGGCGATGGGCGCCTTGGGAACGACCAAGCCGGCCACGCTGAAAATATCGCGCGTGACATTGACGGCCAGGGCATATTGGGGGAATTGCCAGATGATGGAGGCCACGAGAACGACGGCTCCCCAGGACAAGGCCAGGGCCGGGTGAAGCTCCTTCCGGAACACGTCATAAGGCCTGGCCTGGGTCGCCAGGAGCTGGTGACCGATGGCCGAAAACACGACGACGCCGAGGAACATGGCTACGGGCTGGACCCACAGAAGTTTGTAGCCGAAGACGGCGCCGGCGAATATCGACGACCCGGCCGAACCGGCGCCCAGGGTCAGGGCGCTTTGGACCCAGCCGGGTCCGGAGAGCGACCAGTAGCCCCTCCAGCGGCGCCAAAGGCCGGGTCGGGCGTCGATCTCCCTCAGCTTCGCTTTTTCCCGCTCCAGCGCCTCCGGATCGCGAGCCTGGACCATGGGCAGGCCGCGGCGAAGGCCTTCAGTCCGGTTATCAGTTGACACAGCCTGGTCCCTAATAAATCGGTTCGGCGCTCTTGCCGGGCCCCACCGCCTCGAGTTTTGTGACCGGTCGGAGGACGCCGCACATGCCCAGCGTCGTTTCGTCCGGAGGCAGATGGAGGACCGGCGCGAGCTCCTCGCGGCGGACCGGCAGGTTCTCGAGGCGCCTGCGGAAGCGATCGCCCCAAGCCACGGGCCCTGCCTCGACGGCCTCGGAAAAGCCTTGACGGAGCCCCTCGGCGGCCTTCATGTGCACGCCGATGAAGCGCTCGAGCTCACGGAAGTAAGCCCGGCGGTCCTTCTCCCAGAACTCGAGAAGTCCGGCATAAGCACGGATAGCCGCATCCCTCCGGTCAAGCGCCCCCTCGAGCCCCTTGGCCTTGGCCAGCCCGACGAGCCGGGCGAACTCGGCCGGGTTCTCGTCGACGGATTTTCCGAAATAGATGCGGGCATCGCCGCGCTCGGCCAAGCCGGCGTTGCCCATGACCACCAGCAGAACAAGGTGGTCCGTGCTGACCAGCCGGTGCACGACCCCGGGCGGAAACTGGACATAACGCCCGGACGAGAGTTCGACCGACCGAAAACCATCCTTGAGGTCGTGGAGCTCGACCCGCCCCCTCCCGCTCACCACATAATATCCCTCGTCGGTCACGGCGTGGACATGGGGAGAGCCGGACATGAGACCGTCGGGGGCCGGACGCTGATCGTAGACCGTCAGGTGCGAAAGGCCGATGCCGCTGATCAGGTCCTCCGCCAGTCCCTGGGCCGGCCGGAAGGCCATGGCGGCGAACGCCAGGAGAACGGCCGCGGCCGGAATACCCTTTAGGAGCCTGGCGGGTGAGCTGTCCGCTTTTAGCGAGTCCTGGTGATCGAAGCTGGTCATGGGTCCCTCCTCACTCGCCCCACTTTTACCAGAACCAGGTCGAAATGCCAAGAAAAAGGGCAAGCCCGGCTCATGAGAGCGCTAACGAAGTACGGGATCGCGATCTACAGGGGGGCAGGAAAACCGATTAGAGGGGCCGGGACAAAGGCCCCGACGGCCGTGTCCTTCGGCTTGGCCGTCTTGGCCTTTAGCATGGCCAGTTTCTTCCTGGCCGTCGCCACCTCGGGGAGTCCGGGGTCGGCGTTTCTCCAGACTTTGAGGGCGCCCTCGTACTGTTCGACGGCCCTGTCCAAGTCCCCTTTGGCTTCGTAAAGGGCCGCCAGCCGAAAACGGCTGAACGGGTGGACGAGGGCCCTCTCGCGCATGGCCGCGTCGGGCGAAACCAGGCGCTCGTATTCGGTGATGGCCTTGTCCGTTTCGCGCTTGCCGACGAGGGCCAGGGCGGTGAAGTCGGCCGTGAAGGGCACGTTTTTCTGCTGGACCGTTACGTAATAGCTGAGGTTGACCTGGACCGCTGGGCTTCCCTTGAAAACTTTGATCGCCTCGTCGTAGGAGCCTTCGGCGAAAAGGATCTCGCGGCTGAGATGGGCGACAGCGGTCTTGTTGAAGTCCTGCTCTTTCTCGTCCACCCCGCCGGCGAGGGCGAGGATGTCGGCGAGCTTCTTCTTCGCCGGCGCGATGTCGCCACCCTTGACGTCGATGAGGCCCGAGTAAAGGAGCTCGTAGACCTTGTTCAGCGACGGCGTTCCCAGGTTGCTTTCTTTCCGGTAAGCCAGCCTTCTCTCCAGGTACATGCGGCAGAGTTCGAGCTTGCCCCAGTCGTAGCAGGTCCAAAGCGCTCCTCGGAGGACGATATCGGCGAGTTCGGGATTTCCGAAGGCCCTGGCCAGGGTTTCGGCCCGGCCGAATTCGCCGAGGGCCTCGTCGACGCGGCCCATGACGTAATAATAGGTCGCTTTCCATTGATGGCCCTGGGCCCGGATGCCGTCGGTCTCAGCGTGGGCGATGAGGTGGTCGGCCCAACGGAGGGCCGAATCGTAATCCCCCTCCATGGCGTAGAGATAGGCCAGCTTCCAGGTCGAGGTGAACTCGGGCTTGATGGCCAGGGCCTGTTCGTACTTGCCCCTGGCCTTGTCGGACTTCCCCGTCAGGAAATACAGGTCGCCCATGGAGTCGAGCGGATTGGCGTCGCCCGGCTGCGCGGCGGCGTACCGTTCAAACGTTTTGATCGCCTCGTCGATCTTCCCCATCTCGGCATAGGTATAGGCCATCAGGTTCAAGGCATAGCCGAAGTCGGGGTCGATCTCGATCGCCTTGTCGAATTCGGCGATCGCTTCGGAGAATTTCTTTTCGTTCTTGTAGAACCAGGCCAGGTCCACGAGGGCCCGTTTGTCGCGGGGGTCGGCACGGATGACGTCCTTCAGCCCCTTGACGTACCCTTCCGTGTCCTTATCGAGCATCGCGGAAATGGCCGCGATATAGAGCCCGTCCTTGCCCTTCCCCGTGCTGGTCTTGCTGAGTTTCTTGAATTCCTCCATGGACTTCTTGGACCGGGTCGCGTCGGCCAGGTTCGCGTACACGCGAGCCAGATAGTAATGAGGCAGGGCGAATCCGGTATCTTTCGCCGCGGCATTTTCGAGGGATTGCCGGGCTTCGTCGAAGTAGTACCGGTCGAAATCCTCCCGTCCCTTGAGGAAGAGCTCGTAGGCCTCCATGGACGCCGTCGTGACCGATGTGATGGGCACGGCGTCGCGCGCCGCGGCGCGGTCCGAGAGGCCTACGCCTTTGGAAATTTCCTGGCTGAGCTGGTCGATCTGCGTCCTGAGGATGCTGCCGACCCCCTCTCCCCTCGAGCCGGTGCTCTTGAGGAGGTTCTTCGTCTGGACGTCGTAGATCTTGGCGTCCGTGGCGAAGAGGTTATCGGCCTTGGTGAAACTCCCCAGGACGATGGCTTTGACGCCCTCCCGGCGGCAGATCTCGAACCAGAGTTCGCGTTCGGCCTCCGCCGTCATCCCCGCGTCCCTTGGCCCGGCCAGGTCGTTCAGCCGTTCCCAGGACATGACCTCCAGGTTTTTCGACTGTTCGAGGCTGGTGATGAGCAGGTTGGGGATGGCTTTTCTCAAGTATTCGTATGACGTCTCCCCGGTCAGGTTCTCGAAGCCGATGACCGCCAACGTGTGGACGGCGCCCTTGGCCTTGGGGATGATCCCTCGGATGGCGATGCCCGCGGCCATGATGCCCAAAAAGGCCACGGCCGGGATGAGCGCCTTCCGCCAGGGGAAGGACAGGACGGGGGCCGGCAGGCGTGTTTTCCGCGTCGTGGGCTTGGCCCACGGCGCCGGCACGGGAGTGGTATGCATGGTCTCCTCGACCTGGCTCAGGTCGCGGCAGATCTCTTCGGACGACTGGTATCTTTTCTCCCGGTCCTTCTCCAGGCACCTGAGGATGATGGCGCCCAGCTGGGGCGGGGTCTGCGGATTCAGTTCTTCGGGCTGCGGCGGCCGCTCGGACTGCTGTTTGAAGGCGACAACGAAGGGCGTGTCCGCCGCGAACGGCAGCCGCCCGGTGACCATCTCGAAGAGGATGACGCCGAAGGAGTAGATGTCGGACCGCTTGTCGGACTCTTTGCCCTCGACCTGTTCGGGCGACATGTACTCGGGCGTGCCGATGACGATCCCCTCACCCGTGACGCTCTGGCTGCCCACCGCCCGGGCGATGCCGAAATCCAGGATCTTGGCGTTCCCTTCCTTGTCGATCATGATGTTGCCGGGCTTGAGGTCGCGGTGGACGATGCCGGCTTCGTGGGCCTCGCTCAGGCCGCCGCAGACCTGCTTGGCGATGGCCACGGTCGTGGCGATATCGAGCCGCCGCGAACGCCGGATGAAGCTCTTAAGGTCCTCCCCGGACACGTACTCCATGGTGATATAGTGGAGGCCCTTATCCTCGCCGAGGTGGTACATCCGGCCGATGTTCCGGTGGGATATCTTGTGGGCCAGCTTGATCTCGTTGACGAAGCGCTCGAGGGTCCGCTTGTCCTCGGCAATATCGGGGCGGATGAGCTTGAGGGCCACCTCTTCGCGGGTCTTCGTGTCGAGGGCCCGGTAGACGCGTCCCATGCCTCCCCGGCCTAAAAGCTCGATGATCTGGTAGCGGCCGCCGAACATGGCCCCCATCGAGAGGTCCCAGGTGCGGGATTCGATGGTCTGCGTGACTGCTAGCGGAAGGGCCTGGGCGCGCGGCTGGGGAGTGCCTTCATGCAAGGACGAGGCGCAATTATTGCAGTAATTGGCCGTGTCCGAATTATCCGTTTGACAGGTTGGGCAGCGGGTAGCCATCGTTAATGTCTCTTTCGGCCCTCGGTCTTTTTACCACTCGCTTCGTATCCTCGATGTCCGGCTTCCGCCCCTCGTAATGTTATACGCCTTGAGGAGCTAAAAGGTTTCAATGCAAAGAACATGCCAATCGCTCCATATCCACTCCCATAAGGTTGGTACGCCCGGCGGGTCCGCCGGCCGTTCAACTACGGCATATGACCTGTCCGTTTCCGGACGATTATTCATGGACCTGTCCTATTCACAGGGCGGCATGGGGGCAGGAAATTTACACCGGTTTACACGGAACTTTTACAATTCCTCAAGGCCTGATCGAGAGGGAGATCTTCAGGACGCCCCGCTCTCCGATCGGAGCGAACCGGCTCATCGGATCCCAGAGGCGTTCCCAGTTCTTGTTGTAGACGAGGTAGATCTCGTTGCCGGGCGAGATCTGCCAGCGCAGCCGGGCGCTCCAGCCCAGGGTGTCGGAGATGTCGTCGAACTGGATGTAGTTCATCAGGCCGAGGTCGGGAGAGAGGAAGATGTCGGCCTTGAGCTGGTAAACGTTCTGGCTGAAGCTGCCCTCGGGGAGCCGGCCGCGGACGAAGTTCGTGTCGAACGCCAGTGTCGCGTAGCCTTTGAATTTGAGCGTCAGGCCCAGGTTGACATCGTCGTAGCGCCCGGAATAGAACTCCCCGAAATTGTAGCCCGCGTCGATGACGACGGGTCGGTGGTTGGCCGTGCTCGCGTCGAGCCGGAAGCTCGTGAAGCCGTACGGGCCGGCCGGCAGGACGACCCCTTCGGCGATCTCGAAATCGTAGGGCAGGACGTCCCGGGTGGCGACGACGCTGAAGCCGAACCTTTCGCCGCTTTGGGTCCTGAAGGAGAGCGGCGAAGCATTGAGCCGGCTCGTCTCCAGGTTCCCCGAGAGGTCCCAGTAGTAGTCGGCGCTCGCGTCGAAGAAGAACTGCCGGACGAAGCTTCCGAGGAATCCCTTGGTCGGCCTGGGCTGAAAAGCGACCCGGGCGTAGGCGGTCTGGATCCCCTGCCGCATCATGTATCCCAGCCCCGGATCGAGCGCCTCGCCGTAGTAGGCGTAGGTCGTCTGGACGTTCCAGAGGTCGTTCGGATAATCGGCCCGGAAGCCGAAGCCGTGGTGACGCCCCTCTTCCCGCTCGTTCCAGTTGTAAGCGCCCCAGGCCGCGAGCATGATGTTCTTGTCGCCGAGGAACTTCGAGGACGAATAGTTGAAGTCGACTCCCGCCAGCGAATTCTTCTCGCCCGTCGGGCTGCCGTTGGTAAAGATCCAGCCGACCTTGCTCTGGGCGAAGATGTTCTGGGTCATCCGCGCCGCCAGGAGGTTGCGGCCGCCGAGGTCGCCGTAGGCGCCCGTCTGGACGTCGAGGACAGCCAGGTTGGTGTTGCCGATCTTGCCGTAGAGCTTGGTGCCAAAGCGGACGGGGATCTGGGAGCCCTCGAAGAGCCCGATCCGCCGGCTGAAGAAGGGCATGAAGCTGACGCTCGAACTGAAGCTGAAGACCTCGGAGCCCTCGAGGAAGAACATCCTCTTCTCCGGGAAAAGGAGCGGGAACCGGGTCAGGTTGATGCGGCGCTCGTCGACCTCGGTCTCGGCGAAATCCATGTTGTAGCTGGCGACGCCGACGAGGTTGGGCGTGAAGCTCTTGTAGAGGTCGAAGCCGCCGTCGAGCTCGCCTTGATAGGTGCCCGACCCGAGGCTGTCCTTGGAGGCGCTGGCCAGGCCGTAGGGCTTGAAGGTGATGCCCAGACCCTGCTTGACGCCTTCGATGCCCTGCAGGGCGGCCGCTTCGTTGGGGTTGTTGAAATTGCTGTCCCGGGTCGTTCCGGAGAGCCGGATGATCTCCATCTTGCGGGCGATCGTCCGCTCGATGTTCAGGCCCCAGACGGTCAGGCCGGGCCGGAAGGAGATCGTCTTGAAGGGGATGCGGATCTCGGTCGACCAGCCGTCCGCAAGGCGGCGGCTCGCGGCCTCCCAGACGCCGTCCCAGTTGAGGCTGGAGCTCCCGGCGTAAACGAGGCCCTCGCCGCGGGCGCCCCGGGAATTGACGAAAAAGAGGTAGGCGTTCCGTTTGTCCTGGAACGGGTCGAGGAGGATGCGGACGACATCGTCGCTCGCCGTCTGAGGGCCGTGCCCGTAGCCCATGTAAGATTGGACATTTCCGCTGTCGTGGGCCATGGTGTTGGCCGAGATCCGGCCGGGTTCGTTGTCGTAGCAGAAAACGCCGATGTAGAGGCTCGAGTCATCGAAGAGGATCCGGACCTCGGTCTTTTCGCTCGGGTCCTCGCCGGGCCGGGGTTCGACCATACGGAAACCGGTGACGGCGGAAGCCGCCTGCCAGGCGGTGTCGGTGAGAAGCCCGTCGACCTTGGGACCTTCCTTGACCCGGACGGCCTTGAGCTCAGCCGCCGCGGCGGGGCGAGGTCCGGCGAGGACGGTGAGCGCGCCGAGGGCGCAGATGAGGCAAAAAGCGGATCTCTTCATTGTCCTCTTACTCGGTCCTCTTACTCGGCTTTCGATGACGAGGCCGTACAGAATGGCTAAAGACTGACCATTCTAGCGGCTGGGACCGATAACTTCAAGCGCGGCGGCCGCCGTTACCGCGGCAGCCAGCCGACGATCCGGCGCGACGCCTGGCCGGCCGTCGGCGGGTCGAAGTTCGTCAGGACGATGACGATGTAGCCGCTGCGCGGGTCCCACTCGAGAGTGGAGTTGATGCCCGGCGCGCCGCCGGCGATGCCCAGACCGCTCGCGATATCGGGCAGGAAGATCTTCTTCTCTTTCAGGGCCATGACGTATTTCAGCATGTCTTCGGCTGTGGAGTAGCCGCCGCCCGCCGAGCTTCCCCGGCCGGGGAGTGTCCCGTGATTGAGGACGCGCCCGCCTCCCGCCGCTCCGTCGAGGGCATAGCCCAGGGCCAGGTTGGGCACGTCCCCGTCCCGGGCGAAGGAGTCCGTGTTCAGCATGCCGCACGGCTTGAAGATATTCTCCCGGACGTAAGCGTAGTAATCCATGCCGCTGGCCTTTTCGATGATCAAGCCCAGGACGAGGTAGCCGCCGTTCGAATAGCGGTTCCCCTTCCCCGGCTCGAATTCGAGAGGGAGGTCGGCGAAGAGCGGCAGGTAGTCCTGGAGTGTCCTGATCTTCTCCTTCGGCGTCGCGTCGTAGCGGCTGCCGAAGAAATCGCCTATGCCCGAGGACATGTTGAGCAGGTGCCGGACGGTCACCTTTTCGGCGGCAATGGCGTTGGGGTAGTCGGGCAAGAACTTCTTGATGGGGTCGCCGAGAGAAAGCTCCCCTTTCTGCTCCAGTTGATGGATGGCGACGCGGGTGAAATTCTTGTTGATCGAGCCCAGGTTGAATTTAGTGTCTTTCCGGTTGGGGATCTTCTTGTCCCTGTCGGCGTTTCCATAGGCCTCGTGGAAAAGGACACGAGCGTCCTTGGCGACGAGAACGACGCCGGAAAACTCGTCGGCCCGGGTTTTCTCCTCGAGGAAGGCCCGGACGGCCGAGATGAGCGCCTTCTCGTCGGCCTTGGGATCGGGGACGACGATATCCGCCGGGTCCTCGACGAGCTCCATGAGAATGGCGATCAGCTTGTGCGGCGGCTCCTTCTCGACGGACGCTATGAGCAGGAGGTTATCGCCGTTCCCGGCCGTGGCCAGAAGGGTTGTCCGGAACGGCTGCTCGGCCACGATCTTTTCGAGCTTGAAGGACTGGAGCCGCTGTTTAGCCCCTTGGAAACGGCCCAGGCGGGCCGCGACGGTCGTTTCCTTCAGCGCCGAAGCCGCGAAGTGGGCTTCGAAGAAGTCTTTCATCCGGTCCGGGCTCCCGGAATTGAATGCTTCGATATACGCGTTGAGACGGACGGTGGCCGGCTTATCCGTGGATTTGGATTCCTGGGCGATCCCGCCCAGGGCCGACAGGAAAACCGCGGCGCAGGCTAGAGCCGAAAAGGCGATGACTCGTATACGCGTGCTCATGTGTCCTCCTCCGGGCGCAAAAATTCACTCGCGCGCGCCAAGAATTATAACACGAGAGGAACGAGAAACGTTGCTGTTTAACGGCGCGCGCGCCGCCCCCGGGTCATTGGAATTCCTTATACCGGGCATACTTGGTCAATTTCTGCAGGTCCGTCCTTTGCGAAAGCTCGGTCGCGCCTTCGAACCGGATGTCGAGTTCACCGCCCGCTGAGGAGCCTGCCATAAGTCCACCGACGAGCCCGACGACTCCCCCGATCCCGCCTAAGAACATCGCGGCCATTCCCCCTTGAAAATCAGAATCCTCGCCGCTCCCGGCAGAGAGGATGCCTGCCGTAATTCCCACGCCTGCTCCGATCAGAAACCCCGTCAAAGCGCCTTTTCCGGCCTTCGATCTGCGAAAGACCTTGACCACGGCGATCTCGGTCAGGTCGAAAGAAGCGTCCTTCCCCATGGGGTCCAGGATAAGGATCGACTTCGGCTTGACGGCGATGAGCTCCCCGCTCGCCTGCCGGCCGTCTCTGAGCGTCATAATGACGGTGGCCCCCTTCTTCTGCGCGCCGAATGTGTCAGTCGTCAACGAAATCAATAAGAGGGCCAAAACCGCCGCGACAAATTTCCTGGCTGCCGAACCGGCATGGCGTGGGCTGTTCATGACGCTCTCCTTTCCTTCCATTTCCACTCTTATCCGCCCCCATGATGATTAATTAGAGGCCGGAAGTTGTCAAGAAGGCGTCAAGATTAGGTAAAGAGTCAGTTAAGGGCTGTTCGTCATATGACATTTGACTCCTTGGATGCCGCTTTGATATGAAATGTGCAGGAAGGAGTAAATATGAAACTGAAGAGACGGGACTTCATTCGCGATATGGGCTTGGGTCTGGCCGGGGCAGGACTGGCGGCCGAGCGTCTGGCAGCCCAGTCCGCGGGAAACGGACTCGGCTCCGAGAGACTCCTGCTCAAGAACCTGGGCCAACCGGAGCCGGCACCCCTGGGACTTGACAGGCTGCCGCTCGCCTGGTACCAGCGCCGGATCAGCGAGCTTAAGAAAAAAATCGCCGAACAAGGGATTGACGCTATCCTTTTCAGGACGGACGCGAACATCGTCTATTTCTCCGGGTGCTTCCGTTCGAGCGGCGAGCGGCCGACCTGGATCTTGTTTCCGGTCAAAGAGCGGGACACGATCTACTGGTATTCTCCCGGCATCGACCGCGACCTCATCTCCTCCTGGTGGTCGACGGAGAACGAGTTCTATTTCTGCTATCCGCATGCCGAGGGCGGCTTCCCGAACGAAGGACGACTGGCGAAGGGCAAGACGGTCGACCTCTTCGTCTGGATGCTCGAGGGGCTGAAAAAGCACGGGCTTGACGGAAAAACGATCGGAACGGACTGGACGCTCGACCCGGACGAAGAGAAGAGGGCGGCCGGCGTCCTCCCCCACGCCCGCTTCACGGACATCGCCTCGACCTGCCTCGGCATGCGGGTCGTCAAGACCGCCGAAGAGATCGCCCTGACCCAGAGGGCCTTCCGCTATTTCGACAAGGTCCACGCGTTTTCCCGGGATTACGTCCTCGAACGCGGCACTGCGGCCACCGATTTCGAGATCGGGCAGGCGCTCCAGGCCTACGGCATCGGCCTCATGATGAAGGACATCGGCTACGACGGGAAGCCGCACAAGGGCGTCGGAATGGAGGTCACGTCGCACTACGTGCGCGCCGGCGTCGCGTCGGCCTACCCGCATCCGAATCAATTCTTCTTCAACAAGGTCAAGCGCGGCGAGCCGCTCTACATCAACACCGATATCAAGCTCGGCGGCTACGGCGGCGAGTGCTACCGGAACTATCTTATCGCGCCCTGGACGCCGCACCAGGAGAAGATGTGGGAAGTCGTCGCCGAGTCTGTCCGCATCATGGCCGAGGAGGCCAAGCCGGGCCGGGCCTGTTGTGACGTGGCCTATAAGGTCCACAGCTACCAGATCAAGAACGGGATGCGCGATCTCATCTACCACCGCCCGGGCCACGGACAGGGCCAGGTCGAGGAAGGCCACCAGCCGCCGTTCCTCAGTCTCGGCGACGAGACGGAGATCAAGGAAGGGATGATGTTCAGCGTCGAGCCGGGCCTCTTCGACGTGAAGAACGGCATCGGCATCAACCCCAGCGACAACCTCCTCATCACCAAAAAGGGCGCGGTCCTGATGAGCAGCGTACCGTATTCGAAAGAGTGGAGCTTTCTGAAGCTCTAGGTCAGACGACGTCTGGCAGGTCGTACTCCCCGAGCCGGAGCGGATACCGTCCGTATTCGCGGACGAGCTTGACGACGTAATCGTAATTCCTGCCCGAAATGTTGCTCGGCACCGAGTGGTCGGACTGGAAAATGTAACCGCCGCCCTTGGCCGTGCGTTCTATCCCGGCTCCCCTCTCAATCCGTGTGGAAGACCTCTTCCATCGTCGCCCACCAGTCGCCCTCGGCCCGGCCCGGGACTGGCTCCTGCAGGGGCATCATGATCTTCCACCATTCCTGGGTCTTGGGGTCGGCGGCCATCCTGGCCATGTCGGCGGCGAAGTCGGCGCCGTGATACTCGAAATAGGCAAAAAGCTGGCCCTGCCAGTGGTAGATCGAATAATTACGGATGTTGCACGCCCGGATGGTGTTCAGGACCCCGGGCCAGACCGCGGCGTGATAAGCCTTGTATTCCTCGAACTTCTCCGGTTTGACCCGGATGAGCTGGCCGAATCTGTGCATGGAAACCTCCTTGTGAACGTCCCCGCTATAAAAGCACGCTGATCATCAGGATGCTGCAGGCGGCGACGACCAGGGCGCCGAGAAAACCAACGGCGAGGGGCTTGAACCCGACCTCCCGGAAGGCCCCAAAGGCAGTGTTGAGGCCGATCCCCGCCATCGAGACGACGACCAGAAGTCGCCCCAACCAGGTCAGGCCGGCCACTCCCCTGGCCGAGAAATAGCCGGCCGTGTTGAGGCCGGCCATGACGAAGTAGCCGAAGAGAAACCAGGGAAAGGCCTTGGCCCAATGGATCTTCTCTTTTTTCTGGGAAGCGGTCTGGAGATACGTCTTCGTGAACCTCGCGGCGATGAGAAAAGCCAGCGGAGCCAGGAAGCAGTTGCGGACGAGCTTCACCGCCGTGGCCATTTTTCCGGCCAGGTCGGAAAAGATGAATCCCGCCCCCACGACCTGGGGAGTGGCATGGATGGCCGTGCCGGCGAACACGCCGAAGGCGATGTCGCCGACTCCGAGCGCCCTGGCGATCTGGGGATAAAGTAGGATCGCGGCCAGTCCCCAGAGCGTGATCGTCCCGATGGCGTAGCACGTCTCTTCTTCCTTGGCTTTGATGAGCGGAGCGGTCACGGCGATGGCCGATCCGCCGCAGATGGTCGTCCCCACCGCGAGGAGCGTGGACAGGGCCGGGGTGAGCTTGAACATCCGGCCGAGCGCGTAGATGACGAAATAGCTGACGGTCATGGTCACCAGGATGATGGCCAGCATCCGCAGCCCCTGCGAGCCGATGTCCTTGAAATTCAAGGTCGCGCCGATGAGGATGACGCCCCAGATGAGCGGCTTTTCGAACTGCTTGACGCCGGCATGAAAGACAGCGGGCACCGCCCCGATATTCCTGGCGAGAAGGCCGATGATGACGGCCAGGGCGGTCGCTTCGAGCGGATGTTTGCCCCCGGCCGTGACGAGGTTGGAGAGGAGCATGGCCAGGACGCCGACCGCCGCCATCAGCAGCCAGCCCGGGATGTGCTCTTTTGCCATCTATTTGTTTTCGAGCTGTTTCAAAGCGGCCTCGGCGGCTCTTCGGAACATGTCGCGATAGGACGGGACGGCCGCGGCCTGCTTGAGGAACGGAACGGCCGAGGGATCTCCTGCCTTGCCGATCGCCGCCAGGGCTTCCGCTTGGACCCGGTAGCTCACATCCTTTTGGAAAATACCCTTGTAGAAATCGAGGAGCGCGCGGTCCTTGAGGTCGCCCAGGGCGACGAGCGCCGCGGCCCGGACTTGAGGGTCCGGGTCCTGGCACGCCTTTTTGAGAACGGCCTGCCCGTTCTTGGTTTTGAGCCGGGCCAGGGTCTCGAGGGAGCCCTTGCGGACGGCCCAGAAAGGATCGGACTGGACGCTGGCGGCGAGACCCGCGGCGGTCCCGGGGTCTTCTTTAAAGGCCAGGAGCCCCGCGGCGGCGTCCATCCGGCCGATCACGTCGTCGTGCTTGAGCTGATAGAGGAGCTCGTCGCGCTCCTTCGGAAAGGAGATCTCCTTGATGAGGACGTTGTCCTCGTCGAACCGGACGAGCAGGGGTTTGGCCTCGAGCGGAAACTCGTACGTCTCCTCGCGCTCGTCGATCCAGACCTTGCGGATCTCGGTCTTCCCGGGGCCGAAGAGCTTGATGGACACGGGGACACGGAATAAGGGCACGCCCTTGGAAAAGTCCTGGACCTGGGCGACCTTGAGACGGACGACCTTCCCGGCCGCGTCCCATTCACTCTTGACCTCGAAGACCGGATGGCCGGGCTTGAACAGCCACTGGTCGAAGAACCAGTCGAGGTTCTGCCCGGTGACGGTCTTGACCGAGCGGACGAAGTCGGCGGTATCGACCGCGTCGAAGGCGTAGCGGTGGAGGAAGTGGCTGAGCGTCTTGAAGAACGCCTCGTCGCCCAGGAGAGAGCGGAGCATATGGAGGACGCGGGCCCCCTTGGGGTAGGTGTGCGAGTCGAACATGTCGCCGGGCTTGTCGTAGCGGTCGGAGACGATCGGCCGGATGTAACGCGTCTTGGCCTCGCGCAGGTAGGCGTTGAGCTTGCCCAGGAGGTTGACCGCGCCCTCGTCGTCGCCTTTCTCGAAGCGATGGTAGAGGTAGTCCGAATACGTCCCGAAGCTCTCGTTGAGCCAGGTGTGGGCCCAGCTTCGGAGCGTGATGAGGTCCCCCCACCACTGGTGGGCCAGTTCGTGAGAGACGATGCCGATGGCCGGGAAATCGGGCTCGCCTTTCTCGTCGACCATGATCCGGTGGGTCATGGCCGTGGCCGACGTGCTCTCGGCTCCCCCGCCGGACGGGACGGAGATCTGGTCGTATTTCTGCCAGGGATAATCGTAGTCGAAGATCCTGTTGAAGAACTCTATCATTTTCGGGGTCTTGCCGTAGGTCGGCTTGACCTTCGCCTCGTCCTGCGGATAGACCCAGTAGCTCACGGGCAGGGTGCCGTAGGAATCCCGGACGACGACGTACGGCGCGGCCGCCAGGAAGATGAGATACGTCGAGTGCGGCAGGTCCTGGGACCAGTGATAGGTCACCTTGCCGGCCGCCTTGTCCTCGATCACGCTGACGAGCCGGCCGTTCGCGGCCACCTTCAATCCCGACTTGACCGTGGCCACGATCTCGTTGGTGACCTTGTCGTTCGGGTAATCGAAGCAGGGGGACCAGTGGTGGACGTTTTCGGGGAAGGAATCCGAGAACGCGATCTGGGGATTGTCCGCGGTTTCGGGCATGAACCGCAGCCCGATCTTCGGGTCCCGGCCGTTGTAGAAGCAGGTGAACGACAACTCCTCCCCGAATTTGTACGGGCGAGGCAGATGGACCGCGAGCTCCTTGGCCGTCTGATCGAATTTCAGGGGCAAGCCGTCATCGCTGACGACGGACGTCACGGTGAACTCCTCGGCGTCGAGGACGCAGGTCGCGAGGCCCTCCCGTAAGGACGCCACCGTGACCGTGGTCGCGCCTCCGAACGTTTTCTGTTCGAGATCGAGCTCGATCTTGATCAGGTAATGGAGCGCGTCATAGGACCGGCTGCGCTCGGATTGAAGCGCTTTTTTCGACCAATCCACGGTTTGGCCGAAGGACGGCAGACAGACCGCGAAGGCCAGGAGGACGATGAGGGTTGTTTTTTTCATGATCTCACTTCTTTCCGCGCTTCGAGCGCGCATCGCCGGCCGTCTGGAGAAGGCCGTCGTTCTTTTTCAGAGCCTCGATTTCCGCGACCGTCCGGGGAACGCCGAGCGAGAGGTTCTCGTATCCCGTCTCCGTGATCGC
The DNA here is from genome assembly GCA_041303965.1 of Candidatus Aminicenantota bacterium. Taxonomy (GTDB): domain Bacteria; phylum Acidobacteriota; class Aminicenantia; order Aminicenantales; family Saccharicenantaceae; genus RBG-16-66-30. The sequence continues at coordinate 16,991 of JBFYOD010000003.1, forward strand.
GATGGTGTCCTCGATCCGGATGCCGATCTCCTCTTCGACCCGGAACAACTGGATGTCGCAGGCGAAGACGAAGCCGGGCGCGAGGACTTCGTCGGGACCGGCGAACGTCCCCATGACGTCGTGCGTGGCCAGGCCGATCATGTGGTTGTAGCCGCCGTAGCGGACGATGCCGCGGAAATCCTTGGCGAACCGGTCCAGGCCCTTTTCTTTGAGCATGGCTTCGACCGCGGACCCCACCTGCTTGAAGGTGACGCCGGGGCGGTAATTCGCCTTGCAGACTTCGCTCACGGCCAGGGCCGCCTCGTAGAGCTCTTTCTGGCGGGGGGTGAACGTGCCCGATGCCGGGAAGGTCGTCGAGATATCCACGTGATAATCGGCATAATCGGGGCCCGCGTCCAGGATGATGAAATCCCCGGCCTTCAGGGTCCGGTCGTATTTATGGTAGTGCCCGAAGGCATGGTTTTTCCCGGACATCAGGATGGGCGTGTAGGCCATGTCCACGGCGCCCTCCAAGCGGCAGACGAACTCGAAGACGGCTTCCAGGGCCTTTTCGGTGACGCCGGGGCGGGTCGATTGGATCAACGCGTTGTGGGCCTTGACGCCGATCCGGGCGGCGTGCCGCAGGACCTCGATCTCGGCGGGCGACTTGATCTTGCGCAGATCCCAGACCAGGGCGGAACAATCCCGGACGTCGACCTGGGGGAACTTGTCGCGCAACTGCCTGACGAACTGGAGCTCCCGGGTGAGGCGGCCGTCCCAGGGATTCAGCGTCATGGTCCTCTGGAGGGCGTTGAATTTCTCGTTGGTGTTTTCGGCGCCGAGTTCCTCGGGCTTGAACATCGTGTAGAACACCCGGGTCTTCTGGCTCAGGCTCGTTAGGGCCGTTCCGAATTGTTCGGCCGGGAGGACTTTTTCGATCCCTGTAATTCCCTTGGGATCCCGAATGAGATCAAGGGGGAGTCCTTCTCCTTCGGCCTCTTTCTCGCCGATCGTGAAGAACAAAAGACTTTCTCTCCGGACCCCATCGATGATGAGATAGGCGTCGGGAATTTCGATCCCGGTGAAATAGGCGAAATCATGGCCCTGACGGAACTCCCGGTCCCCTGCGGGCGTCGTCGCCCCGAGGAAGACGGCGATCCCGTCGGGGATCTTATCCATGAGCCGGCTGCGGCGGGCGGCGTATTCCTGCCGATCGAAGAGGAGCGGAGCCGCCGACAAAGCGGTGGCTGAGATCGTCAGGAGGAGGGCCCAGACAAAACATCTTGAGCGATTTTTCATGCTTGACTCACCTATTCATTGATGCCGGTAAGAAGATCGCGATGGAATAGCTCATCAGCTCGACAATAATCAAAAGAATTTGATTTTTCCGAGCTCGTTGAATCCCGGCTCTTGGAGGCAGCTCTCCCCGGCTCGACATGCCGGGAGTATAGGGCCGGGCGGGCGGCGGTGTCAATGACCGCGAAGACCTGCTCGAGAGCGGATCGGTCTATCCGACCGAGGGCGGCGGCCCCTAGGTAAGATCTTCAAGACTTTCGGCCTGTAAAACCGGCGGGCATGGTCCAGATTCTTGACATTGACCCGACGAAATATTATTATCTATATTGACTTTTCGCTAATATAGATTTTCGGGGCTAAACACGGCATGGAAAAGGAGGATACACCATGGAATCTCGCGTTTCGAAAATGAAGGGCTTTTCGTTGTTGGCCGTTCTGCTCATAGGCTCTATCGCCTGTGGGGTCGGCGGCGACACAGGGCGGCTATCTTTGAGCCTCACCGATAAGCCGACAGACGAGTACAAGGCGGTATACGTCACCATCAAGGAGATCGCCGTCCACGCCGCCACCGATCCGGCCGACTCTTGGACGGTCGTCGCCGAGCCGAACAGGACCTTCAACCTCATGGCTCTCGCGAACGGCGTGAGGGAGCAGCTGGGACTGGTGAGCCTCGAAGCTGGCCACTACACTCAGCTGCGGCTCATCATCGGTGACCTGGCGGATGGCGGCGTCAACATCCTGAACCTGCCCCATCCCTACCCGAATTATGTGATCGACACCGACGACCAGGATCACGGGCTGAAGGTGCCGAGCGGCATGCAGACCGGGATCAAGTTCGTCCAAGGATTTGACATCAACGAGAACAGTACTACCGAGCTGACCTTCGATTTCGACGCCTCACGATCCGTGGTCGTCGCGGGCAACAGCGGGAAATATCTCCTGAAGCCGACGATCCAGGTGATCGACACGGCCCTTGCTTCGGTCATCAGCGGGACTGTCACGGCCACGGAAGGTCAGGCTACCGTGGGTGTGGGGGAAGCCCTCGTCAGCGTCCAGGTCTATGACGCCACTCTCCCGGATGCCAAGGACCAGGTGGCCGTGTATACGTCGACCTTTACCGACGACACCGACCTCGACCGGGGCGACTACAAATTCTTCTTCGCGGTGGCAGCCACGGGCGCCCAATTTAACCTCGTCGCGAGCAAAGCGGATTTCGCGCCTTCCTCGGCCAGACTCTCCGTAGTGAACGGGAACGCATATACGCAGAATTTCGCGCTCCTCGTCCCCGCGGCAGTCGGAACCGTGCCCATCAAGATCACGGGCACGACCACAGATGTCCCCGTGACGATCTCCTTCCGGCAGGAAGTGACCCTGGACGGCACGCCCGTCGTGATCGAGGTCAAGTCGATCAGCGTCGTGAACGGCGACCCCGATCCCGTCGTCCTGCCGGTCGGCTCCTACTCCGTCGTCTCCTCGGCCCTCGGCAAGACGACACTGCAGGCGCCCCTAACCGTGATCGCGGGCACAAACCCGGATTTCCCCATTCCCTTTATATAGAAGAGGGCCGCGCGATTTAAACTGCCGAGAGGGGTGGTGAGGACTGCATCAACTCGCTGATCCCACAGCTGAAAATATGGACCCCAGTACCCGCGTTGTCAAGAATGGCTAGACTTGGCTGAATAGTCCTTTATTGAAAATAGAGGGCTTTTTGCAGTGCCTCAGGTCGGTTGCGCAGCAGTTGTGCAACTGATAATACCCTTGACTCACCACGTTCACTGTATTAGCATTCAAACCACAATCGTTGAGGGAGACAATAGCCGTTCGAAGGGGTAGTTTATCGATCCACCGTCGGTGCTTCTCCCCTGATCGATTGACTTTAAAATGAGGGGTTATATGAAAAACAGATTCCTGGTACTTTCGTTGGCGAGCCTTTTTCTTGTCGGTGCGTTGACGCAGGGCTGTGCTGAAAAATCCAAGTTGGACCTGAAGACAATCGCGGACAAGATCCTCAAGACGCTTAGCTCGGCGGATCCCGTCGCCGTCGCCAATCTCTATGCGCCGGATGCCGTCATGATCCAAGCCGACCTGTCGTCACCGGTCCACGGCCGCGAGGCCCTCTTAGAGTATTATAGAGCGATGTTTAAGGCCATGCCGGATTGGAAGGTCGATATGTCTGTGGTCGCATACTCCAGCGACACGATCGTCTTCGAAGGCGTCGGCAGCGGGACATTCACCGGTCCCCTGGCCACTCCGGAAGGCGAAGTGGCACCCACGGGCATGAAGGTCAGTTTAAAGGTCGTGTTCCTCGCTAAAATCTCGCCCGACGGGCTAATTGCCGAAGACAGGTCCTACTTCGACAATTTGGCGTTTTTGAAACAGTTGGGCGTGATCAAGTAGATAAGGGTTGAATTGGGATCGGGCCGGGGGAGCCAACTCTACAGATGGTTCCGTAGACCACATATGGGGGAGAAGAGAGCGCGCCCGGCCCGATTCGAACGGGCGACCTGCGGATTCGAAGGGCCGAGATCAGGGCTGCTAAACGATTTCAGATAAAGAAGTTAGAGCTACTGCCTCTCTTGGTTGTGCAGTAGGTGTGCGGTTACTAAGAGGCTCTTTCGGGCCTGTGGCCTATCGTTTTATTGACCGGATGCGGGCCGCCCGGGCCTCGAGCTCTTCGGCTTCTTTCTCCCGCTTGGTAGCCCGATACAGCAACGCAATATTTTCGAGGCTCGTGGCCACATCCGGATGATCCGGGCCGAGGGCCTTCTCCCTGATCGCCAACGAGCGCTTGTAGAGCGGCTCCGCCTCCGCGTACTGGCCCTGGGTTTTGTAGAGCAGCGCGAGGTTGTTCAAG
>JBFYOD010000004.1:0-31318 GCA_041303965.1 Candidatus Aminicenantota bacterium
CGACGAGCTCCTCGGAGCTTTCGTTCGGGAGCTCGCCGACGAGTTCATCGTCCGGAAAGGCCGGGACGCTTATTTGGACTTGAAGACCCTGCCACTCCTTTTGCCCGCCCTGGCCCGCCGGATCGCCCGGGAATACCTCCGGGAGCTCCGGGGCGACCTGCGCGACATCTCCTACGAAGACGTGGAATCACTTCTCTCGCTCGGCGAGGGAAAGGACCTGCCGATCCGGAAAGGGTTGGCCCTGCGCCGGGAGGGGGGCCTGGTGGGGCGGAGAAAGGCCAGGCCGCCGTTGAAAGCCTACGAGATCCTCTGGGACGGGCGGGGCGAGGTTGTCGTCGCCCCGGCCGGAATGGCCTTCCGCGGAACACGCCGGAAGGCGGAGGCGGGACGCTCGTCATTCAAGAACGACGACCGGACCGGCGTCGACCTCGATCCGACCCAACTTGATTTTCCGCTGGTCATTCGGAACCGGAGGCCGGGTGACCTCTACCGGCCCCTCGGCGCTCCGGGCCGGAAGAAGCTCAAGGAGATCCTCAGGGCCAAGGGCGTGCCCGCTTCGGGCCGCAATCTCCTGCCAGTATTTCTTTCGCGCGGAGAGATCGTCTGGGCGCCGGGGCTTTCGGTCGCCGAAAAACACAAAGTCACCGGGACAACGGAAACCGTTTTTTCCATCCGGTTGATTACGGGCCGCCCGCGTCGCGGGCGGAGCCGGGCTTCCGGGTCTTAGCGTCCGTAGAGGCTCAAGTAGGCCCGGACGATCCTTTCGCCCCAAAGCAGGGATACGAAAGCCGCCGGGGCTAGGAACGTCCCGAAGGGCAGGGCGAACTGGAAATCCTTGCCGCGGCGGAGGATGACGTAGACTCCGACCAGGGCCCCGGCGAACGAGCCCAGGATGAGGGTCAGGAGCGTCCTCTCCAGGCCGAGGGTGGCCCCGACCATGAGCAGCATGGTCACGTCGCCCATGCCCAACCCCTCTTTTTTGCGGATAAGGTAGTACGTCCCGTAGACGAGGAGCAGGAACCCCGCCCCGACGACAGCCCCGACAAGCGCGCCGCGGAAGGTCAGGTCGTCCCGGAAGAACGAATAGACGAGGGCGAGAACGAGCCCGGGCAGGGTGACCGCGTCGGGCAGGATCTGATGATGATAGTCGATGAATCCGAGGACGATGAGGGCGCTCGTGAAAACGCAGCCGGCGAAAAAGGCGAGCCCCAGCGCGCGGCCGGTGTTGAAGAAGACGAGCACGAACCCGAGCGCCGTCAGGGCTTCGACCGCCGGGTAGACGGCCGAGATCTTCCGGCCGCACTTGCGGCATTTGCCGCCGAGGACGAGATAGGACAGGACAGGGATGTTATCGTAAGGTTTGATCCGGGCGCCGCACCCGGGGCATGACGAGGGTGGCCGCATCAGGCTCAAACCCCGCGGCAGCCGGTAGATGACGACGTTGAAAAAACTGCCGAGGATGAGCCCGGCGACCGCGACAAGAATGACCGTCATCGTCTCCATGGGCTGGTCACCGTTTTAACCGTTCCCGTCGCCGGGTCGTAGAGGTAATCCTCACCGTCCATGTCCTTCGGGACCTCCCGGAGGAATCCTGTCCGGCGAAGCGTTTCGAGGTCGGCTGGGAGCCGTCCGAAGCGCTCGCGGTACTTCGCCGCGGCGTCCTCGACCGCGGCCGCATCGATCGTTGCCTTGACGTTGTAGAGGTGGTTCGAGGCGATCTTTTTCGTCCGTTCGTCCGGGGCCTTCTTGTAGATGTCGAGCCATGTCTCCCAGGACGTCTGCAGGTCGCCCTTCTTGAAGATGGCGTTGGCCCGGAGCCGCTCGACGAATTCCGGGGCGCCGGGGATCTTCATGCACTGGTCGAAATATTTTTCGGCCAGGGGGTAGTCCTTGAGGGTCATCAAGGCCACGTGGCCGGCGTTGAACGGGTAGACCCATTGGTCGGGGTTGTTCGTGGCACCCCGGTCAAGGATGGAAAACGCGGCCGCGGGATTTCGGGCCTCCTCGACGGCGATCAGGGCGCCGACCTCGTAGGGGTCCTGGTAGCGCGGGTCGAGCTCGTTGATGATGGCGAAGATGTGGTCGAGGTGGTCGAAGCGGTCGTCGATCGTCGGCGTGCTGTAATACTGGATGGCCCAGAGGTAGATCGCGTCGGCGGCCACGGCCCGGTAGCCGAACGTCGCGTACTTCAGGAATTTCCCGGACGGGATATAGATGATGGACGATCCGGGGAGCTTTTCCCGGGCGACCCTGTCGGTCGCGCCCTTGAGGGCCATGAAGGCGGCCGCCGTCCCCATGAGGAAAGCGATAAGAAGGAGCGTCGTCGCGCCTTTTTTCGCGGATGATGTCTTGGTCATGTTCGATTCCGCCGCCGTCCCGTCCGGTCAGATGAAATCCCGGCGCCTGAAGACGAGGACGGCCAAGCCCAAGATGAAGGCCGTGTAGCAGACGCCGTAAAGGAACGAGGAGAGGTAGATCCCCGGCGGGATGGGCAGCCCGTGGACGACCTCCGTTCGGAAATTGAAATTCTCGAGGTCCGGAAGGACGGTGTAGAGGAACCGGACCAGGGACTTTCCGGTGCCGGGCGCCATCTTCTTGAGGATGAGCTCCAGGCCCCAGGAAAGATGTCCGATGAGATAGAAAGCGAGGGCGAAGAGCGAGCTCAAGATGGGCGTCGAGAACGAGGAAAAGAGTATGGCCACGGCGGTGACGAGGACGAGCTCCAGGAAGATGTAGCCGACGGCGACGAGGAGCGCCCCTTCGACCTTGAGGGTGTGGGCGTAGACGATGGCCAGGAAGATCAGCGACATGAACAGGGTCATGACGAAGAGCGTCAGGACAAGTCCGAGGAACTTGCCCAGGATGAACTCGGCCCGGTGGAGGGGCTTGGAGAGGAGGGTGAAGATCGTCTTCTTGTCGATCTCCTTGTAGACGAGCCCGGTCCCGATGAGGATGGCCATGAGGACGCCGAAGAGGGAGATCGAGGCGAGCCCGACGTCCTTGATGATCTTGACCCGGTCGCCGACGGTCAAGATGGCCAGGGCCCGGGCGCCGCCGATGCCGAGCGCCGCGAAGAAAAAGAGGAGGTAGAGGACGCGGTCGCGCTTGGCCTCCTTGAACGTGATCCCGGCTATGGCCCCGATCTTCATGTCCGCGTCACCGTTTCGACGAAGATGTCCTCGAGCGTCTCGGTCCTCGGGCTGAGGGACACGAGCCGGCCCTTATGGCTGTGGACGAGTTCGAGGACCTCGTCGACCTTGGATTCATCGTAAACCTTGAGGAGGACCCTGTCGCCCTGGGCGGAAATGCTTTCGCCGAGGTCCCGGAAGGCGTCCGGGGAGAGACCGGAGACCGTCACCTCGGTGAACAGGACCCGCTCCGAGACAAGGTCCCGCAGGGTGCCCTCCTTGACGATGCGGCCGCCGACGATGATGGCCACCCGGTCGCAGATCATCTCGATGTCCTGGAGGATGTGTGATGTGAAAAAGACGGTCTTGCCCTCGTCCTTGAAGCGGACGATGATGTCCCGGATCTCCTTGCGGCCGAGGGGGTCCATGCCGCCGAGCGGTTCGTCGAGGATGACGAGCTTGGGTTCGTTGATGAGGGCCTGGGCCAGCCCGGCCCGCTGGAGCATGCCCCGGGAGAATTTCCGGAGCGGGAGCCCTGCGGCACGTTCGAGTCCGACAAGCTTGAGGAGCCGGGCGATGCGTTCCTCCTTCTCCACGCGGTCGAGGCCGAACAGGTCCGCGGTGAAGGCGAGGAACTCCGTGGCCGTGAGATAGTCGTAGAAGTAGGGGTTTTCCGGAAGGAACCCGAGCGTCTGGCGGGAGCGCGGCGAGAAGTGGGACCGGCCGAAGATCTCGATCGTCCCGGCGTCCGGGCGGACGAGGTCGAGCAGGCACTTGATGGTCGTCGTCTTCCCGGCGCCGTTCGGCCCCAGGTAGCCGAAGATCTCGCCCTCGCGGACCGAAAAGGTGATGCCCTTGAGGATCTGCCGGGTTTTGGGGATGAAGCCGAGCCGGAATTTCTTCTGGAGGTTGTCGATCCGGATCGCGTCGGCCATCACTCCCTATTGTATGGATGTGTTCCCCAAAGTCAACCCAGCGAGCTCCGGGGTCCTTGAAATCGACTCCACGAAATGGGTATTGGCTTTGGGCCGAAAACTGAAGGAGGCCGCAGGAAAAAGGGGCTGAGGGCATCGTCAGAGCGGCCGGGAGCGGAGTCATCGAAGCGACCAGCAGAATTGTGGCAGAGTACCCGAAGCCACAATTCTGGTAAATATCTGAAATAAGTGTTTTTCTTTCGCCGGACTCGTTCCAGATATTTCCTAGAAGTACGGCTCCGAGTCGCTCCGCCGCACTTCTATCGGTCACTCCCCAGAGTCCGCTCCCTGCCGCTCCCATCGAATCCGGACCGGGAAGGCGTGAAGAATCACCGCAGCGGACGGAGACGATGCCCGAGGCCCCTCTGCGGCCGACCGAACCGTAGGGCCCAAGCTCGCACGGTTACTTCAAATTGTTTTCGAAGAGCTTGAAGATCCGCTTGTACTCGTCGGTCCAGGCCGAGGCCGTCGTGAAGGAATGGTTCTCGACCGGGTAGAAGGCGACGTCCCAGTTCTCCTTGCCGAGCTCGATGAGCCGTTGGGCGAGCCGGACCGTGTCCTGGAAGTGGACGTTCGTGTCGACCATGCCGTGGCAGACGAGAAGAGCGCCCTTGAGCCCCTCGGCAAAATAAATGGGCGAGCTCCGCTTGTAGGCCTCGGTGTCCTTTTGAGGCAGGTTGAGGATGTCGACCGTGTAGCCGGCATGATAGTGGGCCCAGTCGGTCACCGGACGGAGAGCCGCGCCGGCCCGGATCGTGTCGCCGGCCGTGAACATGGCCATCAGCGTCAGGAAACCGCCGTAGCTTCCGCCGTAACATCCGATGCGGGCCGGGTCGACGGGGAAGTTGGCGGCCAGGAACTTGGCCGCGTCGACGATATCGTCGAGGTCCTTACCGCCCATGTGGCGGTAGATACCGGTCCTCCAGTCGCGGCCGTAGCCGGACGAGCCCCGGTAATCGACGTCGAGGACGTAGTAGCCCCGCTCCATCAAGAAGTTGTGGAACATGTATTCGCGGAAGTAGGTGCTCCAACCCTTGTGGGCGTTCTGCAGGTAGCCCGCGCCGTGGATGAAGATGACGGCCGGGCGGGAGGGGTGCGGCTTGATGGGCGTGAACAGCCGGGCGTAGACCACGGCCCCGTCGCGCGCCTTGAATGGGATGACCTCAGGGTCGTACCAGGGGTAGGAGCGGAACGCTTCGGTCGTCGAAATGGTGACCTGCTTGGCCGGCGCCTGGGGGGCGTTGGCCTGGAGGTAAAGCTCGGGAGGTTTGTTCGCATGGGAGTGGATGACGGCCAGGTTCTTCTCATCGGGAGAAACGACGACATCGTTGAACCCGGGCATCGAGGTGACCTTCGTTCGCTCGCCGCCGGCCGCCGGCATCCCATAGAAATGCGTCTCGCCGGGGTGCTCCTCGCTGGTCGTGAGGTAAAGGCGCTTGCCGTCCTGCGAAAGGGCTGCGCCGCGGACTTCGAACTTCCCCGAGGTCAGGGGCCGGACGTCCTTGCCATCGAGGCCCGTCCGGTAGAGGTGGGCGTAACCGTCCTTTTCCGAAATAAAGGACAGGGACAAGCTGTCGGGCCACCAGAAAATGTTGGTCAGGCCGAATTCCCCGACCCAGGCGTCGTCGTGGATCTGGATGACGAGCGACGTCTTTCCCGTGGCCGGGTCGAGTTTGAACAGCCACTCGTCCTTTCGGTCCTCGGAGCTGGCCGTGATGACGCATTGTCGGCCGTCGGGCGACCAACTGATCTGGCCTGGGGAGAGGGCCCTCTCTCCTTGGCCGAAATCGATGGGTTTGACGTCGCCCGTGGCCACCGATAGGACTCCCGCCCAAGCTTCCTGTCCGGAATAAGCGGCCTTGGGGTGGGAGTTGATCGTCTCCGTATAGCCAGAACGGGTGGCGTAGGCCGGGACGATGGTGGACTTGTTCTCGCCGGCGGAACCGTAAACGGTGAAGGTCACGGTCTGCATATCGGGGGAAAGCTCCATGGACCCCACGTTCTGCGTTTCTTTGAGGACGTACGGTTTACGGCGGGGGAGCTGGCTTAGCTGGGGGAGCGTTTCACCGCGGCCGCCACGCATCATGCCGGCTTGGCCGCTGCGTCCGAGCTCCTTGAACAGGTCCCGTTGTTGGTCGGCGTACCATTTCTCGATCTCGTCGGGCTTTTTTTCGGCGGGCGGAGCCTTCTTGGTGAACGATGTCAGCTGGCGGATCGTGCCGTCGCCGAGCGACATCAAGAAGAGGTTGTCGGCCAGCGTGAAGACGACACCCTGCTCGTCGGCCGTGAAACGGGCGCCGGTTTCGCGCTCGTCGGTGGCCATGAGCTGGCGGCTTTTTCCCGTGGCCAGGTCGACGAGGAAGAGGTCGCCGTTCTGGTTGACGAGGCCGCGCTTGCGGGCCTTATCGAGGACCATCTCGCTGCCCATGCCGCCAAAACCGAACATCCGGGAGGATCCGGCCGACCGGAGGGATGGCAGCTTGAGCAGTTCATCGGGTTTCACCAAGCGGGGGCGCGGGTCGGCGACGGTCACCGCGTAGAGCTCGCTCCTTTCCGTGCCGGGTTTTCGCCAACGGAAGTAGAGCGTCTTGGCGTCGGTCGCCCAGACGGGGTCCGACGGCCCCGACCCAACGAGATCCTCGCCCTTCATGATCAGGTCGATGGAGAGCTCGGTCAGGGGGGCCTTGACCGCGGCGGGGGCGGCGGGTTTCCCAGGCGGGTTGTCCTGGGCCCGGGCCAGGAGGACTCCGGCCAGCATGGCCGGGCCGACGGCCAGGAGGAAATAATGCGGCAGGCGCTTTCTCGTCAGCATCGGGAACTCCCTATGGTTCAATTTCGGAAGGACGGGCCGCGGCTCGATCGCCCGCGTTCCCGTCTCAGGCGATGCCCTTGATCCTTCTCGCGTTCTCCAGGAGCTTGCCCTGGGTGAAGACATGCTCCCGGGTCAGGGCCAGGTGGAGCTTGAGCTGGGCTTGGATCTCCTCGGCGAGGCCGAGGCCGAGCGCCGCCTCGTACTTGGCCACGAGGTCCTGCTCCGAGGCCGGGAGCGTTTCCAGCGCCGTGAGGCGGCCGGTCCCGGCATAGTCGACCGGCATGGGCCGCGGGCTCCTCTCGACGCCGGCGGCGTCGACCGAAGCGTTCTCGATGGCCACGACGTCGCCCATCTTGACGAGGATGCCGGAGAGCTTGTCCCAGTGGCGCATGTGGTTGATCGAATTCTTGAAGAGCCGCTGGCTGAGGTCCTGGTGCTCGCTGAACATCATGACGTACCGCAGGTAACGGTGCGTCAGCTCGTTCTCCATCCGGCAGACCTCGTGGAGGAGCTTGAGGTCCTCCCGGCTTTCCCGGTCGGGGTGGGGCCGGAAGCACGCCGCCCCGGCCTCGCCCGCGGATTCGATGGCCGCGATCATGGCCGCGAACTGGCCGATGTGGCGGACTTCGTCGTAAGAGATGTTCCAGACCATGTTCTCGACCTTGGGGAAGGCCCCGGGTTCGACCTCGGCGGACTGGTAAAGGTCCGTGACCATCTCCTCGGTCATCTTGTCCCGCTTGAGGTTGTCGATGATCCGGGGGAAGCGCACGACCTCGTCGGTGCCGAAGCCCGGCTCGGCGCCCATCTGGGTCAGGACGATGCCGATCTGGAGGGCGTGGTACATCTCGTCGATGCCGATCTGGATCGTTTGGGCCCGGGCGTCGGTCCTCTGCCTCAGGACGGGGTCGTCATATAAGTATTTGCCCTTGGGCATGGAATAGGCGTGGATGACATATTCGAAACTGACGGCCCATTCGTGCCGGAGAGCCGTTGAAAGGAGCCGGACGACATCGTCGCGGTTCCTGACGCTTTTGAACTTGTCCATGGTGCCTCCTGAAGTCTTTCGGGAAGGCCCATTATAGCCGCAGCCCCCACAAAAGGGAAGATTCGGAGCTAACCTCCGGCGGCGAGAAAAGGACCGTTTTCTCACCCCCGGAATCACCGGCCGCGGCGATTGACCCCCCGAAGGGCGCATGAGATTCTGCCCTCGGTCGCAGCCTTTAGGTCGCGACAGCCTCGAAAGAGGCGGTGCCAAGGTTGTGAAAAGGGAGAGGGAGGAGAATCCTTCTCCCCCGTTTTTTTTATCCCCCTTTTTTTCTCATACTCGTTTCAGACATTTCCCAGAATTGTGGCTCCGGGCCGCTCCGCCACAATTCTGTCGGTCGCTCACCAGAGTCCGCTCCCTGCCGGTCCCGACGGTCCCCCCATCGGCAAGTCTGCCGATGGGTCCTCCTCCGCTACGGGGGTCTGCGGGGTGGCATTCATTGCCGTATCAATCCCCGAAATTACGAGAAGAACTTTTAAGTGAGTTGGGGACATCTCTTGGGCGGGGGAGTCGATTCCGGTATAATCAAAGGAGATTTTTCCAGAGGAGGTCGACGATGTCCGATTTCGGTGGAGCGGTTAAACCGTTGTCCGAGAATCCCGATTATAAAATGGCCATCCTAGGCGTGCCGTTCGACGAGAAATCGAGCTATCTCCGGGGGGCCGCCGGAGGCCCGGCCGCGGTCCGGGCCGTCTCCACGGGCAAGTGCTACTGCGAATACACCGAGCTCGGGGTCAACCTCGAGGAAGACACGGTCCTGGTCGACCTCGGCGACGTCGACACGTCCGGCGACCCGGATAAGACCTTCGCCCTGACCGAGAAGGCCGTGGCCCGCATCCTCGAGCGAGGCGCCGTCCCCATCGTTCTCGGGGGCGACCACTCCATCACCTATCCCGTTCTCAAGGCTTTCGCCCGCGCTTATAAGCCCCTCGATATCCTCCATTTCGACGCCCACCCGGACCTTTACGACGACCTTTACGGCGACCGTCTGTCCCACGCCTGCCCTTTCGCCCGGATCCTCGAGGACGGGCTGGCCGCCGGTGTCGTCCAGGTGGGTGTCCGGGCCGTCACGGCGGCCCATCGGGCCAAGGCCCTCAAGTACGGAGTCCGGATGATCGAAATGAAGGAGATCGAAGGCCCGCTCCATCTCCGGTTCGTCAACCCCGTCTACATATCCTTCGACATGGACGCTCTCGACCCGGCCTTCGCGCCCGGCGTCTCCCATCACGAACCTGGGGGCCTCTCGACCCGTCAGGCCGTCCAGGTCATACAGGCGCTCAAGGGCAAGATCGTGGGGCTGGACATCGTCGAACTGAACCCGACACGCGACCCCTCGGGCATCACCGCCGCCGCCGCTTTCAAGATCGTCAAGGAGACCGCCGGCAAGATCATCCGGCCGTCTTGAAGGAGGGCGTACAACGATCCTCAATTACGCCGACTGAACAGCCGCGCCGGTCACGTCGAGGGCCCGCCCCCTTCGGTCTTTAGTGCGGGCTGTTGTCAGCAAAAGGGGGGTTGATGATGGGAACCAAAAAGGTGGGGGCTCTCGCCAGCCCGCACACGAGAGCCACTGTTATTATATCACCCAACGGAGCCTTGTAAAGCTATTTTTTTCTTTTTTCGGCAATTATTAATAACCGGGCTCAACCTATTGTCATTTAAGCCGTTTCGCCACACAATGGGAGGGACATCCGGACTCGGGAGGGACCATGGACCAGAAAGCGGACCCGAAAAAGGTCGAGATCAAGGTCGACGAGGCGGTCGCGCTCGGCCAGTACGCCAGCCTCGCCGCCATCCGGCATTCGCGGGAGGAGTTCCTCTTCGACTTCGCCTTCCTCTTCCCCGACGGGCCTTTCGGCAAGCTGGTGGCGCGGATCATCGTCAGCCCCGCCCACGCCAAGCGCTTCCTCGAAGCCCTGCAGGCGAACATCAAACGCTACGAAGACGCCTATGGGACGATCGTCCCGGCGGACCTTCCGCCCACGGTCGACTTCATCCAGTGATGCCGGCGCGGGCGGTTTCCCCGAGTCCGGCCTTGACATGGGGATGTTTTTTTTATAATAATTGAACCAGATCGATATCCCGAGATCCAAACGCGAGCCAATAATTTTATTCGGAGGTAATAGACATGGCGTATGAATTCAAGAACTCGAGAGGGGTCAGCTACTATCTGCACTCCAAGGACGTCCTGCTGAAGGGCGGCCGCAAGCAGACCATCTACTTCTTCGCCCGCGACATCCGGCCCGGCGCCCTGGACGCGGTCCCCGCGGCCTACGTCGCCCAGGAGACGGCCAAGACCGGGATGCCCATCCTGAAGAAGAAGTAAGCTCCTTTTCCTCCGGACGAGAACGCCGGGGACCTTGTTTCCCGGCGAGGGTGGGGAACCACCTTGGCGGCCATCCCCGAAGGTGGTTCCCCTCCGTTTTCTTCCGCAAACCTAGGGTCATGAAATCCCTTGCCCTAAAAACCCTGACGGGATGTCTTTGCCTTGCGCTGGTCTCGTCGGCCTGCGCCAAAAAGTCCTCCGATGCCGCCGGTTCTCCGGGGGGCCGGACCCTCCAGATCGCCGTCATTCCCAAGGGCACGACCCACGAATTCTGGAAGAGCATCCACGCCGGGGCCATCGAGGCGGCCCGTGAGCTCGGTGTCGAGGTCATCTGGAAGGGACCTCAGAAAGAGGACGACCGGGCCCAGCAGATCACCGTGGTCGAGGATTTCATCAGCCGCGGCGTCGACGGCATCGTATTGGCGCCGCTCGATGACCGGGCGCTCGTTCGGCCCGTGCAGGACGCCGTCAGGGAGAAGATCCCGGTCGTCATCATCGACTCCGGCCTCCAAGGAAGCGACTATTCGAGCTACGTCGCCACGGACAATTACAAGGGCGGCGTACTGGCCGCCCGCCGGCTCGGCCAGCTCCTCGGCGGCCGGGGCCGGATCTTCCTCATCCGCTACCAGGAAGGCTCGGCCAGCACGACCCAGCGTGAAACCGGATTCTACGATACCGTCAAGAAGGAATTCCCGGACCTCGTCCTGCTCGTCCAGGACCAGTACGCGGGGGCGACGACCGAAACCGCGTACCAGCTCGCCGAGAACCTGATCAGCCGTTTCCCCGACATGCAGGGCGTGTTCGCGCCCAACGAATCGAGCACGTTCGGCACGCTCCGGGCCCTCCAGGAATCCCGTCTCGCGGGCAAGGTCGTTTTCGTCGGCTTCGACAGCTCCCCCAAGCTCGTCCAGGGCCTCCGCGACGGTCACATCCAGGGCCTCGTCGTCCAGAACCCGCGCAAGATGGGCTATCTGGGGGTCAAGACCATGGTCGCCCTGCTCCGGGGCGAGCCCGTCGAGAAGGTCATCGACACCGGCGTGGTCCTGGCCACGGCGGACAATATGGACGACCCGGAGATCCAATCGCTCCTTTCGCCCGACCTCTCCAAGATCATCGACTGATGAGCCCGGAACCCGCCGCGCCCCCGGTCCTCCGCATGGCCGGGGTGAGCAAGAGCTTCGGCGCGACGCGGGCCCTCGACGGCGTGAGCTTCGAGCTCGGCCGGGGCGAAGTCCATGCCCTGATCGGGGAGAACGGCGCCGGCAAGAGCACGATGATGAAGATCCTCAGCGGGGCCATCCCCCCCGACGCCGGGCGGATGGAGATCGACGGTCGGCCCTACGTTCCGGCCGGCCCAGCCGACGGGCTCTTGGGCGGGATCTCCATGATCTACCAGGAGCTGACGCTGGCCCCTCACCTGACAGTCGAGGAGAACATCATGCTCGGCCGCGAGGTCCACGCGGCGGGTTGGCTCGACCGGAAGGCCATGAAGCAGCGGGTCCGGGAGGCGCTGGAGCTCGTCCACCATCCCGAGATCTCGCCAGACGTCCCGATAAGGAAGCTGAGCGTGGGGGCCAAGCAGGTCGTGGAGATCGCTCGGGCCCTGCTCAACCGGGCCCGCATCGTCGTCATGGACGAACCGACGAGCTCACTCTCCCAGGAGGACAGCCAGCGGCTTTTCGAGATCATCGGCAAGCTCAAGGGCCAAGGCGTCAGCGTCATCTACATCAGCCACTTCCTCGAGGAGGTCCAGAGGGTGGCCGACTCGTTCACGGTCCTCCGGGACGGTTGCAACGTCGGTTCGGGAAGGATGGCCGGTACCCGTCTCGAAGACCTCATTCAGCTCATGGTCGGGCAGAAGTTCACCCAGTTTTTCCCCAAGGTCGAGCACGCCGTCGGGGAGGTCATCCTTTCCCTCGACGGGCTCAAAGGAGCGAAGATGACAAGCCCCGTCAGCCTGACCCTATCGAAGGGGGAGATCCTGGGCATCGCCGGGCTCGTCGGCTCCGGAAGGACGGAGATGCTGAGGACCTTGTTCGGACTCGACGAGGCCGAGGGCGGCTCCATCGTCGTTTCGGGCTTCGATCTGGCCGGCGCGAAGCCCTGGACCCGCATCGGCCGCGGTCTTGGACTGCTCAGCGAGGACAGGCAGGGGGAGGGGTTGGCCCTCAGCCGGTCCGTGGCCGACAACATGACGCTGAGCGATTTCGCCCCCTATCGCCGCCACGGCTTTTTCCGGCCCGGGCGCCAGCGCCGGTCCGTGGCCGAGTGGATCATGAAAATGAAGATCAAGGCCAAGGGCCCCGCCCAGAAGGCCGGCGACCTGTCGGGCGGGAACCAGCAGAAAGTCGCCTTGGCCAGGCTTCTCCATCAAAAGGCCGGGATCCTCCTCCTCGACGAGCCGACGCGCGGCATCGATGTCGTCAGCAAGGCCCAGATCTATGAGTGGATCGGCGAGCTCGCCAAGGAGGGGAAGGCCGTCCTTTTCGTCAGCTCCTATCTCCCCGAGCTGCTCGGGATATGCGACAGGATCGCCGTCTTCCACCGCGGCGGCCTGGTCGAATCGCGCCCTGCCCGGGAGTGGGACGCGCCGGGATTGATGGCCGTGGCCACCGTTGGCCGGGCTAATCCGGATCAGCCGATGAACTAAAGGAACGCGGAATGAGCCATCGACGTCCAGCCAAGCTCCAACAGGCCCTCAACGTCCTCGGCCCGTTCATCGGGCTCGCCCTCGTCATCGCCCTCTTCGCCCTGATCCCCGAGGTCCAGGGCCGCTTCCTGAGGTACGCCAACTTCAAGAGCGTCGCCACCCAATCCGTGATCGTGGCCTTGGGCGCACTCGGCATGACCTTCATCATCGTCAGTGGCGGCATCGACCTTTCCGCGGCCTCGAATATCGCCCTGTCGAGCGTCATCGCGGCCTACGCCATTAACGCCGGCGCCGCTCCTCTCGTCGCCGTCGTCCTCGGCGTCCTCACGGGCGGCCTGGTCGGGCTGGCCAACGGGGCCCTGGTCACGCGGCTCCGGCTCATCCCGTTCATCGTCACCTTGGGCATGATGGGCATCGCCAGGGGGGCGGCCAAGTGGATCGCCGGGAACCAGAAGATCGATGCGCCCATGACCTGGGCGAACGAGCTCATGGCCAGGAGTCCCCGGCCGTCCTGGCTCCTTCTGGCCCCGGGCGTTTGGATCGTCATCCTCTTGGCCGTGGCCATGGCGGTCGTCCTCAAGTACACGGTTTTTGGCCGGCATGTCTTTGCCGTCGGCTCGAACGAGTCCGCTGCCCGGCTCTGCGGTATCCGGACGGACCGGGTCAAGCTCCTGGTCTACTCCGTCGCCGGCCTTTTCTGCGGCTTGAGCGGGGTCATGGAATTCTCCCGGCTCACGGTCGGCGATCCCACAGTGGCCGTGGGGCTCGAGCTCGACATCATCGCCGCCGTCGTCATCGGCGGCGGCAGCCTGAGCGGGGGAGAGGGTAGTATCCTCGGTACCATGGTCGGGGTCATGATCATGTCCTTCCTGCGCAACGGCTGCACGATGATGGGCTGGCCGAACTACATCCAGGAGATCATCATCGGGGCGATCATCGTCATCGCCGTCACCCTGGACCGGCTCCGGCACCGTGGAGAATAAAGAGGGACTGTCCCTCTATTCTCCCCGGTGCCGCAAAGTTTTCCGGCCGCCCGTCGTCTAACAGTTCGTAATGACCCAAGGAGGCCGATCATGAACAAGACGACATTCCGCATCGCCATCCGGGTGACGGCGGCCCTTTTCCTGGCCGCGGTCCTCGTCCCGGTATTCGTCACGGCCCAGGAGGCCCAGGCGCCCCCGCCGGCCGGCAAGAAGCCGCCCGTGAAGATGGGGCCCCGCGAGTCCCTGGGGCTCTCCGCCGAGCAGGAGAAGGCGCTCGAGTCGTTCCGGAAAACCCGTATGGATGAGAACAGGGCGTTCCGCGAAGAGATGATGAAGCTCCGCGGCGAATTGCGTGAACTCGCCAAGGATCCCAAAGCCAGCGAAGCGAAGATCAACGGACTCATCGACAAGACCGCCGAGCTCCGGGCCGAAAGGGCCAAAGCGGCTTTCAAGCATCGGGGCGAGGTGGAGAAGATCTTCACCCCCGAACAGCTCGAGAAAATGAAAACCTTCCGGGCGCGGGCCATGGACCGGCCGGGTATGGCCGGCCGCGGCCAGATGGGGTTCGGCCGCATGGGCTTTCGCGGTGCGGGCGCGGGCAGGTTCATGGGCCCGGGATTCGGCATGCGGCGAATGGGGCGTTTCGGCGCTTTCCCGCATCGGCCCTTTCCCGGCCGCCGCTGGCGTCGGTAAGCGAACTGTCCCTCAAAGATGGGGACATGTACGGCTTCGAGAGAAGCGGTGCGTGTCCCCTTTTTTATATCCTCGCACCGGGGTGTCCTCATTACAGGACGGGAATGCTGTTTCCCCAAGGGAGAGCCTGCCTGGCACGATAGTTGCTTAAGATTGGGTCGGAAGGAGAAAGACGATGAGAAAACTCTCAATACTCGCCATCGCGATCATCGTTTCCATCCCCCTCGGCCTCATGGCCCAGGACGAAGGGTTCTACCCCTACAGTTATGCCCGCCTGAGCTACGTCAACGGCTCGGTCTTTGTCCAGCGGACGTCCGACCTGGGCTACGAGAAGGGGGAAGTGAACCTGGCCCTCGTCCAGGGCGACAAGATGGGGACCGAGGCCGGCCAGGCCGAGATCCACTTCGGCCGCCGCAACTACCTCCGCCTCGCCGACAACACCAAGGTGGAATTCGCTGTCCTTCCCCAGGAAGGGGACGAGCGCATCAAGCTCCATATCACCGAAGGAAGCGCCTACCTCAGGGTGAGCTATCTCGCCACTGACAAGGGCATCGAAGTCCATACCCCCGACGCATCGTTCTACGTTCTCGAAGAAGGGCTCTACCGGTTCGACGTGAGACTGGACCGGGAAACCGAGGTCTCCGTCCGCGAGGGCAGCCTGGAGGCGGCCGTCGAGGATGGCTCAGTCATGGTCCGGGACAAGGAGACCCTGACGGCCGTCGACGGACATCTTTCCGGCGACCCGGAATATTCCTACTCCCGCGACGACAGCTTCGACGACTGGAACGGTTCCCGGGACGCCCAGCTCTCCCAGCGGAGCGAACGCCAGAACCTCCCCTCCGACATCGAGGAATATGAAGAAGAGCTCGACCAGAACGGCCAGTGGGTCTACGAACGGCCCTACGGCAACGTCTGGGTCCCCAACGTCTCCTACTCCGACTGGCGGCCCTACCTCTACGGCCGCTGGGTCTGGTATCCCGTCATCGGCTGGAACTGGGTCTCCTCCGAGTCCTGGGGTTGGTCTGTGTACCACTACGGCCGCTGGCATTGGCGCTTCGGCCTTGGTTGGTACTGGATCCCCCAGAATCATTGGGGACCGGCCTGGGTGCATTGGTGGTCGGACAGCAACTACATCGGCTGGTGCCCCCTCAGCTGGTACAACCGGCCCGTCGTCATCATCAACAACAACTTCTACGACCGGCACTACGACCCCTATTTCTCCGCCCATAACCGGGCCCTGTCCGTCATCCGCCGCGACCAGCTCCAGTCCCGCAATCTCGCCCGGCTCCAGGTCGGGTCCGGCGAACTCGACCGTATCGGCCGGGTAGCTCTCAAGGGCGAACAGCCCAGGATCCGGCCGGCCGTTGACAACTCGCGTCCCCAGGCGATCGAAGCCAAGCGGGCGCTGGCCGTCCGGCCGGGCAGCCGGAACGAAGTGAAGTCCGTCCCTCCGGCGAATTCCGTAAGCCCTTCGCGGCTGAGGCAGGCCGGAGGCTCGCAGGGCGTGCGCGCCAAGGAAAGGGATTTGTCCCCGTCCGACCCGAACCGGAACGCCGTTTCGCGGTCGGCCATCAAGGATACCGAATCGGGAGGCCGGGCCATTCGGTCCTACCCGAGCCAAAGGGTCTCCGGGAGCCGTGACGAGAGCGGCGCTTCCGAGAACCGCCAGGTCGGCGCCGCCGGGCCGGTCCGCCGGAGCGGATCAGAAGCCAAGGAAAATCCCTCCCGGGTCGCCCCTTCTCCTAGGCAGGTTTCGGCCTCTTCCAAGTCCGAATCCAAACAGGACGCGCAGAAGGTCCGAAAGAACGAAGGTGAATCCAAGGCCACCGTCATCAAGAAGGGGGAGACGATCAAGAACTACCCGTCGAGCGCCCGGTCCGAGTCCGTTGCCCTGAGGCCGCGGACGACAACTGCAGCGAGCGAGGCCCGGCAGGAATCCGGCCGGGCCTCCGCCGTTTATCCATCCCGGTCTAACGGGACGAACTCGTTAGGTTCTTCCAATTCGCGGACCTACTCCGGATCGCCGAGCCGTTCTGCCAAGACGTCCCCCACCCGCGTCACGACCCCCTCCTATTCGTCGAGGTCGTCGGTTTCGCGTGAGACCCAGCCGCGTCTGAGCAGCCCGTCGAACTCGACCTCCCGCACTTCCTCCGTCCGGGCGAACTCCCCGTCCTACTCCCGCCCCAGCTCCGTCCGCTCCTCTTCGGCGCCGTCCTCGAGGAACACCTACTCGTCCCCGTCCCGCCGCTCCCAGCCCTCGCCGTCATCTTCTCAGCCCCGGAGCTCCTATTCCGCGCCCTCCCGTTCGAGCGGTTCTTCCAGCCGCATTGTCAGCGCGCCGAGATCGAGCGGCTCCTCTTCCGGACGCTCCTCGAGCGCGGTCAAGTCAAGCGGGTCTTCCTCTGTCCGCTCTTCTTCGTCAAGCCGGCCGAGCTCCTCCTCCCGGTCCTCGAGCTCTTCATCCAAGTCCGGCAGCGTGAGAAGGAAAGGCTGAGCGGCGCCGGATATCTCCGCAGCATTTTTATCGGTCGCTCCGAAGACTCCGTTCCCTGCCGGCCCCCGTCCATTTTTTTCTTTACTTTTTCAGGCCGCGGTGGTATAAATCAATCCTCGTTCGGGAATGGATTTCCCGGCGCGATAAGACCGCCTGTCCGGCCTTAGGGGATGGGCGATCGTTAGACATATGGAGGTGCTTCCGATGAGTTCCAAGAAAAAAACCGGTATTTTCCTCTTGAGCCTGGCCGTGCTCGTCGCCCTGGGCGGCTCCGTGGCCTGCCAGAAGAAAGCGGCGGAAGTTCAAGCCGTTGAGCTCCAGAAGGCGGTCAGCGAGTTCGACGGAACGGTCCGGGCCGCCCTGGGCCGGTACATGTACCTCTCGACGGCCCAGGGGTTCGACATCGTCCTGCCCGGCCTCGACGCGGCAACGCTCGTCGGCAAGGACGTCAAGGTCAAGGGCAACCTGCTCGTCGAGCATCCCCCGGTTTTCCTGGCCGACAGCGTCGAGCTCAAGGATGCGTCGGGCATCGGCTCGAA
This sequence comes from Candidatus Aminicenantota bacterium, assembly GCA_041303965.1. Taxonomy (GTDB): domain Bacteria; phylum Acidobacteriota; class Aminicenantia; order Aminicenantales; family Saccharicenantaceae; genus RBG-16-66-30. The sequence continues at coordinate 17,645 of JBFYOD010000004.1, forward strand.
CGTCTACACGCGAAGCCAGGAGTTCCAGGCGGAGGATTTCGTCGAATTCAAGTCCCGGGAAGCCGTCCCGGTCCTGACCATCACCGGCGTCGCCAAGCCCGAGGAGTGGGAAGGCAAGGCGCAAGGCAAGGTTTATGGAAAGCTCCAGAAGGGCGACGTGACCTATATCGTCCTCTCCGACGACAAGGGCAAAGAGATCGCCAAGATCATCGTCGACTCCGTAACCACCTACGCCAATTACTACCTGAACAAACTGAAGCTCTTCGACAAGTTCTGGTTCTATTTAAACGTCAAGGAAAGCGTCGACAAGAAGATCCGCCCCCGGACCAAGGAGCTCTTCCACGCCGACGTCATCGGCGCCGGCCTTTTCTGAGTTTTCTTACAGCGTAGCGCCAGGGACGGCTCTTCGGGGCCGTCCCTTTTTTTTCAGCCCAAAAAGGCCGCCAGCGCTTTGACCCCCGCCTCAACCGGGCCTCCGATCTCGACTCTGAGGATCCGGCGGCCCTTCTCCAAGAGTGCCATCCCGTCTCCCCTCCCTTGAGCCGCGAAAAGTTCGGCGAATGTCGCGGCGGGCCGGGAGATACCCGGGACGTCGGGCACGGGGACCTCAGGCATGTCCGCTTCGGTCAGGAACAGGAACAGCCCTTTGTTCCCGTCTCCCTTGTGGAGCTGGCCGGTCGAGTGGAGGTAGCGCGGTCCGAAACCGAGAGTGACGGGCAGGCGCTGCTTCAGACGGAGGCCATTCGCGAAGAGGGCCAGGAGCTTCCCGACCGCTTCTGTCGGCGGAAGAAAAGCCAGGACCGCGATATAGTCTCCCTCGTGCGAGCCGCCCAAAAAGCGGGCCAACGCTTCAGCCGGCCCTTCCGGCGGTCCCGACCCGATGATCCTCAGACCGGCGGCGGCTGGACGCGCGCTATCCGAGGCGGCGCCCTCGACGCTGCCGGGGCCGGCCAGGATCTCCCGCGTTTTTTTCTTGGTCGACTCGACGTCCGGCTGGTCGAAGGGATTGATCTTCAAGAAATGAGCGGCGACGGCCGTGGCGAACTCCCAGAGAAAGAAATGCCCGGCCAGAGAATAGGGGCCGTCGAGCGTCAGGCGGACGAGCGGCGCCCCGGCTTCGATGAGGGCCTGGGCGCCCCCGACGGGCCACTGTTCTCCGGCCAGGCCCAGCTCGACGAAGAGCCGGTCCTTTCCATAGCTTTCGGGAGGCCCCGGATCGTCCTCGATGACGGGCACGATGCCCTGGCCATCTTTTCCCGTGCTCTCGGCGATGAGTTGTTCGAGCCATCCGGCGAGCGGCCTAAGGCGCGGCGGGACAAAGAAGGTCAACTTATCTATGCCTTTCGCCGCGGCGGTCCCCAGGATCGCACCGAGCCGGGCCCCCGGGTTTCCGTCCGGCGTTTCGCCGCGGCACTTGTCGGCGACGGCCCGGCTCGAGCGAAGCAGGCGCCTCAAGTCGATCCCCTTGAGGGCCGCGGGCAATAGGCCGAACACCGAGAGGGCGGAGAACCGCCCGCCGATATCGGGCCGGCCGCGAAACGCCCCGCGGAAGCGGAGCGATCCGGCCAAGGCCTCGAGCGGGGTCCCCGGGTCCGTTATGGCGACGAACCGGTCCCCGGCACGGTCGGCCCCGAGTTCCCGGCGGGCCCGGTCGTAGAAATAGGAAAAAAGGGCGACGAGCTCCGCGGTCGTCCCCGACTTCGAGGAGACGAGAAACAGGGTCTTGCCGATGTCCAGCCGCTCGGCCGCCGCGGCCACGGTTGTCGGGTCGGTCGTATCCAGGACCTCGAGTTCGAGGTACCCGTCCCTTGTCGCGAAGAGACGGGCGAAGACCTCCGGCGCGAGACTCGAGCCGCCCATGCCCAGGACGATGGCCCGGGTCAGCCCTTCGCCGAGGAGCGGGTCCGCGAAGGCTTCCAAGGCCGGGATCTCCTCTTCCGACGACAGGGGGGACGAGAGCCAGCCCAGGCGGTTCGAGATGTCGCGGCCCTCGCCTTTCCAGACAGTTGAATCCCTGTCCCAGATGCGGGAGACGATCCGTTCCTTCTCGAGGCCGCGGAGGCTCCGGTCGAGCTCGGGGCCCAAGCTTTCCGGGTTGAAGAACCGAAAATGGCTGTCGTCATCGTCCATGAAGTCCATCCCTTCCTTCAGGGATGATTATATCAGGACCCCGGGGACGGGATAAAGAGGCTTGATTATTCTCTCCGGATTTCGGAAGATAGAGGTCCCTGCGGCCCGGAGAACGCGACACGGAAGAGGAGGACTTTCCATGGCCATAGACACCTCAGCGCCGGTGAGCTTCTTCCATCCGACGAAACCGATCTACCGCTTCACGAACCTTCTCTTCATTGCGTCCCTGACATTCGGAAGTTACTTCGCCTACGACATCATCGGGGCCATCGCGCCTTCGCTCATCGAGGGGCTCAACGCCAGCCGGGCTACCGTGGGAGCGTTCAACACGATGTATAGCGTCGCCGCGATCTTGGTCCTCCTCTTCGCAGGTGTGCTGATCGACCGGCTGGGGACGCGCAAGGCCAGCATCATCTTCTCAGTCCTCGTCTTCGTCGGCGCGGCGATCGTCTGGCAGGCCAGGAGCATTCCCTTGATGTTCGTCGGCCGGTTCATTTTCGGGGCCGGCGCCGAGCCCCTCGTCGTCGCCCAGAGCGCCATGCTCGCCCGCTGGTTCAAGAACAAGGAACTCGCGCTATCTTTCGGCGTGGCTCTGACCGTCAGCCGTCTCGGCTCCCTCTTCGCTCTCAACAATGGAGAGCTCATCACCAAATATTTTGGCAGCTTCCGCAATGCCCTTCTTGCCGCGGTCGGCGCCTGCGCCATATCCCTCGTCGGCAACCTCTTCTACATCGTCATGGACAAGCGTGGCGAGAAGGCCCTCAACCTCCGCGACGAGAGCGCCGGGGACAAGATCGTCTTCAAGGACATCAGGGCGTTCAAGCCCACGTTCTGGTATGTGACCTTCCTCTGCCTGACCTTCTACGCGGCCGTCTTCCCCTTCCAGAGCCTGTCGACGGACTTCTTCCACACGAAGTGGGGCATCGCCCTGACGGCGCCGTCTCCGGGCGGCTTCCTGGCCCAGGTCTTCAACAACTTCCTCCACATCGCCAGCACGGCCGGCGGCGTCACCAGCATCATCATCTTCGCGTCGATGATCCTGGCGCCCTTCGCCGGGAGGCTCGTGGACCGGGTCGGGAAGCGGGCCACGTTCATGATCGCCGGTTCGCTCCTCATGATCCCCTGCCACCTGGCCATGGGCCTGACCAAGATCTACCCGGTGTACCCGATGATCCTCCTCGGCTTCGCCTTCGTCCTTGTCCCGGCGGCCATGTGGCCGTCGGTGCCTCTTATCGTCCGGTCGGACAGGGTAGGGACCGCCTTCGGGCTGATGACGGCCATCCAGAATATCGGCCTCGGGCTTTTCCCGCTCCTCAACGGCCTCCTCAGGGACAGGACGGGCGATTATGTCGCCAGCCAGGTCATGTTCGCCAGCCTCGGTCTCGTCGGGCTCGTCTTCGCCCTGCTCCTCAAGCGGGCCGACAAAAGGGAAGGGCAGGGCTTAGAGGTTCCGCAAAAGGCCAAGGCCTGAGCGAGGTACGCCCGAGCTCCTCTTGGAGGATGTGAGTTCTTTCCCGGTCAGAGACGACAGACTCAAATTACGCGAATTCACTTCCGAGCGGAACTCCCCCGACGCTGAGGGCCTGTCCGTCCGGATCGGAATGAGCTTCGGCGTCCGCTACTTGGTTTTCTTAGCCTTGCCCGCCGTTTCGGCCTTGCTTGTCCGCTTCATGTCGGCGGCGTGGGCGCGCTTATAGGTCTGAATGTCTTTGAAGCGCCCCTTGCTGTCGCGAACGGCATAGAGCTTGGTCCCCTTGGAGCTGCGATGAGTGGTTCTTTTTGTCGGCATACGTCCTCCTTTAGCGGATAGATCTTAGAAATGACGTATTCCCGCGAGCGGCCATACGCCACTTTGCTGAGCGCATGTGCGACCCAAGTATGAGAGAGTCATGCTCGAATGTCAACGAAATCCGGATCGGCCGTTTGCCCCGGCCTCGGAATTCTGCTATAACGTCGGTCCATGATCCGCACTGTCATCTCCGACCTGGGCCGCGTCGTCCTCTGGTTCGACAATAACATCTTTCTCCGCAAGCTGGCCGAGCGGGCCGGGAAGCCCTTTGCGGACGTCAAGGCGATCGTCCACGGCGACCTCGCCCTTATCCGGCAGTTCGACGGCGGGGCGGTGACACCGCGCGGCTTTCATGAACGCGTGGCCAGCGCTGTCGGAGTGGACATCCCCTACGGTGTCTTTTATGAGATCTACAACGACATCTTCTCGCTCAATGCGTCCGCGGTCGACGTGCTTTCCCAGGTCAAGACAGCCGGCTACAAGACCCTGCTTCTTTCGAACACCGATCCCGAGCGCTTCGGCTTCGTCCGGCGCCGTTTCCCCGAGGTCTTGTTCTTTGATCACTACGTTCTGTCCTACGAACTCAAGCTCCTCAAGCCCGACCCGGCCATCTACCTGGCCGCGGTGCGTCTGGCGGGCACACAGCCTCAGGAATGCGTCTTCATCGATGACATGGAAGAGAACATCGCGGGCGCCATCGATGCCGGGCTTGCCGGCATCCACTACCGCCCGGAAACCGACCTCGCCGCCGAGCTCAGGAAGCTCGGCTTGGAGTTTTAATCGAAACCCCTTCTCTGCTCCATGCCAATGAACCCTAAGCTAAATCTGACGGGCTATGGGCGGTGATGAGGCCGCCCGCGAACCCCCCTAGCGGAGGGGGGCCCATCGCTTAGCGATGGGGGAACCGCCGGGACTGGTTCCCGGGGGGGCCGGGGGGGGAAGGGTAGGCTTGTCGCCGCCCTGCCCGTCATTTCCTTATTAGCCGATGATTTGAATCCACACCTTCCGCGTCCGGGGCCCGTCGAACTCGCACAAGAAAACGCCCTGCCAGGTCCCCAGCTTCAGACGCCCGCCCTCGACGATGAGGCTCACCGATGAGCCGACGAGCGCGGCCTTGACGTGGGCCGGGGAGTTCCCTTCGGCGTGCGCGTAGACGAGCGAGTCGGGCACGATCCGCCGCAGCGACATCAGCAGGTCGGCCCGGACGTCCGGGTCGGCGTTCTCGTTGACGGTGATCCCGGACGTCGCGTGCGGGACAGCGACGACGCACACGCCGCTCGCGATCCCTGACGTCGCCACGATCCGACCGACCTCGGCCGTCAGATCGACCAATTCTTCCTTGCTTCGCGTCCGAATTTCGATAATATCCATCGTTGCCTCAAAAACTTAAAAAAATCCCTCGAAAGGGCTTGACAAGCCAATAAGCCGGGTGTAGAGTCTGCTCGGAAAATACAATATTTGGTATTTTCCTTGCATTAGCTCCACAATATATGGGATATGGCCGAAAGGCTCTTAATTTTCGCCATGGTTTCTGGAAAGGTTGATTTTAGCACGTCGCCTGTGAAATTCCCAGACTTGTGAGCAGGGCAAAGAAGAAGGAGGCGGATCATGGTCAGCACGATCGGCAGGATCAAGAAGAGAGACGGCACCGTCACGGACTTCAACCAGGAGAAGATCACCAACGCCATCTTCAAGGCGATGCAGACCCAAGGCATCAAGGACCGGGCGATCGCCAAGACCGCTTCCGACATCGTCTGTTTCATGATCGAGGAGAAGTTCGGCGGCTACACCGTCCCGTCCGTCGAACAGATCCAGGACATCGTCGAGATGGTCCTCATGAAGCAGGGCTACCTCGAGGTCGCCAAGACCTACATCCTCTACCGCGAGAAACACAAGGGCATCCGCGAGGCCAAGAAGATCGGTCTCAACCTCGAGCGGCTGATCAAGGACTACCTCAGCAACGCCGACTGGAAGATCCGGGAGAACTCGAACGAAGGCGTCATGAGCTTCGCCGGACTCAACGCCCGCGTTTCCGGCGAGGTCCTGTCGAACTTCGCCCTCAACCAGATCTACACCGAACGGGCTAAGAAGGCCCACGAAGAAGGCGACTTCCACATCCACGACCTGAGCTACCCCATCGTCGGCTACTGCGCCGGCTGGTCGCTCGAGAACCTCATCCGCAAGGGCTTCGGCCACGTGCCCAATCAGGTCCACTCCAACCCGGCCAAGCACCTCGACACCTTGACCCTGCACATGGTCAACTACATCGGCACCATGCAGGCCGAGTTTGCCGGCGCCCAGGCCTTCTCGAGCGTCGACACGCTCCTCGCGCCTTTCGTCCGCCACGACAATCTCAGCTACGAGGACGTCAAGCAGGATATGCAGAAGCTTATCTTTGGCCTCAACGTCCCCTGCCGCTGGGGCTGGCAGACGCCGTTCTCCAACCTGACCTTCGACTGGACGATCCCCGAGGACATGAAGAATAAGCGCGCCGTCGTCGGCGGCGTGGAGCTCGACACCTGCTACGGCGACTACCAGAAGGAGGTCGACTGGATCAACCAGGCTTTCCTCGAGATCATGATCGAGGGCGACCTCAAGGGCCGGGTCTTCACCTTCCCCATCCCGACCTACAATCTCAGCCGCGAGTTCGACTGGGATTCCCCCAAGGCCAAGCTCCTCTTCGACGCCACGGCCAAGTACGGCATCCCTTACTTCCAGAACTACATCGGAACGAACATGAACCCGGGCGACATCCGAGCCATGTGCTGCCGGCTCAACCTCGACCAGCGCGAGCTCATGCGCCGGCCGGGGAGCATCTGGGGCCCGGGCGACTCGACGGGGTCCGTCGGAGTCGTCACGGTCAACCTCAACCGGGTCGCCTTCGAGGCCACGTCCAAAGACGACTATTTCACCCGCCTCAAGGAGCTCATGACCATCGCCAAGGAGACGCTCGAGACCAAGCGCGAGATCGTCAACAACATGCTGGCCAAGGGCATGATGCCCTACACCAAGGTCTACCTCGGCCACTTCGACAACCACTTCTCGACGATCGGCATCTGCGGCATGCACGAGGCCTGCATGAACTTCCTGAAGAAGGGCATCGGGACCCCCGAAGGCCGCGATTTTACTGTCGAGACGCTCCATTTCATGCGCGGCGTCCTGCGCGAGTTCCAGGAGGAGACGGGCAACCTCTATAACCTCGAGGCGACGCCGGCGGAATCCACGGCCTACCGCCTGGCCCGGCTCGACAGGCAGAAATACCCCCGGATCCACACGTCGGGCACGGAGAAGTATCCCTATCTCACCAACTCCACCCAGCTCAACGTCGACGCCACCCGGGACATCTTCGAAGCCATCCAGCACCAGGGGGAGATCCAGCCGCTCTACACCGGCGGGACGATCTTCCACGCCTTCCTGCCCGAGGCTATCGACGGCGAGACTTGCAAGAAGCTCGTTCAGAGAATCGCCCAGACGAAGCTCCCGTACTTCTCCATCACCCCGACGTTCAGCGTCTGCATGAACCACGGCTACCTTCCCGGCCGGCATTTTCAGTGCCCGGACTGTGGCGACGAGACCGAGGTTTACAGCCGGATCGTCGGCTACATGCGGCCGGTCCGGACATGGAACGACGGGAAACAGCAGGAGTTCAAGGACCGGACGCCTTATAATAAGATCGCCTGAGTCCCGGCATATTTCCGAAGAGGCGGTGTCGAAATGGATTACTTGCTTTTTACCTACCCCAACTGCAACAAGTGCGAATCGCTGAAGAAGCGGCTGGCCGAAACGGAAACCACATACGCCGAGTACAACCTCACCCAGACCCAGGGCAAGGCCAAGATTCGCGAGTTCATCAACGTCATCAAGAGGGATGACAAGGGCGCGATCATGCTGCCCACCCTCATCGCCCACACCCAGGGCATCGTCCGGACAGTGATCAACTCGGCGGAGGAGTTCGACGGGTGGTCGAAATCAAGGGGATAGAGAAGTTCTCCAGCCGGGACTTCCCCGGTCATATTTCCTCGACGGTCTTCCTCGGGGGATGCACTTTCCGCTGCCCCTACTGCCACAACTCCGAGCTCGTCCTGAGGCCGGAGACGATCCAGACGATGCCCGTCGACATCTTCCTCTCCTATCTCGACGGCCGCAAAGGCTGGCTCGAGGCGATCTGCCTCACGGGCGGGGAGCCCCTCCTCCACGAGGACGTCGAGGACCTCGTCCGCGTCGTCCGGGAGCGGGGCCTTCTCGTCAAGCTGGACACGAACGGCTCGTTCCCGGAGCGCTTGGAGGGGCTTCTCGCCGCCGGGCTCCTCGACTGGGTGGCCATGGACATCAAGGCCCCCCTCGAGCGTTACCGCGAGGTCACCCGCTCGAACGTCGACGTCGAGAGCATCGTCAGGAGCACCGACATCCTGCGGAACTCGGGTGTACGGCACACGTTCCGGACGACGGTCGTCCCGGGCTTCGTCGGAAAAGAGGACGTCGTCAAGATCGGCGAATGGCTCAACGGTGCGGCCAACTACTTCATCCAGAAATTCGTACCCCAGACGACGATCGACCCCGCTTTCCTCGAGGTCAAGCCGTTCAGCCGGGCCGAGCTCGAGGACATCGTCGCGGCGGCCAGGCCGTATTTCCGGGACGTCCGGATCGAGGGGCCGGAATAATCGGGACTGCCCGCAAAGCGGGACCGTCCCTCTGAATGAAAGAGGGCAATTATGGAACTCCGAGTCAAGCGCATTCACCCCGAGGCCAAGATCCCCGTCTACGGCCACCCCGGCGATGCCGGCTTGGACCTTTTCTCAGTCGTCGACCACGAGCTCGCGCCGGGTGAGGTCTTCGCCGTTCCGACGGGTATCCAGGTGGCCGTCCCGGTTGGCCACGTCGGGCTCGTCTGGGACAAGAGCGGCATTTCTCTCAGGAGCGTGCACCGCTTGGCCGGCGTGGTCGACTCAGGCTACCGCGGAGAGGTCCAGGTCGTCATGATCAACCTCGGCGCCGCGGTGTTCGTGGTCCGAAAGGGCATGAAGATCGCCCAGATGCTCATCCAGCCCGTGGCGGCCGTATCGGTCATCGATTGCGAAGCGCTCGATGGCACCACGCGCGGCGAAGGCGGCTTCGGCTCGACCGGACTCTACTGAACCCGTTCCTTTCGCCTATCCTCCGGCTTATTGTAAAATGACCTCCAATTTGGATAGGATAGGACCCATGTTGAGAAAAGCGTTGATTTGGAGTTTCATCGCGTCGGCCGTCCTCTCGCCCTTCGTGAGGGCCGAAGATAAGCCGGCGCCGCGCCTGAAGCTCATCTTCGTCGAGCGTTTCCGTTTCGAGGCCTGGGACAACGCCGTCAACCTCGACGATGCGGCCGCCGATAACTTCGCCTACACCCGGAACCGGACGACCCTCGGTCTGAGCTGGCAGGCGGCGAAGAACTTCGAGGTCCTGGGCAAGGTTACCAACGAATTCCGCGTCTACCAGGCCCCTAAGGACCGGGCCTTCAACTGGCATGAGCTCTTTTTCGACAACCTTTACATCAAGTGGGCGATCCCCGGCCGCCTGCCGTTCGCGATCACGGCCGGCCGCCAGGACATCAACCTTGGAGAGGGATTCGTCATTGCCGACGGCACACCGGGTGACGGATCCCGCTCCTATTACTTCAACGCCCTCCGTGTCGATGTCGACCTCCGCAAGGACCATAAGCTGATCTTTTTCCTCCACTCGCAGGAAACGACCGACCGGTATCTTCCCGTGATCAACAAGAGGCCCCAGGCCCTGGCCGAGCAGCCCGAGATGGCCCTGGCCCTCTACTACACCGGGAGCTTCGGGAAGACGAAGCTCGACGCCTACGCCATCCGCAAGACGACCGACGAAACGGAGCTCTGGCCCATAGCGGGAAGGGTCGACACGTTCGGCTTGCGGGGCCAGGTCCCCATCGTGGGCAGGCTCGCTCTGACCGCGGAAGGGGCGTTGCAGACGGGCGCCTACGGCGACGCCGGCCGTTCGGCCTTCGGCGGGCTCTTCCATCTCGACTACGACATCGCAGGCGCTCTGCCCCTCCTCAAGACGGTCGTCTTCGGCGGCATTTACCTCAGCGGCGACCGTCCCGGGACGGAGAAGATCGAAGGCTGGGACCCCATCTTCAGCCGCTGGCCGAAATGGAGCGAGAGCTACATCTACACGATCACCCGGGAGAGCCGTCAATCCTATTGGAGCAACCTGACGTCCCTTTACGGTTCCCTCGCTCTCGATTTCGGCAGCCGGTCCGACGGCTTGCTGATGTTCCAGCGCATGGGCGCTGTCGAAGCCCAGCCGGGAGTGTTCCCCGGCGGCGTCGGCCTCAAGCGCGGTTCGCTCCTTAAGGGCCGTTTGAACTATAAGATCAGCAAGTTCCTCACAGGCCGCGTCATCTGGGAGCATTTCATGCCTGGGAGTTTCTATTTTCCGGGGGCCGCGAGCTACGACTGGCTTCAGTTCGAAATGATCTTCCGCTACTGACGGCGGCTACCTGGCGAGACTGGCCAGCGGATTGACGGCGAGCGAAACGATCATCCCGATCGTTCCCGCTTCCGCCGGCGCCATCCCGGCGATGGCCAGGCCCAGGCATGTCCCGAGGCCGAGGACCGCCGACGCCAAAGCACCGAATTTCGTCACCTTTTTGCTTAAAAGACCCCAGACGAAAGGCCCGAGGAAGAACGAGCCGATCGCCCCCCACGAGACCGACAGGATGGCGACGATCGTCGCCGGACGGAGATAGGCCAGGACGACGGAAAGGAGGATGAAGACGGCCGACGTGATCCGCATCATCCGGGTCAGTGTCCGGTCGGGAACGGCGGGGTTGATGAAACCGGCGTAGAGGTCCTTGACGACCGAGGAGCTCGAGATGAGCACCAGGGCGGCGAGCGTCGACATCGACGCGGAGAGGATGAGGAGCATCATGACGATGGAAAGGGACGGGGGGATGACCTTGGCCAGGAACTCCGGCATCAGGACGTCGAAAACGGGCTTGCCGCCGGCGAAGGCCCCGGGCGCGCTGGCTGGAGTGAGCAAGAGCCGGGCCGCGGCCCCGGTGAAGTAGGCCGTGCCGGCGATCAGGGCGGCGAAGGCCGTCGAAGCGATCATGCCCAGACGGATGGCCCGCTGGTCCTTGATGGCGTAGAACTTCTGGACGAGCTGGGGCATGGCGAAGGGCGCGACGCTCGTCAGAAAGACGAGGGCGAAGAGCGGCCAGGCGCCGCCCGGACCGACGGCGGCCGTGAGCCTGGGGTCGATGGCGGCGAGGCCGGAGGTCAGGCTCCCCAGTCCGCCGGCCTTCTGGAGCGTGCTGGCGAGCAGGACGGCCGAGCCCAGGCACATGACCATGCCGAAGATAATGTCGATCATGGTCATGGACTTGTAGCCGCCCAGGACGAGATAGAAGGCCGTGAACAAACCCATGAACAGGAGGGCCGTGCCGTAGGCCAGGCCGAAGTTGGCCTTGAAGAGATAAGACAAGCCGATGAAAACGGCCGCCGAGTAGGGGACGAGGAATAGAAAAATGGCCAGCGAGGCGAGGAGCTTCAGGAACCGGCTGTTGTAGCGCTTTTCCAGGAACTCGGGCATGGTCGTGACCTGGAGCTCGACGGACATTTTCCGGATGCGGTTGCCGAAGAGGCTCCACACGCCGAGAACGCCGATGAGGGCGTTCCCCAGGGCGATCCACAGCCCCGACAAGCCGAACCCCCAGCCGACCTTCCCGGCGAAGCCGATGAACAGGACCGCGGAAAAGTAGGCCGCGGCGTAGGTGAAGGCCGACATCCAGGGCCCGACGGTCCGGCCGCCTAGGAAGTAGTCGTTGAACGTATGGGCTTTCTTCAGGCCGAGATAGCCGATGAGCATGGTCAGCGCGGCATAAGTGCCGATGACGATGATCTTGATGACCATGGGCTTTCGTTATACCCATGATCCGCGCGCATGTCAATCCGGAGGAGCGGACCCGTCGGCCTTTGAGGCGTTGACCCGATTTGATATGATGATGGGCCGGACAGGCCATGGGCGAAGAAAACCGTACAATCTATGATGTTATCGTCATCGGCGGCGGTGTCGTCGGCTGCGCCGTCCTCCGGGAGCTTTCGCGCTACGATCTGAAGCTCCTCCTCCTCGAGAGGGAAGCCGACCTGGCCGAGGGTATCAGCAAAGGCAACAGCGGCGTCATCCACGCCGGGTTCAATGTCCCGTACGGGTCGCTCAAAGCCAGGACCAACGTCGCCGGCCTGGGGCTCGTCTATGGCCTGGCCGACGAGCTTGGCGTTCCCCATCGCAAGACCGGCAAGCTCGTCGTCGCCCTGACTGACGGGGAAAAACGACGCCTAGAAGAGCTCAAGGCCGAAGGCGATAAGAGCGGCGTGCCGGACCTCGAGATCGTGGACGAGGGCGCCATCCGGCGTCTCGAGCCCCTGGCCCGCGGCCGCTGGGCCCTCTATTCTCCGCACACCGGGATCATCTCCCCCTATGAATTCACTATCGCCCTGGCCGAGTGCGCCGGGCAGAACGGCGCCGAGGTGCTGCTCGACGCGTCCGTCGAGGCCGTCGCTTTCCGGGGCGGGCTCTTCCGCCTAGCCACGCCGAAAGGGCAATTCTCCGCCCGCCGGGTCGTCAATTGCGCCGGCCTGTTTTCGGACGACATGGCCCGCCTGGCCGGGATCGACGATTATCGCATCTTCCCCTACCGCGGCGAATATCTCATCACGGACAAGGATTGCGGGCTCCGGCTCGATCTCCCCGTTTATCCCGTGCCGCCGCGGGACGATCCCGGACTCGGCATCCACATCACGCCGACCCTCGAGGGAAATATCATCCTCGGTCCGAGCGCGGAGCCGGTCGAGGACAAGCTCGATGCCGCCTCGACCCGGCAAGTCATGGTCCGGCTCAAGGCCGAGGCCGTCCGGCTCATGCCGGAGCTTTCCCACGCCTCCTTCATCCACAGCTACGCGGGCATCCGGCCCAAGCTCGTCGATCCGAGCGGAATGGACAAGTTCGGCGATTTCATCGTCGAGGAGAGCGCCCTCCGTCCGGGCTGGATAAGCCTCGTCGGGATCGAATCGCCCGGTCTTACCGCGGCGCCGGCCATCGCCGAAATGGTGGCCGGCATGATCGGTGAGGGGACGGACTTGAAGCGGAAACACGATTTCGACCCGAAGCGTCCGCGCCGGACCCGTTTCGCCGCATTGGGCGACGACGAGCGGACCGTGCGGGTCGCCCGGGATGCCGATTCTGGCGAAATGGTCTGCCGCTGCGAGCACGTCACCCGGGCCGAGGTCGTCGCCGCTCTTCGGAACCCGTTCGGGGCCCGGACGTTGGACGCCGTCAAGCGCCGGACCCGCTGCGGCATGGGCCGCTGCCAGGGAGGCTTCTGCACGCCGCGCATCGTCGAGATCCTCCAGGACGAGGGTGTTCCGGCGGACAGGATCACCAAACGGGGCGCCGGCTCGCGCCTCTTTTATGGGCGGCTCAAGGGCTGAGAGATGAGGGATCCCGTCGAAACCCACGATGTCGTCGTCATCGGCGGCGGCCCGGCCGGGTTGGCCGCGGCCCTCGGCGCCCGTCGGGCCGGGGCGGGGAGAGTCCTCATCGTCGAACGCGACCGGACTCTCGGCGGCATCCTCAACCAGTGCGTCCACGACGGCTTCGGGCTTTTTCTCTATAATGAAACGATCAGCGGTCCCGAATACGCCGAGCGGCTCATCGAGGACGTCGTCCGCGAACCGATCAAGGTCGAGACCGGG
>JBFYOD010000005.1:0-4976 GCA_041303965.1 Candidatus Aminicenantota bacterium
ATTACCGGTTGGGCCGTGTCCTCGAGGAGAAAGGGGACAAGGCCGGTGCGGCTGTCGAGTACCGGAAATTCCTCGAATATTGGAAGGACGCCGACAAAACCCATCCGGAGTTGGCCGACGCGCTCAAGCGCCTCGACGCGCTTGCCGCGATTCCGCGCTAACGGGAGGGCTCGGTGCCCAGGCCAGTTCATCGGCAGGGGGTTCTTGCCGCTCTCCCCACTCGCTTCTAGATCCTGAAGCCGAAATTCAGCCCGAGGACGAAATGGTCGGTCCGGTTGAGGAGCAGGAGGGCGACCGACAGCCTGACGGGGCCGGACGCGAAGCCCGCCTGGAACTTGGGGACGACCGAACCGCTTGCTTCCTCGGCCCAGTCGGATACCCGCTTGATGACCCCGCCACCGACGAAGAAACTCCGGATCCTGAGATTGACGGTCCCACCCGGGACGATGGTGACGGTATCGCCGAAAGAACTCCGGAACCAGAACGAGACCTCGGGATTGAGGCTGACGAAATTCCCGAGGCGAAGCTCGAGTTCCGGGCCGAGCGTCACCCACTTGGGAACGCTGTTGAGGTTCATGTAGCCGAGGTCGACGTACAGCTCGATTGGCCGATACCGTTCCCGGAACTGGGCCTCGGCCGGCCGCGCGGCGGCTAACCCGATGAACATCCCCGCCGCCATCATGAAAGTGATCGTTTTTCGAGTCATGTCCGCACGCTTCGCATAAAATGATCGTACCGGAATATTATACTCTAAGGACACGGGGCCCGTTGCGTCTGACCGAGGCATCCCTGCGCTGTTCTCTTTCTCAGTTCGAGGGCCGGGTCCCGACGACCGTAACGCTCAGGACGGCGGCGCCGGAGGCGCGGTAGGCGGCGAGGTCCCCGGTGCTGATGTACTTCAGCATATATTCGTCCGGGAGGTCGAGCCTTTTGGCGGACTTGATATCGATCGCGGCGAAGCCAGTTTCGTGGATGATCCCGATGTATTCTTCAGCGGTCAGCGCGCCGGCGACGCAGCCGACGTAGAGCTCGGCGACTTCCCGTAGCTTGGCCGGAAGCTCGCCCTTGAGGACGATATCCGAGACGCAAAACCGGCCGCCCGGCTTGAGGACGCGGAAGATCTCGGCGAAGGCCAGGCGCTTGTCGGGGACGAGATTGAGGACGCAGTTGCTGACGACGACGTCTGCCGCCGCGCCGTCGACGGGAAGGGATTCGATGTCGCCGAGGCGGAACTCGACGTTCTTGAAGCCGCGGCGTTCGGCGTTCGCGCGGGCCTTGTCGATCATCTCGGGCGTCATGTCGACGCCAATGACCCGGCCCGTCTCGCCGACGAGGGAGCGGGCGATGAAGACGTCGTTCCCGGCGCCCGAACCGAGGTCGACGACGGTCTGCCCGGGGGCCAGGCCGGCGTGTTCGGTTGGCAGGCCGCAGCCGAGGCCGAGGTCGGCCTCGTCCATGTGCCCGTCGAGCTTCTCGTAGGCCTCCTTGATCCCGGCGACGTCCTCGCTGAAGTACGTCGAGGAGGAAGGCTCCGCGGCCGGAGCGCAGCAGCAAGGGCTTGCGGCCGGGCTGCAGCACAGGGAAGAGGCCCGAATGGACGGGGAGCTTCCGGGTTTGGGGGCCTCCCGGGCGATCTGGGCGTATTTTTCGCGGACGAGCTCCTTGAGGCGTTGGCTTTCTTTTTCCTTGTCGCTTGTCATGATGTCTCCGGCTCAGCCGCCTTTCTTGTAGAGCACCTTGCCGCCGATGATGGTGTAGAGGACCCCGGTCCCCGGGATGTCGTCTTCGGGACAGGTCAGGATGTCGCGGTCGAGGACGGTGATGTCGGCGAGCTTACCCACGGTGAGAGAGCCCTTGATGCCCTCTTCGAAGCCGGCGTAGGCGCCGTTGATGGTGTAGGAGCGCAGGGCCTCCTCGCGGGTCATTCTCTGGTCGGCGAAGAACGTCGTCCCGTCCTTGAGCTTGCGGGTCACCGCGGCGTAGAAACAGGACATGGGGTCGATGGGCTCGACCGGGACGTCGGTCCCGTTGGGGATGGCGACTCCCGTGTCCATGAGCTTCCGCCAGACGTAGGCGCCTTCCCCGGCCCGCTTCTCGCCGAGGCGCTTGTACACCCACGGCGCGTCCGAGGTGCAGTGGATGGCCTGCATGGCCGGGATGACGCCGAGCTTGCGGAAGCGCGGGATGTCGTCGAGGCTGAGGTGCTGGGCGTGCTCGATGCGCCAGCGCAGGTCGGTTTTTTCCGGATGGGCTTTGAACGCTTCCTCGTAGATGTCGAGCGTCTCGCGGTTCCCCCGGTCGCCGATGGCGTGGGTGCTGACCTGAAAGCCGTTGGCGATGGCGAATTCCACCGTTGCCCTCATTTCCTCGATCGACTCCGTGTTGAGTCCGGTCGATGTCGGAAGATCGGCGTAGGGCTCGAGGAGCCAGGCGCCATGGGCGCCGAGCGCGCCGTCGATGAGCCGTTTGATGGTCCGGACGGTCAGATGGTCGTCGACGGCGCCGATCATCCGATAGGAGGCACCCTTCTCGGCCAGGGTCTTGCTGCCGGCGCTGAGCATGACGTAAAGACGGATGGGGAGGACGCCCTCCTCGGCCATCTTCTTGTAGAGGTCGATGGTCGCGAACGAATTGCCGGCGTCGTGGAAGGTCGTGACGCCATGGACGAGACACTCCCGGGCGGCGAGCTCGATCTGTTTGCGCGTCCGCGCCTGGGCTTCTTCGGGCGTGTAATGGCCGGCCTGGTAGCGGACGAGGCTCTGCGCGGTCTCGAGGAAGGCGCCGATAGCGTTCCCCTTGGCGTCGCGGATGATCTCCCCGCCGTCCGGGTTGGTCGTGGACACGGTGATCTTGGAGAGCTCCATGGCCTTGGCGTTGGCGAGCGACGAGTGGCCGCTGGCGTGGGTTAGGAGGACCGGGTTGTTCGGGGTCGCCTTGCTCAGGGCGTCATGGATGGGCAGGCCGTTGACGTTGGGCTCGGGCACGCGGTCCCACTTGTCCTGGTGCCAGCCGCGGCCCATGATCCAGTCGCCGGGCTTGGCCGCTGCGGCGGCTTCGGCGACCATGGCCACGATGTCGTCCCAGGAACGGGCCTTGGTCAGGTCGAGGATCAGCTTGGAGGAGCCGAGGCTCGTGAAGTGGCCGTGGCTCTCAATGAGACCCGGAATGGCAAGGGCGCCGCCGAGGTCGATGATCTCGGTCCCGTCGCCGACATGGTCCTTGTAGTCCTTCGGGTCGGCGCCGAGGGCGGCGATGCGGCCGCCGCGGACCGCGATCCAGGCGGCCGCGGGGACGGCCGCGTCCACGGTCACGATCTTGCCATTGATGAGGACGAGGTCGGCCGGTTCGGGCCGGGGGACGCAGGCGGCAGCGGCGAGCAGGACGGCGGACAGGGCGGCGACGGAAAGCATGGCGGCTCCGGAGGCGATAACTGTTCGGCGGGATCTGTCGATCATGGTCATTTCCTGGCTCCTTGTTTCACGTTCCTGACGGGGTCATCTCTCGCGCGCCCATTATAATGAGCGATCGCGGCCTTTGTCCATAGACCGCGTGGACTCACGTCCCATTTTGCCGGAGGCGCCGCGGGAGATTGATTTTAGCTCACCCCATGAATAAAATAGCCCCATGTCCAGCAGCGATAACGGTCACATAGGCAAACCGGCCGCGGCGGCTGAAACGGCTTCCGCGACAGGCTCCCAGCTCTCCCGGGTCCTCGGCACGGGGAGCATCATCGGCATCGTCGTTGGCACGATGATCGGATCGGGCATCTTCATCGTGCCGGCCACCGTGGCCGCCGAGGTCAAGGCGCCGCTCATCATGCTCGCCGTATGGATCGTGGGTGGCCTTTTGAGCGTTTTCGGCGCCCTCTCTCTGGCCGAGCTGGCCGCGGCCTATTCGGAGACCGGCGGCATCTACGTTTACTTGCGGGAGGCGTACGGTCCGCTGGCCGGCTTCCTCTTCGGCTGGACGCTGTTCCTTGTCATCGATTCGGGGAGCATCGCGGCGCTGTCCGTGGCCTTCGCCTCGAAATACCTGCCCCATTTCTTTCACGTGACGCCGGTCGTCCAGAAGGCGGTGGCCATCCTTTTCATCCTGTTCCTGATGGGGATCAACTATCTCGGGGTCAAGCGTGGCGCTTTCTTCCAGAACCTGCTGACAACGCTAAAGTTCGCGGCGTTACTGGGCGTCAGCGTCGTCGTCTTCCTGTTCGCGCGCGGGGACTGGGCGAATTTCTTGACGCCTCCGGCTTCCGGCACGGGGGGGGACATCGTCGGGAAGTTCGGCCTGGCCCTGGTGGCCGCGCTCTGGGCCTACAAGGGCTTCGAGTCGTCCACGTACAATTCCGGCGAAACCCGGAATCCTTCCCGGACCCTGCCGGTCGGCATCATCGCCGGATGCGGCCTGGTCACGCTCCTCTATCTGCTGGCGAACGCCGCCTACCTGTACGCGGTGCCGGCGGGCGAGATGGCCAGGTCGAGCCGGATCGCGGCCGACGCGATGAACGCCGCTGTCGGGCCGCTCGGCGCGTCCATCGTTTCGTTCATTATCCTATTCTCGATCATGGGCGCGGCCAACGGCCATGTCCTGACCGGACCGCGGGTCTATTACGCCATGGCCAAGGACGGCCTCTTCTTCCGGAAGATGGCCTCCGTCCATTCGAAATACAGGACCCCGCACGTGTCCATCCTGGTCGTGGGGAGCTGGAGCATCCTCCTCAGCTTGAGCGGGACCTTCGAGCAGCTCCTTCGATATGTCGTCTTCGGCCATTGGATCTTCATGGGGCTGGCCGTGTCCGCGGTCATCGTCATGCGGAAGAAGCGTCCCGACCTGCCTCGTCCGTATAAAGCCCTGGGCTACCCGGTGACGCCGGGGCTCTTCGTCCTGGCGGCCCTTTTTGTTACGGTCAATGCCCTCATCGGAACGTTCTGGAACTCGTTCGCCGGGCTGGCCATCATCGCCCTGGGCATCCCCGCCTA
>JBFYOD010000006.1:0-11576 GCA_041303965.1 Candidatus Aminicenantota bacterium
CACCCCTGGGCCGGGCTCCGTTTCTGGGACCTCGTCCAACCCTTTTTCATGTTCATCGTCGGCGCGGCCTTGGCCTTCTCGGTGGCCAAGCGCGAAGAGAGGGGCGAAAGCCGCAGCCGGATCACCAAGCACGTCGTTGCCCGCTCTCTCGTCCTGCTCCTTCTCGGCTGGGGGCTCTACTGCGTCGGGCCGGGCCGTATCACCTTCCGTTTCCAGAACGTCCTGGCCCAGCTCGCCGTGACCTATCCCATCGCCTATGTCCTGATGAGGCGGCGGCCGCGGACGCAGATCGCCTGGAGCTTCGCCTTCATCCTCCTCACCGAGGTCATCTACCGCGTCTTCTGGGTCGCGGGCTACGACCAGCCCTTCGTCCCGGACCACAACTTCGGGTCGTGGGTGGACATGCTCATCTCCGGCGAGCTCTCGGCCGGCCACTGGGTGGCGTTCAACGCCATCCCGACGGCGGCCCATACGATCTGGGGCGTACTGGCCGGTCAATGGCTGATGAGCGGCCGGCCGCCGCGAAAGAAGATCGCTGTGCTGGCCGGGCTCGGCGCGGCCGGCCTCTCTTCGTCCGCCGGGTTCGCGCTCACGGCTGTCTCGCCGATGATCAAGCGCATCTGCACGAGCTCGTTCGTCGTCGCCGGCGGCGGTTTCTGCCTCCTGGCCCTCGCCTTCTCCTACTGGCTCATCGATATCCGTAAGTTCAGGAAGTGGGCCGTCTTCCTCAACATCGTCGGCATGAACTCCCTGTTCATCTACCTGTTCACGGAGAGCGGGGGGACGTCGTGGGTCACGAGACTCGTCCAGCCGTTCACGAGGGGACTCCTCGGCTGGACGGGGGAGCTGCCCGCGGAGATCTTCACCAGCCTGGCCGCCTGGGCCGTCCTCTGGTCGATGTGCTATTGGCTCTACCGGAGGAAGATCCTGATCAGGATTTGACCCCTTCCTGATCAGGCGGCGGGACCACCTTCGACCGGCTCCTTTTTCTCCTCTTTCGCCGGCAACGGCGGCGCGGCCAGGTCCGGCTTGGGGTCGCCGAAGATGTAGTGGTTGAACCAGGCCAGGTTGTGCTCCATGACCGCCCGCATCGACTTCGGCTTGGTGATGCCGTGCCCGTATCCTTTGTAGACGACCATCTCGACCGGCACGTCCCTGTCTTCGAGCCCCTGGCGCAATTCGTAGGCGTTGGGGATGGGGACGCGCCTATCGAGCTCGCCGTGCTGGATGAGGGTCGGCGTCGCCGCCTTCTTGATGTAGGTCATGGGCGAAGTCTTGGCGTAGATCGCCGGGTCGTCGGCCGGGTCGTCGCCGAGGTAATTGATGGTGAACGGCGTGATGTCGGTGTTGTAGTAGTAGGTGGCCCAGTTCGAGATCCCCGCTCCGACCGAGATAGCCTTGAACGCCCGCGTCGAGGTCGTCAGGAACGCCGAGATATAGCCGCCCTGGCTCCAGCCCATGGAGCCGACCCGGCCCGGGTCGACCCAGCCCTTCTTGACCAGGTGGTCGATGCCCGAAAGGACGTCCCAGGCGTCGCCTACGCCGAGGTTGCGGTAATTAAGGATGCGGAACTTCGCCCCGTAGCCCGCGCTGCCCCGGTAGTTGACCTTGAGGACGAGGGCGCCGCGGGCGGCCCAGATGTCCGAGGGGTAATAGCGCGAATCGCCGCTGAGGAGCGCCGGCCGGTCGACGCCCGTCGGCCCGCCGTGGATAATGCAGAGCAGGGCGTACTTTTTGGCCGGATCGAAATCGGCCGGTTTGATGAGAACGCCCTCGATCTCCGCTCCGTCCTTGCTTTTCCAGGAGATGACCTCGCGTGTCCCGAGGACGAACGGTTCGACCTGTTCGGTCATCCGGGTCAGCGCGCGGGCCTTGAAGGGGAATTCCGATACGCAGACCTCGGGAAGGGATGTCGGCGAGGCGGCCGAAAAGGCCATCCTCCTTCCGTCTTGAGAGAAATTGAAGCCCGAGACCATGGCTTCGTCGGGCGCGCTGATACGCGTGATCTGGAGCGACGCGGGGTCGAGGCGGTAGAGATGGGCGGCGGTCTTCTGCATGGCGGAGAAGTAGACGCCGTCCGCGTTCCATTCGACGGCGTTGGGATTCTCGTCGAAGGACTCGGTCAGCGGTTTGACGGCGCCCCCTTCGGCCGGGACGAGGGCCAGGACGCTGTTGCGGGCGAAGTAATCTTGCCGGCCCAGGGCGCTCGAAAAGAGGATCGAGCGGCCGTCCGGGGACCAGAGAGGGGAGGAGTCCGGGCCGGGCTGGTCGACGATCTTTTTGACGGCGTCCCCGGCCAGGTCGAGGACGTAGATGTCCGACGTTCCGCCGTTGATGAGGTCGGGGTTGATCGGGGCGCTGAAAGCGATCTTCGTCCCGTCGGGGGACCAGCCGAATCCGCCGACGGTGAACGTCTTCCCGCTCGTCCGGCGGCGGCCGGGCTGGGGCGTGCGCAAGGCCTCGGCCACGTCGACGGTCCAGAGATGGGAGTGGGTGTATTCGCGGCGGACGACGTCGTAGTCGCCGTAATAGTCCTTGCGGTCCTTGGATTCCTTGGCAACGGGATCGGCCGCGGTGAAGGCGATCGTCTTGCCGTCGGGGGACCAGCTATAGCCAGCCACCCCGGTCTCGGACTTGGTCAGCTGGACCGCTTCGCCGCCGTCGGGGCTGATGACGAAGAGCTGGGACCTATCTTCGGCCCGGCTCGAAGTGAAGGCGACCCAACGACCGTCGGGCGACCAGCCGGGATTGGAGGATGATTTCTTGGCCCGGGTGAGCTGGATCGTCCGGCCCGTGGCGAGGTCGGCCAGCCAGACCTGGGTGACGTAGGCGTCCTGTTCCATATCGGTCTCGGTGACCGTGAAGGCGACCCGCGTTCCGTCGGGCGAAATGCGTGCCCCGCCCGCGGACCTCAAGGCCATCAGGTCCTCGACGGTGGGGACGCGTTTGGCCGTGGCTGAGCTTGAAGCGGCTAACGCGGCCGCCAATACCGAAGCGAAGAAAAGAGCGGAGATCGCGGAAACCGAAAGCAAGATCCGTGTTTTCCGAAACATGGTGAGCCTCCTCGAATATCGTCGGTTCAAATTCCTGACCCTGATCTTTATCCTACGATACAACGTGCGATAGGACAAGGCCCGGAGTTGCTCCCAGTCCCTGGATGAGCCGATGGGAGGGCGAGGGCTCGGACTGGAATATAGCGAACGATAGGGAAAGGGCGAGGCTAGCTTGCCCGGCCGAAACAGAGCTTGATGTACTCCATGTTCATCGCCAGAGACCGCCGGCAATCCTCCGTCGCCGCGCCGATGGCCAGCCCCTCTTCGAGCATTCTTTTCGCCGGGGCCAGGTCGACGGTCGGATCCTGAGCATGCATCTTGATGATCATGTACGCGGCGTTGTTCTTCCCCCAGGCTACGAGCCCCGGGCGGTTCAGGCCTTCCGCTTGCCGGGTGTATTCGAGGTAATTCTGGAGGGCTTCGACGTATTTTCCGTCCCGGTCGTACTTCTCGGCGTTGTCCTTGGCCGCCTGCCACTTGTCATAGGAGATTGCCTGCCTGTCGCCGGAAGCCTGCAGCTGCTCTCTAGTCGCGGCCGTCAAGTCCGCCGCTGAGGCCGCAGCCAGTACGGCCAACAGCCCCAAGAGCGCGACTTTTTTCATTTTGAATTCTCACCCTATTTGTCGGATTAGGGCGGCCGACATTGAAAATCGGCCGGTCCCCGGTCCCGTCCTTACTCGTGACGGAGGGCGTCCACGGGGTTCGTCCGCGCCGCCTTGAGCGTATGATAGGCGATGGCACCGAGAGATATCGCCAGGGTCAGGGCGGAAACGGACGCGAAGAGCCCCGGTCCCGTTTCGACCCGGTAGCTCCAGGCCCAGCGCAGGAAACCCTCGATAAGGAAGTAAGCGACAGGCAGGGCGATGACATTGGAGAGGGCGATGAGCCTCAGGAACTCCGAGAGGAGCATTTTGAAGACGGTGTTGTCCGTGGCTCCGAGCGCCTTGCGGATGCCGATCTCCTTGGCCCGCCGGCCGACCGCGTAGGACGCCATCCCCAGAAGCCCCATGGAGGCGACGAGGAGAGCGAATCCGGCGACCAGCCCGAACACCGTGGACATCTGGTCGATATATTGGTAGTGGTCTTCGAAGACGTCGTCGAGAGTGACGGGATCGAAGGGCAGGTCGGGCGCTACGGCGTTCCAGCGGTCCTCGATGGCGGCGAGGAGGGAAGCGTCGGCCGAGGCGCCCGGCCGGGTCTTGACGAGGAGCTGGGCGAACTCGCCCGGGTCTCGATAAAGGACGGTCGGCTCGCATTTGAAATGGACGTCGTTGTAGAGGAAGTCGCCGACGACTCCGACGATCGTGCCGACCTTGCCGCGTACGGTCAGCCGTTTTCCGAGAGGGTCCTCCCAACCCAGTTCCTTGGCGGCCGTTTCGTTGATGACCAGGCTCGACCCGTCTTCGTAGTCCCGGGAAAAGCCCCGGCCTCTCGCGATGCGGATGCCGAGCATTTCGATGAAGCCGTGATCGACAGCGAAACCGCGCATCGCCCACTTGTCCGTGCCTTGGGTGCCTTCGGGAATGACGTCGAGGGCGAGGCCGGGATGATTGACCGGGATGATCTGGGAGGCGGAAACCGCCATGATCCGGGGGTCCTCGAGCAGCCGGTCCCTGAGGACAGGGAGTTTGTCCCGGGCCTGAACCGGGAGCGGTACGGAGACGACGTCGCTCCTGGAAAGCCCGAAGTCCATCCGCCCGAGGTAGTTGAGCTGGTTCCGCGTGGCCGCGGTGAAGACGAGGAGGATGATCGACAGCGCGAACTGGGAAACGATCAGGACCTTTCGGGGGAGGGACCCCTTGGCCTTTCCCGTCGTGCCCCCCTTGAGGACGACGGCCGGTCTGAACGAGGACAGGACCAGGGCGGGGTAGCTTCCGGCAAGGAGGCCGACCGCGAGGGTCACGGCCAGGAGGGCGGGGACGACCGAGGGGTGACTGGCGATGGACAGGTCCATGTCGAAGCCCATGTAGGCGATGAAGGCCGGCTCGATGAGAAAGTACAGGAGGACGGCCGCGGGCAGGGCCAGGAACGCCGTCGTGACCGATTCCCCCAGGAACTGGCGGACGAGCTCGGCCCGGGAGGCCCCGACGACTTTCCGTAACCCCACCTCGCGGGCCCGGACCGTTTGCCAGGCCGTGGCCAGGTTCATGAAATTGATGCAGACCATGAGGAGAGCGGCAGCGGCGATGAAATAGAAGTAGAGGACGATGGAATACGGCCGGCCCCAATCGAGGCGGGTCGTGAGTTTCAGGGGTTCGGCCCGGGTGTGGAACGACTTTAAGGGGAGGAGAAAAAGCCGCTCCGGGGCGTCCGGAGCGTCCGCGTAGTACCGCTTCAGAAAGGCCGGAAACTCCGTTTCCAGCCGGTCGGGAGCGGCGCCTTCGGCCAGGACGACGAACGCGTCAGCGGTCGCGGCGAACCGGTCGTCGATCCGCGCGTCGAGCGACCGGGCCGTCTCGAAGGGGGCCAGGAAATCGAACTTCAGGGTCGAAGCGAGAGGCGGCTCTTTGACGACCCCCGAAACAACGAGGTCTCGCGTGCCGTTCAGGGTCAGGGCTTTTCCGACAGGGTCTTCGCCGCCGAAGTATTTCAGCGCCGAGCTCTCGGTCAGTACGACCGAGCTTGTCCCGGCCAGGGCCGTTTCGGGGCGCCCGCGGACCATCGCGAAGTCGAATGTACGGAGGAACGCAGGATCCACGTAGAAAAAGCGGGACTCGTTGAACTTATGGTCTCCGCTC
Source organism: Candidatus Aminicenantota bacterium (assembly GCA_041303965.1). GTDB lineage: Bacteria > Acidobacteriota > Aminicenantia > Aminicenantales > Saccharicenantaceae > RBG-16-66-30. The sequence continues at coordinate 5,792 of JBFYOD010000006.1, forward strand.
TTGAGGACGACCCGGGAACGGATGATCCGTACAGCGTCCTCGACCTCCGGGAACACGCTTTTCATCTCGGCGGACAAAGCGGCCGGGAGGATGGAGGAATTCTGGCGCCCGGCGTTTCCCGTCCGGTTGACCCCGACGGCCAGGAAGGTTCGGGCGGCCTTGCCGTGGAAAGCGTCAAAGCTCTTCCGGAAAGCGCCATACTGGGCGGCCAGGACGAAAATGGCCAGGCCGACGGCCAGCCCGGCGATGTTGAACAGCGAGAAGACCTTGTGCCTGGTGATGTTGCGCATCGCAGTGATGAGGTAATTACGGATCATCTCGGGCCTCCACGACCTTAGAAATGATAGACGGAACCGGGCCGGACGAAGTTCCGGTGCCGGGGGGGCGCCGGAAGGTGATCATTCCCGCGCGTGCCCCCGGATTGACAGCCATCCGTGAAAGATGGAAGAATCATCCTTGGAGATCATTTTAAGGAGAGGTGGCTCTTGAGAACAAAGAACTCCGAAAGTACCGGATGCGCGGTATTGATATTCTTGTTCGTCTCGTTCGGCGGCGCTTTCGCCGGGGCTCAGCAGGCGGCGAAGGCCGGGCCGGCTAGGGCTTCCTGGACGGCCGAGGACATCCTCCTCGCCGAAACGGCTTCGGACTGGGAGATCTCCCCGGACGGAAAATGGGCGGTCTGGACGAGGACCCGGATGGACAAGGAGAAGAACGGCCGTGTTTCGAACCTTTTCCTGACCAACCTTGAGACGAAGAAAGAGGTCCAGCTGACCCGGGGCACGGACTTGAACGGCCGGCCCAAGTGGTCGCCGAACGGCGAAGGAATCCTCTTCCTGAGCACGAAGGCCCTGCCCAAACCGAACCCGGACCTCTCACGTTCCCAGCTCTGGCGCATGAGCCCCTTCGGCGGCGAGCCCTGGCCGCTGACCGAGTTCGCCCGCGGCATCCAGGATTTCGAGTGGGTCGACGACGACACGGTCATCTTCAGCGCCCAGGAGGACGCCGCTTTCTACGAGCGGGAGTTCAAACGGAAAAAGGACACGACACGGGTCGTCGACGACGTCGGCCACGAGCCGCCGGTGCGCCTGTTCAAGCTGACCGTCAAGGACAAGAAGGTCGTCCGCCTGACCGATAACACGGACTTCATCCAGTCCTGGGCCGCGACCCCCGACGGGAAGAAGGCCATGACCGTCCACCAGCAGTATTTGAGTTTCGAATGGGACCATAAGATCCTGCCCAAGGTCTTCCTCTACGACCTGGCGAACGGAGAACGCAAGGAAATCCTCGCCGGACAGCGGATCGTTCCGGCCGAGATCCGCGTCGCCCCGGACGGAAGCGGCTTCTATTTCGCCGTGCCGTATTCCTCCGACCCCCGCTTTTTTACCGCGTCCGTGACCTTGCTCTATTTCTACGACCTCGCGGCCGGGAAGGAGGTCAAGGTCGACCTCGGCTGGGAGAACGGCCTCGGCGCCGGCCTGGAGACGACCCCCGACGGGTTCGTCACGCTGCTCGCGGCCGGAGCGCGCTTTTTGCCTGCCCGCTATGTCAAGACAGGATCGGCTTGGAAGCGGACCGACCTTGGGGGCGAGCACGTCAAGAATCTCTTCGGGTTCGCCCTCAGCCGCGACGCCAAAGTCATGGTCTACGACCATTCGACGCCGAGCACGCCGTCGCAGTGGTACCGCGCGGCGCTCGACGGGAACATGCTGACCGCCCCGGTCCGCCTGACCGACCTCAACCCCGAATTCAAGGACAAGGCCGTCGCCCGGACCGAGATCGTCCGCTGGAAAGGCGCCCTCGACGAGGAGATCGAAGGCCTCCTTTACTACCCGCGCGACTACGAGGCCGGGAAAAAATATCCCCTGCTCACGGCGCCCCACGGCGGGCCCGCCGGCGCGGACCTCGATGCCTGGGACGAAGGCTGGGCCTACGCCCACCAGCTCATCAGCCAGCGCGGCGCGTTCATACTCAAGCCGAACTACCACGGCAGTTCCAACTACGGCCTCAAGTTCGTCGAGTCCATCTGCTGCGGCAAGTATTACGAATATCCCGTCGCGGACATCGAGAAGGGCGTCGACTTCCTTATCGGCAAGGGTCTGGTCGACCCGGAACGCGTCGGCACCTTCGGCTGGTCGAACGGCTCGATCCTGTCGATCGCGGTGTCCATCGCCAACCCCGACCGCTACAAGGTCGTGGCCGCGGGCGCGGGCGACGTCGAGTTCATCAGCGACTGGGCCAACGTCGACTTCGGCCAGTCATTCGACGCGTATTACCTCGGCAAGTCGCCGCTCGAGGATCCGGAGCTCTACCTGCGGATCTCGCCGCTCTTCCAGATGGACAAAGTCAAGGCGCCGACGATCATCTTCTTCGGCACCGAGGACCGCAATGTCCCGACGAGCCAGGGCTGGACGCATTACCGGGCGCTCTACCACCTGGACAAGGTGCCGGTCAAATTCCTGCTCTTCCCCGGCGAACCGCACACCCTTCAGGAATACGCTCACCAGCTGCGCAAGCTCGAGGAGGAGATGGCCTGGTTCGACCGCTGGTTCTTCAAAACGGAGCAGGCGGAGAACGAGGCCTTGAAAAAGGATTCCCCCCTCGGCCAGGCCATCAGAAAGAAGGGCTTCGCCAAGGCCGGACTCCTCTACGGCATCCCAAGCGGGGCGGGGAAGGCGCTCGTCCCCGAAGTCGTCAAGAGGGGAGACCTCGAGGTCGGCCGCTTCGAAGTGACCCGGGCCCAATACGCCGCGTTCGACCCGAAGGTCAAGGCCGCTCCGGGAACGGAGAACTACCCGGCGACCGGCATCTCCTTCGACCAGGCCAAAGCCTACGCCGCCTGGCTTTCGAAACTGACGGGCCGGGCCTGGCGCCTGCCGAACGAGGAGGAGGCGGCCAAGCTTCAGGAGGGACTGAGCGGCGAGAACACGCTCGATCATTGGGCGGGATACGCGCTCAATCCGGATGACGCCCGTCGCCTCGAGGCCAAGGTCAAAGAGCTCGGCGGCGGCGCGGCCCTCATCAAGGAGGCGGGGAGTTTCGCCGGCGCGGGGAAGGACGACGAGGAGCTCGTGTTCGACCTCGGCGGGAACGCCGCCGAGTGGGTGACGGCCAAAGATGGCAGCGGGAAAACGGTTGGCGGGAGCGCCGACCGGCCGGCCGATCTGAAAGCCCGGGCAGGGGCGGCATCCCCGGCATGCACGGGATTCCGCGTCGTCCGCGGTGAAGCGAAGAAATAATCGACCCAGATATTGAATATATCACGCTTCTGTTTGATAATGTCGCTATCTTGAAGACGCAAACCAAGATCTGGGTCCGCGGCATCTTGGGTATCGCCGTCATGGCCGGCCTCATCTTCCTTTCTTCGGGGCATCTCGACTATTGGCAGGGGTGGGTTTATTTTGGCATCAACCTGGCCATCGTGGCCGTGACGGCCTGGATCCTGAGGGGCGATCCCGGCCTCGTCTCCGAGCGGCTCAACCCCGGCAAAGGCATGAAATGGTGGGACAAGGGCTATTTTCTGCTTTCAACACCCCTTGTTTTTGCGTCCGTCATCCTGGCCGGGATCGACGCCGGGCGCCGGCATTGGAGCTCCCGCCCCGCCGCTGCTTTTTATCTCTTGTTCCTGGCCGTTTACATCGCCGGTCAGGGGCTATTCCTCTGGGCTAAAAAGGCCAATACGTTCTTTTCGAGCGTCGTTCGGATCCAAACCGAAAGGGGGCAGACCGTCTGCCGCGAAGGGCCCTATCGGTTCTGCCGCCATCCCGGCTATCTCGGCGGGCTCCTGTTCGGCCTGGCGACGCCCATCGTCCTCGGCTCCTATTGGGCTCTCGTCCCTCAGGCGCTGGCTTCCGTCCTTCTCGTCGTCCGGACCGGGCTCGAGGACCACATGCTCAAGAAGGAACTGCTCTGGTACACGGAATACGCGAAGGCCGTGCCGTTCCGGCTCGTCCCAGGCGTCTGGTGATGCGTCATGCTTCCAGCGTTTTTGACAGCTTCGTTCGTCCTCTGATATAGCTTTCTTTGAAATTCCCCAGGAGGGTTAGAACGTGAACACAGAACCCCGACTTCGATCCTTTTCCAGACTCGGATCAGCCGTACTCCTCCTCGTCATCGCGGTCGCAGCGCTGCCGCTCGTCGTCGCGGCGGCCAAGGTCACTAGCCCCAAGGAGCAGTTCGGCTTCGCCATCGGCGACGACTACCAGCTCGTCAACTACAAGCAACTCGTCGCCTATTGGAAGAAGCTCGACGCCGAATCCGACCGCATGAAGCTCGTCGACATCGGAAAAACGGCCGAAGGCCGGACGATGATCATGGCCATCATCACCTCGCCGACGAACCATGGTCGGCTGGCCCGCTATAAGGACATCGCGACACGCCTGGCTTTGGCCAAAGGCGTAAGCGATGCCGACGCGCGGCGCCTCTCGGCTGAGGGCAAGGCCGTTGTCTGGATCGACGGCGGGCTACACGCCACCGAGATCCTCGGTTCGCAACAGCTCGTCGAGCTCGTCTGGCGGATGGTCAGCGGGAACGACGCCGAGACCCTGCGCATCCTCGACGACGTCATCCTGCTCGCTGTGCCGGCCAACCCCGACGGGCTCGACCTCGTCGCCGACTGGTACATGCGCGAAAAGGAGCCGGCCAAGCGCTCGATGAGCGGCGTCCCCGTCCTCTACCAGAAGTACATCGGCCACGACAACAACCGCGACTTCTACATGAACACCCAGGTCGAGACGAAGGCGATGAGCCGCCAACTCTATATCGAATGGCACCCCCAGATCCTCTACAACCATCACCAGACCGGGCCGGCCGGGACGGTGCTCTTCGCGCCGCCCTTTAGGGACCCCTTCAACTACGTCTTCGACCCGCTCATCCCGGTAGGGCTCGACCTCGTTTCGGCGTCGATGCACAACCGCTTCGTCACAGAAGGCAAGCCGGGGGCAACGATGCGCTCCGGCGCCGGGTATTCGACATGGTGGAACGGCGGCCTGAGGAGCACGGGCTATTTCCACAACGTCATCGGCATCCTGACCGAGGCGATCGGCAATCCGACGCCCATCGAGATCCCTTTCATCCCCGAACGCCTGCTCCCCAAACACGATTATCCCTATCCCATCGCGCCGCAGAAGTGGCATTTCCGACAGTCCGTCGAGTACGCCATCACGGCCGACATGGCCATCCTCGACGTGGCTTCCAAGCACAGGGAGGATTTCCTCTATCGGCGCTACCTCATGGGCAAGCACGCCATCGAGCTCGGCAGCAAGGACTCCTGGACGATCGTGCCGGGAACGATCGCCGATGTCCAGGCGGCGATCGACAAGGACAGGGGAAGCGCGTCCGGCCAGACTCCGGCGCCCGCCGGACGGGGCGGATTCGGCAGGGGAGGGGCCGCGCTCAAGTACTACGAAGGCATCTTCGACAAGGCCAAGCGTGACCCTCGCGGCTACATCATCCCGGCCGGCCAGGCCGATTTCCTGACCGCGACGAAGTTCGTCAATGCCCTGATCGAGAGCGGGATCATCGCCCACCGGGCGACGGCCGATTTCGCAGTGGCCGGGAAAAATTACCCCAAGGGATCCTACGTCATCATGACGGCCCAAGCCTTCCGGCCGCACGTGATGACCATGTTCGAGCCCCAGGACCATCCCAACGACATCCCCTACCCGGGCGGCGCTCCGCGTCCTCCTTACGACGCCGCCGGATGGACGCTGGCCTACCAGATGGGCATCGCCTTCGACAGGATCCTCGACGGCTTCGATGGGCCGTTCCAGGCGATCCCCGACGTCAT
>JBFYOD010000007.1:0-3482 GCA_041303965.1 Candidatus Aminicenantota bacterium
GTCGTCTCCCCCGTCCTCTGGAGAAAGGGGATCAAGAGGATCGATTACCTCGTCCTCACCCATCCCCATCCCGACCATCTCGACGGGCTCATCGCCGTGGCCCGAAACTTCAGGATCGGAGAATTCTGGGAGGGGTGGCCGGTCCGGGTCGAGGGGCTTTATGCGGCTCTTCTCAGGACCCTGCCGCCGGGGGTCATCCGGCGGCGCTGCGGCCGGGGCTTCAGCCGTCGGGAAGGCGCCGTGTCGATCACGGTCCTCCATCCGCAGATACCGGCTGCGGCCGAACCCGTCCCGGAGGCGGCAGTGAATGACAGCTCGATCGTGATCAGGATCGCCCTGGGCCGGACGGCTTTTCTCTTGACCGGCGATGCCGGCGCCGCGGCGGAACGGGAGCTCCTCGAGGCGGGCCTCGACCTTCGGAGCGCCGTCCTCAAGGCCGGCCACCACGGCAGCGCCTCGTCGACGTCCGCGGCCTTCCTCGCGGCCGTCCAGCCGAAGGCGGTCCTCGTCTCCGCCGGCCAAGGCAACACCTACGGATTCCCCAGCCCCACAGTCCTCGAAAGATGCCGGGGCGCCGGGGCCGAGATCCTCCGGACGGACATCGACGGCGCCGTCGAGATCAGCGCCGACGGACAGAGGCTTCTCGTCCGGAAGGTGGTTGGATCCGCGGCTGGGAGGGACCCGGACTTCCGTTTGACACGCACGACTAAATCCATGATAATCGTCGTAGACTAGAGGAGCATTACGGCCATGGGAAAGAACAAAGTCCTGGTTTCTCTTTTTCTCCCCCTGCTCTTGGTCTCCTTTCTCCAATCCCAGAGCCTGGCCGATCTGGCCAAGAAGGAGAAGGAGCGTCGGGCGGCCCTGAAGGGCAAGACCGCAACGGTGATCACGAGCGCGGACCTGGCCAAGGCGAATAGAAGGCCGGCCGTCGAGGCGTCGGGGCAGGAACAGATCGCCAGGGAAACCGCGGCCCGGGCCGGGCAGGCCGATGTCAATGCTCCAAAGGGAGAGGCGCCCCCGGCCGGCGGCCAGGCCGAGGTAGGCGCCGCCGAAAAGCCCGCCGAACAAACTCCGCCCGGAGAGACACCGGCCATGTCCGAAAAAGATTTCCAGGCCAAACAGGCCGAACTCGTCGAGGCCGCCAAGCAGAAACAGGAGATGGTCGACCTCCTGACCCTCAAGCTCAACTCCCTTTACCAGGAGTTCTACGGGCTCGATAGCATCAAATCGCGCGAGATCCTCCAGATCCAGATCAGCGACACGTACGACAAGCTCCTCAAGGCCGAAACGGACGCCGCTAAGGCGACCAAGGACCTCGACGATTTCGTCGCCAAGACGAAGCGGGAAAGCGTCCCCGAGATCTGGATCCGTTGATCAAGCGCCGCCGGGCGCCCGTCTCAACAGAAAGTACGACGACCTGGGGGAAACCATGACAGCGAGGACGAAACCCGAAACGCCGCCCAGGGACGGGCTCCGCGCGGATAAGCGCCGGCCGACCGAGCTCCGGCCGCACAAGATCAGCGTCGACCCCATTGACTTCGCCGACGGTTCGGCGCTGATCGAGGTCGGGCGGACGCGCGTCCTGGCCGCGGCCACGATCGAAGAGCGGGTCCCGCCCTTCCTCAGGGGGACGGGGCGGGGCTGGATCACCGCCGAATACGCCATGCTCCCCCGCGCGACCACGGAGAGAACGCCGCGCGAGCGGACCGCCGGCCGCGTCTCCGGACGGACGCAGGAGATCCAGCGTCTCGTCGGCCGCGCCTTGCGGGCCGTGACCGACCTCCGGGCCATCGGCGAAAGGCAGATCATCATCGACTGCGACGTCATTCAGGCCGATGGCGGGACGCGGTCGGCATCCGTCACGGCCGGCTGCGTCGCCCTCGGCCTGGCCCTCAAGAAGATGCTCGACCGGGGCCTCATCGACCACATGCCCCTTCGCCACCTCGTCGCCGGCGTCAGCGTCGGTATCGTCGGGGGCCGCCCCCTCCTCGACCTCGACTACTCCGAGGACTCCCGGGCGGAGCTCGACATGAACATCATCGAGACCGACCGGGGCGAGCTCGTCGAGGTCCAGGCCGGGGCGGAGAAAAACCCTTTCTCCCGCAAGGAGCTCCTCGACCTGCTGAAGATGGCCGACAAGGGCATCGCCAAGATCGTCCAGGTCCAGAAAGAAACCCTCAAGAAGAACAGCATCCTCTTCATGGCCTACGGCTACAGGGACAAGCCGAATTCGGGGACATGACCCTTTTCTCTGGAAAAGGGATCGTGTCCCCGGGGTTCTTCTCTGGGCCGAACACCTTGACAATCCTGCCCTCAACTCAATAGAATCAAACGCTCAAGAGGTTTTATTGATTTTTCCCCTTTCGTCCGGGGATTAAACCCAAGGAGGTTGTCATGAACCTGCCATCCTGGCTTATCTACGCCGGCGCCTTCGTCGTCTTCATCGCCCTCGTCATCCTCGTCCTGGCCCTGCGGTATCGGAAGGTCGGGCCGAACGAAGCCCTGATCATAGCCGGCGGCGGCAAGCGGACCTTGACCCTGGCCGACGGGACCAAGCGCAAGGTCGGCTACCGCTACCGCCTCGGCGGCGGCATATTCGTCTGGCCCGGAATGGAAAAGGTCTACGTCCTCCCCATGGACGTTATTTCCATCTCGATCCGCACGACCGAGGTCCTGACCCACGGCGGGGTCCCGATCATGGCCGAGGCCTCCGCCCAGGTCAAGATCGACTCCTCCGACGAGACCATCCACCTGGCCGCCGAGCAGTTCCTGGGGATCGGCCGGGATGGCATCCGCGATGTGGCCGTCAACGTCCTCGAAGGCAAGGTCCGCGAGGTCATCGGCGGTATGTCCGTCGAAGAGATCTACCGCGGCCGTCAGGAATTCTCGAACCGCGTCGTCCAGGCCGTCCAGGCGGACTTCTCGCGGATGGGCCTGGTCATGCTCTCGTTCGCCCTCAAGGACATCAGCGATACCCAGGGCTATATCGACTCCCTGAGCAAGCCCCAGATCGCCGCCGCCAAGCGCGACGCGTCCATCGCCCAGGCGGAGACAGAAAAAGAATCGATCATCAAATCGTCCCAGGCCCGCAAGGAAGCCGAGGTCGTCCGGCTCCAGTCCGAGGCCCAGATCGCCAAAGCCCAGTGGGAGAACGAAGCCAAGAAGGCCGAGTCCCTAGTTTTCGTCAACACCAAGAAGGCCCAGGCCGATTTCTCCTACGAGCTCGAGCGCCATCGCCTCAACCAGGACTTGAAGAAGGAAGAGTCCAAGGTCAAGCAGATCGAGAAGGAAGAGGCCATCAAGATCGAACAGCTCGAGATCGCCCGCAAGGAGAAAGAACTCGAAGCCACCGTGGTCAAGCCCGCCGACGCCCGGAAATACCAGATCAAGTCCGAGGCCGATGGCGAGGAGTACCGGATCGCCGCCGAGGCCAAGGGCAAGTCCGAGGCCCTCAAGCTCGAGGGCCTGGCCGAAGCCGA
>JBFYOD010000008.1:0-5964 GCA_041303965.1 Candidatus Aminicenantota bacterium
AGCCCGCCGACGCCCGGAAATACCAGATCAAGTCCGAGGCCGATGGCGAGGAGTACCGGATCGCCGCCGAGGCCAAGGGCAAGTCCGAGGCCCTCAAGCTCGAGGGCCTGGCCGAAGCCGACCAGATCAGGGCCAAGGGCGGCGCCGAGGCCGAAGCCATGACCAAGAAGGCCCAGGCCTGGGAGAAATACAATCAGGCCGCCGTCCTCGAGATGTATCTCAAGGTCCTGCCCGAATTGGCCCGAGCCGTCTCCGAGCCGCTCTCCAAGGTCGACAAGATCGTCATCGTCGGCGGCGACAAGGAGCTGGGCACGACCAAGATCACGGCCCAGGTCGCCCAGGTCCTGGCCCAGATGCCCGATGTTGTCAAGTCCCTGACCGGAGCGGACATCCACGAGTTCCTCAAGAGGAAGCTCTCTCCGGAGGCCAAAGACGCGAAGAAGTGAGCGCCCCGGCCGGGCGTCGAGGCAGGTGAACCATGATCTCTGAAAAAGTCCAGCGCATCGGCGCCTCCCCTACCCTGAAGATCTCGGCCAAGGCCAAGGCCATGAAAGCCGAGGGGATCGACGTCATCGACCTCAGCGTCGGCGAGCCGGATTTCCCCACGCCGGAGAATATCAAGGAGGCGGGGATCAAGGCCATCCGGGACAATTTCACGAAATACACGGACAGCGACGGCATCCTGCCCCTACGCAAGGCCATCGCCAAGCGGCTCAAGGAGGATTTCGGCCTCGAGTACGGCCCCAAACAGATCATCGTCTCCGCCGGGGCCAAGAGCTCCCTCTTCCACCTTGTCCAGGCCCTGGTCGACGAAGGCGAGGAAGTCATCATCCCGGCCCCCTACTGGGTCACCTATCCCGAATGCGTCGCCCTGGCCAAGGGCAAGTCCGTCATCGTCCCGACGCGGGAGGAGGACGGTTTTCTGCTCACGCCCGACGCGCTCAAGGCCGCCATCTCGCCGGCGACGAAGGCCATCATCCTCAACAACCCGTCCAATCCGACCGGAGGCGCTTACACCAAGGACCAGCTCCTGGCCCTGGCCGAGGTCGTCAAGGGCGAGGACGTCTACGTCATCGCCGACGAGATCTACTCCAGTCTCGTCTTCGACAATTTCGAGTTCACGAGCTTCGCCGCCCTCGGCGAGGACATCAAGAAAAAGACCATCATCGTCAACGGCGTGTCGAAGTCCTACTCCATGACCGGATGGCGGATCGGGTTCGCCGCCGGCCCGGCCGAGGTCATCGACGGCATGTCCAAGATCCAGAGCCACACGACGTCCAACGCCTGCTCCATCGCCCAGAAGGCCGGCCTCGAAGCCTACGACGGCCCCCAGTACGACGTTCCGAAGATGGTGGCCGAATTCCAGAGGCGCCGCAACTACTGCCTGATGCGCCTGGCCCCGGTCCAGGGGCTCTCCTGCTTCAAGCCGCAGGGGGCCTTCTACCTTTTCCCGAACGTCAAGTCCTTCTACGACAAGGAAGCGAACGGGGCCAAGATCCGCAATTCCTACGGCCTGGCCTACTACCTCCTCAAGGAGGCGCGGGTGGCCATCGTGCCGGGCGACGCCTTCGGCGCGGACGACTACATCCGGCTGTCCTACGCCACCTCCATGACCAACCTCGAGAAGAGCATGGACCGCGTCGTCGAGGCCCTGGGCAAGCTCAAGACGGCCAAAAAGATCAAGCGCGTCGCTCTGAGCAACGCCGTGACCCGGGTCAAGAGATCCGTCCCCGTCGAAACGGTGGCGGATCAGCGGATGCGCGACGCCCTAGCCGCCGAGATGGAAAGCCACCTCGGCTACGAAGGCCGCTACGAGTGGAACGCCGCCATCAACGGCGCCGTCATCCAGCTACGGACCAACGTCGCCCACCTCAACGATTTCTGGGTCGAGAATTTCGCGCCCGCCCCGGCCGAGGCCGACTTCAAGCCCCACGGCACGATCTACGCCGTCGACGGCATCGCCGGCCGGGAGCCGCGCGGCTTCTACCATTCGGAAACCCAGACCGGGGTCCTGGTCAACACGGACAACTACGGTTCCCTCCGGAGCCTGGCCGTCGGCCTGGCCATGGACCTCGCCGCGCGGACGGGCGGAGCCGGGACCGCTGGCGCCGTGCGTGGCATGTCCGCCGACCTCGACGGCAGCGGCCTCATCCTGGTCGGGCCCCCGGGGACGAAAAAGACCGAACTCTTCTTCGGGCTCCTGGCCGACCCCCGCTTCAAGCTCCAGGCGAACGACGTCGTCTTCGTGCGCCTGGCCGGAGGAAGGGCCGTGGCCGACTGCGTCGAGAGGAAACTGTACATGCCCACGACGGCCGTCGAGCTCGACAGCCGGCTGGCCCCGCTTTTCGACCGGAGCAGGTGCGAGAATGTCGTCGTCCACAAGGACGATTGCTCGGACATGGACTGCCAGCGGGCCGACGACTGCCGGCTCGACAGGGGTTCGCCCTACTGCTACAAGGCCGCCAAGGAGGCCCACGCCCTGCTCGACCCGAACTGGCTCGGCGGGCCGGCCGCCTGGGTCAAGCGGACGAACCTGAAGTGGCTCGTCCTCCTGAGGAACGACGCGACCTCGCCGGCGATCGTCAAGATGGGCAAGGACGAGGCCTTGAGAACCCTCGAGGCCGGCGAAGCGGCCGGGGCCAAGAAGGCCCTGACGGGGGGCAAAGCCCAGCCCTTCTACAACCCCCATCTTCTCGGGTCATCGGCGGAGAAGCTCGAGGCCGAGCGGGCTTTCTTCAGCCGCCTCCTCGATTCGGTCGAATGCGTCCTTTTCAACAGCGGCGCCGCCGGCGCCGACAAGCTCAAAGAGCTTGTGTCGTCCGGCCGCTGAGCGCCCCTGTCGGCGGCTAGCCATCCGGGGTGAGAAGCCTCCTCATTAAATCACCCTTCCTATCATCAGCCGGGGTGATTGCCGGAGCCGCAAGGGCGGTCAATAATGCGATACGGCGGAGAAGCCCCAAGGCCCGCCTTGAACAGGTGCCGAATTTGCGATATATAATGAGGCAGAATAAGAGTTGACAGAGGGACAAGCCATGAAGAAGCTTTATCGGCATCATTCGGCCTCGCCGGGATTCACTCTGATCGAGGTCCTCGTCGTCATCGGCATCATGGGGATCCTCCTTCTCGGGTCCTTTCCGAGCATCCTCAATATCCTGGCCACCCGGGACGTGGAAAACACGGCCCGCCAGATCCAGACCTACCTCCAGCAGACCAAGTTCCAGGCGGTCAGCACGCGTATCGTCCACCGCGTCCGATTCACCCGTATCAACTCATCCTATTGGGTCTACGACATGGAGCGCCTCCAGGAAAATGGAACCTGGATCAAGTCCGAGAACGCTCTCCGCAAGGTCATCCCCAGCAACCTCAACGTCACTTTCACCGTTCCCCTCTTCGGCGGCGATCCCGTCATCATCTTTTCTCCCGTAGGGTCTGTCGCTAATTACGCCATCGGCCAGAACACCATCACGCTGCAGAGTCCGAAACTCAACCGCCCGGGACAGATGGACCAAAGGATCATCAGCCTGTACATGGGCGGTTCGATCCAATACTCCAAGAGAAAGAGCACCTGAGATGAAAAAACAAAAGCATCGTCGCGGTTTTAGCCTCATCGAAGTGCTGATCGGGATTTTCCTAGTCGCCGTGGCCGTCCTCGGGCTGGCCGAGCTCTTTATGGTCGCCGTGGCCAACAACCTCAAAGCGGATCGCGTGGCCAACGCGACCTTCCTGGCCCAGCAGCAGATCGACTGGCTGCGCGGCTTCACCTCCGACGAACTGACGGAGTACGCCAAGACGACCTTGCGGGACGAGGTCCTCGATCTCAACCTCGACGGGACGAACGACTACCGGCGGATCACCGACTTTCGCATCGACCAGGAAACGTTCCTGGTCCGGATCTCCATCTATTCCGCCGAAAAATTCGGCATCGTGAGCCCCGCCGCGCTCTTGGCGTCCTCGGACCAGCGTGGGCGGCAGGCCCTGATCACGACGATCATCACCCGGTGAAGGAGCGAAACCCGTGAAAGCACGAACGCCGTCTTCTCCCCAACGATCCGCGGGATTCACGATGATCGAGCTTCTTGTCGGCAGCTCCATCATGCTCGTCGCCGTTCTCGGGGCCCTGTTCATCTATTCCCGCAGCAACAAGGTCGCCGTCGAACAGCAGATGGTCACCGAGATCCAGAATGACGTCCGGGCTTCGCTGTTTTTCATGACCCGCGACCTGCGCATGGCCGGGGCCGGGCTGCCTGAGGAATTCGCCGGCTATTTCCTCGAGGGACAGGATAATGAAGACCAAGGCGCCGACGTCGATCCCGACAGGGTCCGGCTCATGGGTAACCTGGAAGACCCGCTCGACATTCCCATCAGGAACTACCAGGGCGCCTCGGTCACCCTTGACATCGAGGACTTCAGCTTCGAGCTATACTCCTACCCGGACGCCTATTACGCCAATAAGGTCGCCCTGGTCCTGCCCAATCCCCAATCGGGCTGCCGGGCGGCCGAAGTCCGGGTCATCACCCATGTCACCCATAGCTCCGGAGGGCTGACCGAGAAGTTCAACTTCTCCCCCGGCCTAGCCCCGGGCATCAACCCGCCGGGAGGCCTGTCGGGGACCTGCGCCAGCCCCAACGACTACGACGGGGGCATGATCACCTTCATCAACATCAAGGAATACTGGCTCGACGTCACCGGCAACTACCCCGGACTGACTGCGGGCCTCAACGGCTACATCGGCGGCGGCGAGGGCGGCGTCCTCTACGTCACCAACAACGGCATCCATTTCCCGCTAGCCCGGAATATCGAGAGCTTCCAGGTCGAATACAACGGCGACATGAACAGCGATCTCCTGCTCGACGGCTGGATGCCCTGGCAGAACACCTGGACCGTGGCCGAGATCGCCCGGATCCAGCACGTCAGGATGTGGGTCCTGGGCCGGACCGCCCAGCCCTTTACTTCGATCGGGAGAACGGTCCCGGGCGCCATCCATACCTACCGCCGGCCGGCCGTCTCCAACTCCCCGGCCGCGCCGACCGACGACCGCCACCGGAGGTTCCTGCTCGAGTCGACGTCCAACGTCAGGAACATGAGCCTCAACCTTTACAACCTCGGTCAGAGATGAGGAGCGCGCCATGAACAGACGAGTCAAAGGCAACCGCCGGGAACGGGGCTCCGGCCTCATCGTCATCATCATGATCGTCGCCTTCATGCTGGCCGTGGGCATGCTGCTGCTCACCGTCACGGGCACGAGCCCCAAGGTCTCCGACAGCCTCCGCCTTCAGGGGATGGCCTTCGACGCCGCCGAGGCAGGCTTCAACGCCGCCTGGATCGTCCTCAACGACGCCTTCCTCAACAGGGTCTATTCGTCGTTCGCCGGCCAGTACCGGTCGAACTTCGGAGGCGCCCCGGGGTTGGATGATCCGTTGAGCCCGTCCTATTTCCGCGGGTTGACCGACGAGCAGATCATCGCCGACGTCGCCGCCGACCCGACCAACGCCATCTTCAACTCCGAGCCCCTGTCCACCGATCCAACCTGCGCGTTCACGGTCTTTCTCATCAACGATGAGCCGCCGGGGACGATCGCGACCGACGACAACGACTGCATCCTGGTCTGTATCGGCCGGGGGCCGCGGAACACCTACAAACGTCTCGAAATCGTCATCGAGGTGGGGTCGTAAGACCCCGGGAAAGGGGAATCGCCATGAAACACAAAGGCTTGAAGCGCCAAGGGAGCCTTTATGTCCTCGCCGTCCTCTCGTTCATCATCGCCGCGGCCATCGTCGTGCCGCGCGTCTGGCCGGACGATCCCATCGTCCAGGCCTGCACGGAATACACGAGGGCCTTCGCCGAGAACTTCGACACCGACACGTACAAGGACGCGTTGAATTCGTCCGTCGCCGGATGGCCCGCGGGGCCGATCACACTGCCCCGCCAGGGGGCGAATTTCGCCGTGGCTTCGCCCGGCGGAAT
>JBFYOD010000009.1:0-3811 GCA_041303965.1 Candidatus Aminicenantota bacterium
TGACGCTGCCATAGCGGGAGATCCACCCGGCCACCTTTCCCGTCGTCCCCGTCTCCCAACCGGACTTCCGGACGCCCCGCTGGTTGATGAAGATCTTGCCCGGGGCGAAACGGTTGTCGTAGTTCGTGCCGAAGACGAGATAGCCCTTGTTAGGAAAAGCTATGGAGGAACAGGGAAGGGAAAACCGCGGCACGGCCAGGCAACCAGCTAAAAGGAAAACGAACCCGCGTTGTCGTGTCGTCATGATTAACGCCTCCCGTCTCTGGACGTCACCCGCGATGACTGTCTTACCCGAATTCCGGAAAAATCGCAAGGTCTCCCTTGCAATCCGCCCCGCGCTGTCCATAAAATAGCAATCGCCACCCTCGCAAGCCGATAAGGAGGTCCCCATGAAAAAACCGGCCCGCCGAACGACGCTCATTTTGTGCGCCGCGGCCGTCCTATTCCTCGCGGCCGCGGCCCAAAACCCTAAAGCGGCCAAACCGGCCCCCGCCCCCGAAAAGAAGCCCGATCTTTTCGCGCCGCTCCAGTACCGGCACATCGGGCCGGTCGGCAACCGGGTCATCGCCGTGGTCGGCATCCCCGGCGATCCCGGCATCTATTACGTCGGGGCGGCCTCCGGCGGGATCTTCAAGACGACCGACGGCGGCGTGACCTGGCAGCCCATCTTCGACGGCCAGGACGTCGCATCCGTCGGCTCCCTGGCCGTGGCTCCCTCGGACCCGAACGTCGTCTGGGCCGGAACGGGCGAGACCTTCATCCGGAGCAACATCTCCCACGGCAACGGCATCTACAAATCCACCGACGCCGGCAAGACCTGGACCCGCATGGGCCTCGAAAAGACGGGCCGCATCGGAAGGATCGTCATCGATCCCCGGAACCCCGACGTCGTCCTGGCCGCGGCCATGGGCCATTGCTACGGGCCTCAGCAGGAACGCGGCGTCTTCCGCACGGCCGACGGCGGCAAGACCTGGGATAGGGTCCTCTTCGTCGACGAGAACACGGGCTGTTCCGACCTAGCCATGGACCCGACGAACCCCCGCCTCCTCTTCGCCGGCATGTGGCCGATGCTCATCCGGACCTGGGGCAAGTGGAGCGGCGGTCCGGGCGGGAGTCTCCACGCCTCCCGCGACGGCGGCCTGACCTGGAAGCGCCTCGAAGGGAGCGGCCTGCCCAAGACGGAGATCGGCAAGGTCGGCCTGGCCGTGGCCGCGAGCGACCCGAGCCGCGTCTACGCCCTCATCGAGACCAAGGACGAAGGGCTGTGGCGCTCCGACGACGGCGGCGGCTCCTGGGCCCTGGTCAACCGGGACCACGCCATCCTGAACCGGCCCCTCTATTATACCCGCCTGATCGTCTCGCCCGGCAACGCCGACGAAGTCTATTTCCCGGCCACGGGCTTCAACATGACCCAGGATGGAGGCAAGACCATCAAACGGTTCGGCGTCTGGGGCGGCGACAACCACGACATGTGGATCGACCCGAAAAGCCCCGACCGCATGATCATCGGCAACGACCAGGGCCTGGCCATCTCGACGAACCGGGGCAAGACCTGGCGCGGCATCGAGCTGCCCATCGCCCAGATGTACCACGTCTACGTGGACAACAAGGTCCCCTACAATGTCTTCGGGAACCGCCAGGACGGGACCTCCTACGGGGGCCCGAGCAACAGCCGGACCGGCTCGTCCATCCCGAGAGGGCTGTGGCACCCCGTGGGCGGTTTCGAGAGCGGCTTCGCGGTGCCCGACCCGGTGGACAACGACATCATCTGGTCGGGCAACTACGACGGCATGCTCGACCGCTTCGACATGAAGACCAAGCAAAGCCGGGCGGTGACCGTCTGGCCGGAGAGCCTGCAGGGCTGGTCGGCGGGAGAGGTCAAGTACCGCTTCCAGTGGACTTTCCCGATCTGCGTTTCGCCGCACGACCACAACCGGGTCTACGTCGGCAGCCAGTTCGTCCACCAGACGACCGACGCCGGCGCGAGCTGGCAGGTCATCAGCCCCGACCTCAGCACCAACGACAAGAGCAAGCAGGAACGGACGGGCGGCATCACCACCGACGACGCCAGCCCGCTTTACGCCTGCACCCTCTTCGCCATCGCCGAATCGCCGCTCGAAGCGGGCCAGGTCTGGGCCGGGACGAACGACGGCCTCCTCCATGTGACGCGGGACGGGGGAAAGACCTGGACCAACCTGACGAAGAACATCCCCAACCTGCCGCCGTGGGGAACGATCAGCAACATCGAGCCGTCGCGGCACAAAGCGGGCACCTGCTACATCGCCGTCGACCTGCACCAGGTCAACGACTTCACGCCCTACGTGTTCAAGACGGCCGACTACGGCGCGACATGGAAGAGCATCAGCTCGGACCTGCCGAAAGGCCCGCTGGCCTTCGCCCACTGCGTCCGGGAGGACCCCGCGCGCGAGGGGGTGCTTTTCCTCGGCACGGAGAACGCCGTCTACGCCTCCGTCGACGACGGGGCGAGCTGGCTCCCGCTGCAGGGAGGCCTGCCGCACGCTCCCGCTCACTGGCTGGCCATCCAGGAGAATTTTCATGACCTGGCCGTGGCCACGTACGGACGGGGATTCTGGATCCTCGACGACATCACGCCGGTCGAACAGCTGACCCCCGAGGTCCGGGCGGCCGAGGCCCATCTCTTCGCGCCCCGGCCCGCCTACAGGTTCCAATCCGTGGCCGGCCCGGCGGGGGTAGCGAACGACCCTTGCCAGGGCAAGAACCCGCCCTACGGCGCCGCGGTCAATTATTACCTCAAGACGGAACCCAAGGACGAGGTCGTCATCACCATCCTCGACGCGGCCGGCAAACCGGTCCGGACGCTCAAGACGGAGCCGAAGCCGGAGGGTGAAGAGGCGGGCGCGGAGGACGAGGGGGAACGCGATAAGCCCTTCTCCGTCCCGAAGAAGGCCGGGCTCAACCGCATCTGGTGGGACCTGCGTTATGACAGAACGGCCGAGGTCAAGCTTTGGACCCCGACGGTCGATCACGCTCACGCGGCCGTCGGACCGCAGGGCTGGCGGCGCTTTCCGCTGGGCCGTTTCCGGAGCGGACCGCTCGTCGACCCGGGCGAATATACCGTCAAGCTCGCCGTCGGGAAACAGGAATTCACCCGGAAGGTCAACGTTCTCAAGGACCCGAACACGGCGGGGACCGAGGCGGACATCCGCGAGCAGACCAAGCTCCTCCTGGGGATCCACGAGATGACCAGCGACGCCGCCGGAATGATCAACCAGGCCGAACGGATCCGGAAACAGCTCCGCGACCTGGCGGCCCTGCTCGAGGGTTCGGCCGAGGCCGAGCCGGTGGTCAAGGCGGCCAAGGACCTCGACCTGAAACTCGTCGAATTCGAGGACTTTTTCTTCCCGGTCCGCCTGACGGGCTCGGGCGACGAACTGCGCTGGCCGGACAAGTTCTACGCCAAGCTCGGCTTCCTGGCCTCGAGCATCGGAGAGGCGGACCATCCGCCGACGGCGCAGCAGCGCGAGGTCTACGACCTCTTCGTCAAGCAGCTCGGCGACGAGCGGGGCAAACTCGGCAAGCTCATCGACGAGGACCTGGGGGCGATCAATAAGATGCTCCTCGACAAGAAGGTTCCCCATATCATTTACAAATTCGATCGCTCTTCCCTCTTATCTCGCTAATCTCATTCACTGGGGCGTTGAAATGCTGAAGAATTACCTGACGATCGCCTGGCAGGCGGTCAAGGCCGCCCAGACCGACCCCGTCGAAACGATCCGGCGCGAGTGAGGAAGGGAGGGCCGGGTCAGCGGGACTTCATGGCCTCCCAGTT
>JBFYOD010000010.1:0-4317 GCA_041303965.1 Candidatus Aminicenantota bacterium
CCGCCCCAGCGGTCGTTGAACATGGCCTTGTGGCCGGCCGCGCAGCGGCTCCGTTTCATCCTGAGAGGATCGGTCACGCCGGTCAGCAGTCCGGGGATGTAGTCGGCGCACTCAACCCACGAGTAGGCGGCCGCCCCGACCTTCGGGTCGGTCCTCAGGCAATGGAGGATCTTGCTCCAGAACCACTCGGAGGAATAGGTGCCGCCGCACTTGGCCAGATATTGAGGGTGCTCGGCGGCGGCCAGGGCGGTGATCTCGGCGGCTTCGGCGAAGCCGGTGTGGTCTTTCCAGAGCCAGGCGTGGGCGTTGGGGTTCTTCTTGAATTCCTTGTAGAGGGCCAGCGCCTTGCCGGCCCGGTCGACGGGCAGGGGCGTCGAGCCTGTCGTATCGACGCCGATCCCGACGATGTCCTCCGGCTTGAAGGCCCGGCTTTTCTTCTTGGCCTCCGCGATGGCCTCGGGCACGGCCCGTTCGATGCCCAGGACCCAGTCGGCCGGGTTCTGCCGGGCCAGGTTCGAATCCTTCGGGTCGAGGAGGATGCCCGCAGCGCCGCTCGGGTAGGCGAAGATGGCCGTCCCGACCTCGTCGCCGTTCCTGACGTCGACAATGAGGGCCCGCACGGAATTGGTGCCGAAATCGAGGCCGAGCGCGAATTTGGAGATTGTCATGTTCTTGGACCTCCGCTGGAGCGCGCGTGCCGGCTGCTGCCAGCCCCTATTATACTCAGGCCGGGATTAGGGGCAACAGCAGAAAGAGTGACCGCCATGAGAGGGACTGTCCCCGGAGTGGGACTGTCCCTTTTAGGGCTGTTGCGAAAGGGTCTGTCCCTCTTTAACTATTTGAAATATAATATATCAGCCTTGTGCGAATATGCGTTGTTATCCCGCCGTTTTCATGAATTCCCGGACATATAAGGAGGAGCTATGAGGATTCGTCTGCATTCACGCGCTATCGTTACTATCGCCGTTATCTTTATGCTTGCGGCCGGCTACGCCCAACAGGCCCCGGAACGGTTCAATGTTGACCTGTTAAAAGGCTTCACTTACCGGGCCCTTGGCCCTTACCGCGCCGGGTCCTGGGTGACGAGCTTCGCCGTGCCGGATTCACCAGTCCGCGACCATCTCTATACGCTTTACGTCGGGACGCGGAACGGCGGCGTTTGGAAGACGACCAACAACGGGACGACCTTCGAGCCCATTTTCGACGGCCAGCCGAAGCTCTCGATCGGCGACGTGGCCGTGGCCCCGTCCGATTCGAACATCGTCTGGGTCGGCACGGGCGAGGCCTACTGCGCCCGGAG
Organism: Candidatus Aminicenantota bacterium; assembly: GCA_041303965.1. GTDB lineage: Bacteria > Acidobacteriota > Aminicenantia > Aminicenantales > Saccharicenantaceae > RBG-16-66-30. The sequence continues at coordinate 1,301 of JBFYOD010000010.1, forward strand.
CTCGAACTCGGGCGACGGCGTCTGGAAGTCCGTCGACGCGGGCAAGACCTGGACGAACATGGGCCTTCCGGATTCGCACCACATCGCCCGGATCGTCATCCATCCGACGAACCCCGACGTCGTCTACGTCGCGGTCATGGGCCATCTTTTCTCCCCGAACGCCGAGCGCGGCCTCTTCAAGACGACCGACGGCGGGAAGAGCTGGCAGAAGGTCCTCTACGTCAACGACAAGATCGGCGCCGTCGAGCTGGCCATGGTCCATTCGGCGCCCGACGTCCTTTACGCTGCGATGTACGACAAGGTCCGCCAGCCCTGGAACTACGAGCTCGGCGGCCCGGAGAGCGCGATCTACAAGACGACGGACGCGGGGAAGACATGGGCCCGCCTCGGCGGCGGCCTGCCGACGGGCCGGATCGGCCGCATCGGTCTCGACGTCTACCAGAAGAACCCCGATATTCTCTACGCCGTGGTCGAGAACGGCAACCGCCGGCCGCCGACGGCCCAGGAGGCCGAACAGGACAAGCGGCGCAACGCTGTGCCTACGCCCCGGACGGCCGGGAACGAGGTCTTCCGCACGGACGACGGCGGAAAATCCTGGCGCAAGGTCAACGCCGGTTACGAGGCGGCCCTCAACAAGGCCCCCTATTCCTTCAACCAGCTTCGCCTCGACCAGAACGACGCGGAGACCGTTTACATCACCGGGCAGTCGCTGGCCTCGACGAACGACGGCGGCAAGAAGTGGAAGGGCCTGGACTGGCCGTCCGACGGGGTCATGCCCCGCGCGTTCGGCGACTGGCGCGTCATGTGGGTCGACCCGCTCGACTCGAACCGCCTCATCTTCGGCTCGGACGGCGGCGTCAACATATCCTACGACCGCGGCAAGACGAGCCACCACGCCTACAACCTGCCGCTGACGGAATTTTACGCGGTCGGTGTGGACATGGAGGACCCTTACAACATCTACGGCGGCCTGCAGGACCACGACTCGTGGAAAGGCCCGTCGAACGGCTGGGCCGGCGAGATCACGCTCACCGACTGGGTGACGGTCGGCGGCGGCGACGGCATGTACAACTGCATCGACCCGACCGACTCGCGCTGGCTCTATAACAACCGGGAGATGGGTTCGATGTGGCGGCTCGACCAGAAAACCGGTGTCCAGACTTCCATCACGCCCCGGCGCCCGGCCGGGGCGCCGCCGCTGCGCTTCAACTGGACGCCGCCGATCGCCCTGTCGCCCCACAATCCGGCTATCGTCTACACCGGCGCCCAGGTCGTCTTCCGCTCGCTCGACCGCGGCGACCACTGGCAGGAGACGAGCCCCGACCTGACGACGAACGAAGACGCGAAACAGCACGGCGAGGGCTTCATTTCCTATTGCACGCTGACGACGCTGGCCGAGTCCCCCGTCGCTCCCGGCGTCATCTGGACGGGTTCGGACGACGGCAAGGTCCAGGTGACCCGTGACGGCGGGGCGACCTGGCTCGACCGGACGGCGAAACTCGCCGCGGCCGGAGGGCCGGCCAACTTCTGGGTGAGCCGGGTCTTCCCGTCGCCCCACGCCGCTGGCACCGCGTTCGTGACCAAGACGGGCTGGCGCCTGGACGACTACCGGACGTCAATCCACAGGACGACCGATTTCGGTGAGACGTGGACCTCCATCGCCGGGAACCTGCCGGCTGGCAAACCCGTCAACGTCGTCGTCCAGGACCGCAAGAACCCCGACCTCCTCTTCGTCGGGACCGAATGGGGCGTCTACGTGACGATCGACGGCGGGAAGGCGTGGCGGCCCTTCATGGCCAATATGCCATCGGTCAAGGTCACCGACATGACCATCCACCCGCGCGAGAACGACCTCGTCGTCGCGACCTACGGCCGGGGCGCCTACGTCACCGACATCACCCCGCTCCAGGAGATGACGGCGGCGGTCCTCGAAGAGGACGTCCACCTCTTCGACGTCGAATCGAAGACCCAGCGCGTCACGGGCGGCATCGGCAACTACCAGCTCCTCGGCGACAGCCACCTCTTCACGCCCAACGAGCCGAACGCCTTCGCCATCAACTACTATCTCAAGGCCAAGGCCGCCGGCCCGGTCAAGGTCACCGTGGCCGACCCTTACGGCGCGGTCCTGGCCGAGCTTACGGGCAAGGGCGAGCCCGGCCTTAACACCGTGTCCTGGGGCATGCGCGCCCAGCGGCCCGGCCAGCAGCCGGGGCGTTTCCAGGGCATGGGCGGCGGCCTCGTCGCGCCGGGAGAATACGTCGTCACGCTCGACGCCGGCGGCAAGACGTTGACCAAGAAAACACGAATACGTTACCGCCAAGGCTGGACCATCGGTCCGGTCCCGGTCGTCATCCATTAAGGATTGGAAGAAGGAGGGATCATGTTCTCTGAAGCGCGTTTCCACCGCAAATCCATATTGATCCTCGGCGTTTTTGTCCTGGCCGCGGCCGGCGCCTTCATCGCCTTCGGCCAGCAGGGCGGACGGGGCGGCTTCCTGCGGGCCCGGCCCGCGCCCCGGCCCGGGACCATCCCCGACGACCTGGCCCCCCTGGAGTGGCGGTTCGTCGGGCCGCAGGGCAACCGGGTCAGCGCCGTCGTCTGCGACTCGAACGATCCCAACATCTATTACGCCGGGGCCTGCGCCGGCGGCGTCTGGAAGTCGTCCGACGGCGGGACGAACTGGACGCCCGTCTTCGACGACCAGACCTCACAGTCGATCGGCTCGCTGGCCATCGCCCCCTCGGATTCGAACCAGGTCTGGGCGGGAACGGGCGAGGCCTTCATCCGCTCGAACGTCCTCATCGGCGACGGCATCTACAAGTCGACCGACGCCGGCCTGACCTGGGCTAAAATGGGGCTCGAGAAACGCGGCCGCATCGGCCGCATCGCCGTCGACCCCCGCGATCCGAATATCGTCTTCGCCACCGCCCTCGGCCACTGCTACGGCCCGCAGAAAGAGCGCGGCGTCTACAGGACGAAGGACGGCGGCAAGACCTGGGAGCAGGTCCTCTTCGTCG
>JBFYOD010000011.1:0-13272 GCA_041303965.1 Candidatus Aminicenantota bacterium
GTCAAACCTACCTTTTACACCCTTCTTGGCCCGGAAAGTGTAAAAGGTAGGTTTGACCCCCTCTTAGCTTTCCGCCTTTTCGGACGTCCCCTTGCCAACTTGCGCAGAAAGTCGGTTTGCCCCTTCCTACCGGCGGCCGCCGAGGATCGAGCCGAGGACGCCGCGGAGGATGGAGCGGCCAAGCTGGCTGCCGACAGAGCGGGCGGCGCTCTTGGCCATGGCCTCCATCAGGGTGTCCCGGGGACGGCCGGCGGGACGGCGCGGTGCTTGGGGCTGTTCGGGATAAGGCCGGGGGGCCCTGGCTTGGCCCGGTTGGGGCCCAGGCGTAGGCGGATAGCCGTAGGGTGACGTTTGGGTCTGAGCCTGGACCTCGGTTGCCGCTTCCCTCTCGGCCCGGGCCCTGAGCATTTCGTAAGCCGATTCCCGGTCGACGGCCTGCTCGTAGTGGCCGTAAACGAGGGAGCCGCGGACGACCGATTGGCGCTCGTCCGGCATGATCGGTCCGATCCGGCTGTGCGGCGGCAGGACAAAGGCCCGCTCCACGATCCCCGGCTGTCCTTTCTCGTCGAGGAAGGACACCAGGGCCTCGCCGACGCCGAGCTGGGTGATGGCCGTCTCGACGTCGACCTTGGGGTTCTGGCGGAAGGTTTCGGCCGCCGATTTGACCGCCTTCTGGTCCCTGGGGCTGAAGGCCCGCAGGGCGTGCTGAACGCGGTTGCCGAGCTGGCCGAGGACGATATCCGGGATATCGATCGGGTTCTGGGTGACGAAGTAGACGCCGACGCCCTTCGAGCGGACGAGGCGGATGACCTGCTCGATCTTCTCCAGCAGGGCCGGCGGTGTGTCCGTGAACAGAAGATGGGCTTCGTCGAAGAAGAAGACGAGCCGCGGCTTGTCCACGTCGCCGACTTCGGGCAGGCGCTCGAAGAGCTCGGCCATCAGCCAGAGGAGGAACGTCGAATACGCCCGGGGCATCAGCATGAGCTTGTCGGCGGCCAGGATGTTGATGACGCCGCGGCCGGCGCTGTCCGTCTGCATGAGGTCTTCGAGCTGGAGACCGGGCTCGCCGAAGAACTTGTCCGCCCCCTGATCTTCGAGCGTGAGCAGGCCGCGCTGGATGGCTCCGATGCTGGCCGGCGAGACCCGACCGTATTCCGTCTCGAACTCGGCGGCGTGGTCGCCGGCGAACTGGGCCATGGCCCGCAGGTCCTTGAAGTCAAGGAGATGGAGCCCGTTGTCGTCGGCGACGCGGAAGGCGATGCTCAGGACTCCGCCCTGGACATCGTTGAGGTTGAGGAGGCGAGAGAGAAGCAAGGGTCCCATGTCGGAAACGGTCGTCCGCACGGGATGGCCCTGCTCGCCGAAGATGTCCCAGAATGTCACGGGGCTCCCCTCGAACGCGTAGCCGCCGAGCTTGAGGAGGCCGATCCGCTCCTGGATCTTGGGCGTGGCGGTCCCCGGCCGGCTGACCCCGGCCAGGTCGCCCTTGACGTCGGCCATGAAGACGGGGACGCCGATGCGGCTGAAGCCCTCGGCCATGACCTGGAGGGAAACCGTCTTGCCCGTGCCCGTGGCCCCGGCGACCAGGCCGTGGCGGTTGGCCATCTTCGGAAGCAGATACAGGTCCCTATCGCCCTTGGCGATCAGAATTCCTTCAAGCGCCATGGTCCCCTCCTTGTCCTCACCACGATAAGCTTTCGTATAGCAGTCCGGAAACCCGCCGTTCGAGGGCGAGCCGGAAATTCTCGACGGTCTCCACTTCGCCGCCTCTCCAGTAGTCCTTGATATAGAGCGGCTTCCCGACGTTGACCTTGATCGTCCACGGTACTCCCCACATGACGTGGGTCCCGAAGATCGACATGGGCGTGACGGGGACGGCGATGCCTTCCTGTTTGAACAGGTTGTAGGCCATGATGGAGACGCCTCGCCGGAAGCTCTTGACGTAGGGGTTCGGGTCCTTGGGATGGACGCGCCCCCGGCCCTGCAGGGCGATGACGGCCCTGCCCTTCCTCAGATAGTCCTGGCACTTGAGGATCGATTCGCGCTTGCTGCCGTAGATGTCGACGGGAATGGAGCCGATCTTGGCCGCATGCCCGGACACGAAGTGGACCATGTAGGTGTAAAGCGGGTTGAGGATGAGGTGGATGAACCCGCCGAACTTGCCCATGTGCCGGTGGAGGTGACGGAGGACGAGCTCGCTCGCCTCATTTTTATCGAAGATCATCTTGTTGGCCGTGAAAAAGATCATCCGGGGCACGGTCCGGAGCAGGATGGACACGTCCTTGTAGCTCCCGATGTGGTTCCCGATGATGATGTTCGGACCCTCCAGGACGAAGTTCTCGCCGCCGCGGAGGTCGATCTTCTTGGGGAAAAGGAACGCCCGCGTCACGCGGTCGATGGGTTTCTCGATGCGCTTGAATTCTTCCTCGAACGTGGGCACGGGCATGGGGCTATTCTATTAAATCCGCCCGGGAAATTCAAAGAGCGAAGGAGGCGCGGAGCGGCCGCTTGCGAACGCCCGGCGGGCGTGTTAATTTAGGCCTTGTCCGAATAAGGAGGCGCCCATGGTCACTCTGATCCGCGGCGGAGAGGTTTTCGCCCCCGAGCCCCTCGGCCGGAAGGACATCCTGCTCGCCGGAGGCGCGATCGAGGCCGTGGCCGAGCCGGGCCGCATCCGGGTCGACGGCCTCGAGGCCGAAATCGTGGACGCGGCCGGGAAGCGCGTCTTCCCCGGGTTCATCGACCCCCACGTCCACATCCTGGGGGGCGGAGGGGAAGGCGGCCCGGCGACGCGCGCCCCCGAGATCAGGATCGAGGATATCGTCTCGAGCGGCGTCACGACCGTCATCGGCTGCCTGGGGACCGACGGCGTCACCCGCCACATGACCTCCCTCCTGGCCAAGGCCCGGGCGCTCGAGATCGAGGGTGTCTCGACCTTCATCTATTCGGGGTCCTACGAGATCCCCGTCCGGACCCTGACCGGGAGCGTCCGTTCCGACCTCATCGTCGTCGACAAGGTCGTCGGCGCGGGCGAGATCGCCGTGAGCGACCACCGTTCCTCTCAGCCGACATTCGACGAGGTCGCGCGCCTCGCGGCCGAGTGCCGGGTCGGGGGGATGCTGGGCGGGAAAGCCGGCGTTCTCCATCTCCACCTGGGCGACGGCCGCCGCGGGCTCGAGCTTCTCTTCCGGATCGTCCGCGAAACGGAGATCCCCGTGACCCAGCTCGTCCCGACGCACATCAGCCGCAACCCCGCGCTTTTCGAAGAGGGCCTCGAATGGGTCGCCGGCGGCGGTTTTGCCGACATCACCGTCGGGCCGGACGCCGTCCCGCCCGACCCGGAAGTGAGCCTCGAGGACTGCATCGCCCGTTTCCGGGAAAAAGGCCTGCCCTTCACCAGGATGATGCTCAGCTCGGACAGCAACGGCAGCATCCCCGTTTTCGACGGGAGCGGCAAGCTCGTCCGGCTGACGATCGCCACGGAGAAAGAGCTCTTGCGCAAGTTCGGGGATATTGTCCGCAAGGGCCTCCTGCCGCCCGAAACGGCCGTCCGGCTTTTCTCGACCAACGCGGCCGAGTTCTACAAGCTCGGGAAAAAGGGGCGTATCGGGCCGGGCCTGGATGCCGACCTCATCGTGGTCGACGACGCTTTCGGCCTGAGCGAAGTCTTCGCCCGGGGAAAAAGGATGATGGCCGGCGGGCGGCTACTCGTTCGCGGCACGTTCAGTAATTAGAAATGGATAAGACGACCTCGCGCGACCCGATCCCCGAGCCCCCTGCTCCGGCCTCCGGACGACCGCCGAAGCTCGGGGTGGCCCTCATTCCCCTCATCGCCATGGCCCTCCTCCTGGGCGTCGGCTACGGCGTCTACAAGATCAAGGCCCAGGTCCTCCTCGTCGCCGCCGCCTCGATCACCGCGACGATGGGCCTCGCCCTCGGCTTCAAGTGGAAGGACATGGAGCGGGGCATCGTCGACAGCATCCACAAGGCCATGCCGGCCATCCTGATCATGCTCTCGGTCGGCATCCTCATCGGGGCCTGGATGGCCAGCGGCACCATCCCCATGGTCATCTACTACGGCCTGAAACTCATCTCGCCCAAGTTCTTCCTGGCCACGGCCTGCCTCGTCTCTTCGGTCGTCGCCATCGCCTCGGGGACATCGTGGGGCACGATCGGCACGGTTGGCGTGGCCTTTATCGGCATCGCCATGGGCCTCGGCATTCCCCTCGGCCCGGCGGCGGGAGCGGTCGTCGCCGGCGCCTACTTCGGCGACAAGATGTCTCCCCTCTCCGACATCCCCAACCTGGCCACGGTCATCTCCGGGTCGAACCTCTTCGACCACATCAAGCACATGATGTGGTCTGCCGTGCCGGCCTGGCTGGCGGGCCTCGTCATCTATTTCTTCGTCGGCCTGAAGTACGGTGCGGTCGCGGTCCGGTCGGAGACGCTCGACCTCATCCTGGCGACGCTCAAGTCGAACTTCCGGTTCAGCGTCCTCCTGCTCCTGCCCATGGCGGTCATCTTCTATTTCGCCGTGGCCAAGAAACCGACCATCCCGGCCATGGTCCTGTCCTCCCTTGTCGCCGCGGCCCTGGCCGTCATCGTCCAGAAGATACCGTTCACGGTGGTGGCCACGGCCATGAACTCAGGCCTCCCGGCGCGGACCGGCGTCGAGGTCGTGGACAAACTCCTGGCCAAGGGCGGCATGATGAGCATGATGGAGACCCAGCTCATCGCCTTCACCGCCTTCGCCTTCGGCGGCATCATGCAGAAGACCGGTTGTCTGGCCGTCATCCTGGAGCGGGTGATGAAATTCACGCGCGACGTCTGGAGCCTCGTCCTGACCACGATCGGCGCGGCCGTCCTCTCGGCCATGATCACCGGCAGTTCCTACCTGTCGATGATCCTGCCGGCCGACCTCCTCGCCCCCATCTACAAGAAAAAGAACCTGGCCGCCAAGAACCTGTCGCGCGTCATCGAGGAGAGCGGCGCGATCATCGTGCCGCTCATCCCGTGGAGCATGGCCGGAGTCTACATCACCGGGACCCTGGGTGTCTCGACCTTCGCCTACCTGCCCTGGGCCTTCATGAATTATCTATCCGTCGTGGTGCTGGCCGTCTTCGGTTTCACCAAGTGGACGATGGCCCCCCGCGTCCGCGACGACGAAACCCAACCCGGGAGCTAGGCTGCCCTAAGCCGCGGGTTCTTCGTCCTCGCCCTTCTCGGCCTTCTCGAGCGCTTTCTTGAACATCTCATCGGCCTTGTCGTGCTTCTCTTTCTGGAGCTCGAACGTGGCGTCGAATTTGCGGTCGAACCCGCTCCGCCGCTCGTGTTCCTTGACCAAAAGGTCGTCGAGCGAGCCTTTCTTGCGCTTGGCTTTTTCGGAGCGCAGGACCGCCCGCGTCTCTCCGTCTACCCAGAGGGTCGCCGCGCAGCAGGGGCAGGTCAACGAATAGACGTGGGCTTCATCTTTCGTATCGGCCATGGGGCGAATGTAGCATAACCCGCCACCCAGCTTCAACAAAGAGGGACTGTCCCTCTTTGGCGGCTCCTCTTCGACTGATCCGACTATGGCCCCGCCAGGACGCTTTTCGCTTCTATGCCATGTTTTTTCAGCAGCTTGAACAGCCCCTGGCGGGTCAGCCCAACCTCGGCCGCCGTCCGGGTCCGGTGATAACGGCAGCGGACCAGGGCCTCCCTGAGGAACCGCTTCTCGAAATCCGCCTTGGCATCGGAAAAGAGGTGGGAGGCGCGCGAATAGGTCTCCCCGGCCGGGTTGATCTTGGGCGAGAGATACTCCTCGAGGATGAGCGGCGCCCCGTCGGCCATGACCAGGCATCGCTGGACCTCGTTCTGGAGCTCCCGGACGTTCCCGGGCCAGGGATAGCGCAGGAGCATCTCCAGCGCGACGGGCGAGAGAAAAGGCCGCGGCCGGCCCATGGACCGGGAGAACTCGTCGAGGAAGTGATTGAGGAGGAGCAGGGCGTCCTCCGGCCTCTCCCGCAAGGGCGGTAGGTCGATGGCGATGATCTTCAGCCGGTAGTAGAGGTCCTGGCGGAAACGGCCCCGCTCGACCTCGTGGTCGAGGTCCTTGTTCGTCGCGCTGACGAAGCGAGTGTCGATGGCCCGGTGGCGCGTCTCGCCGACCCGGCGGACCTTCTTCTCTTCGAGCACGCGGAGGAGCTTGGCTTGAAGGGCGAGCGGCAGGTCGCCGATCTCGTCGAGAAAAAAAGTGCCGCCCGAGCCCTCCTCGATGAGGCCCGCCTTGTCCCTCACGGCGCCGGTGAAGGCCCCCCGGGCGTGGCCGAAGAGCTCGCTCTCGATGAGCGCTTCCGGGATGGCGGCGCAGTTGACGGCGACGAAAGGCCCGGCCCGGCGCCGCCCCGTTTCGTGGATGATCCTGGCGGCGAGTTCCTTCCCCGTCCCGCTCTCCCCCGAGATGAAGACGGGCGCGTCGGTGTCCCGGACTTTCTCGATCATGGCCCGGACGCGCCGGACGGGGAGCGCCGTGCCCATGAACGGGCAGTCTGCCGGCACGCCGCCGGGAACTGGCGCGCCGCCCTCCGGACCGCGGCTTCCGTTTCCCCTCATAAGGTAGAGAACGGGCGACATGGCCAAGGTCAGGAACTCCATGTTCTCCCGGGTGAAAGGCCGGCCGGCGCCGTTCCGGGCCAAGTAAGCGACGCCGGCGGGGAGACCCTGGAGCGTCCAGGGATAGGCCAGAAGGCTCCGGGGATGGCCGTTCCCGTCGAGCTCGAGGTCGGCGAAGAGCGGTTCAGAGGCAATGTCCGTGACGAGGACCGGCCGGCCCATCTCGAGGATACGGCGGACGATCGTTTCGTCCGCGTCCCGGGTAGGGCCCCCTCCGCCGTTCCCCCCCGCCATTCCCCTGGAGGTTTCGAAGACCTTGTTCCCTTTCCCGTCAAGCGTGCGGAAAAGGGCCTGGTCCGAGGGGACCTGGTCGAAGATGGCCTCGGCCAGCCGGGAGAGGAATCGATGCGCCATGGGACCTCGGGGAAACGTCTTTTTATGCCTTCATTAAAACAACGCTCGCCGAAGCCGGATTTTCTCATAGGCCCCGCAACTTGCGGACCGTCGCGGAAATTTCGTAGAATGGGGCGCCGAGAATTCCCTTGCCTGCCCACATCTCAAGGAGGCGTCCATGGCCAAATTCCCTGCTCTCTTGGGGGCCCTGGCCCTGTTGGGGTTCGGTTTCGCCGCGGAGCGCAAGCCGACGGTCGCCGACGCCCTGAAGAACGTCCGCGTCCTGGCCGTCCCCGCAAGCGCCCGGCCTGTCGACAGGACCGTGGCCGAGGAATTCCGCCGCGACCTGGCTCCCCAGGCGAAGATCGACTCCGTCGGGCCGGACGGGGGATCCACAAAGGGTATCTTCCGCATCGCCGTCGCCGACGAAAAATTCCTCGCCGGGCCGTCGCCCGACGCCCTCCGAAAAGCGGGCGGGAAAAGCTGGATGTTCCTCAAGCTCGCCCCGGACGGAAGCGGCGGGCTCACGACGTCCGCGCCCCATCTCCTCTACGCGCTTTATTCCCTGCTCAAGGAGGACTGGCTCGGCCTTGACGCCGCCGGGTTCGAGAACGGGAAGGTCGTCGTCCCCCGCTTTTCGCGCCTCGAGGGCGGCGACAATTACCTGGCCAACCCGAAACGGGTCGCGGCCGGCTACGACGCCGAGCGCTCCATACGCGAGCTGGCCCGTCTCGGCTTCAGCCATATTCCCGTCAACGCCCTGGCCAAGGACATGCCGGCCGAGCAGGGGCCGCCCGGGGAGATCTACTACCGTTTTTATTACTTCAGCCCCGACCTCGACCAGTTCGTCGAGACGCCCCTCAACGCCGGGGCCTACTCGCCCGAATATCTCGAGGCCAACCTGACGCTCCTCAAGGAGAACGCGCGCCTGGCCGTCAAGTACGGCTTGACGCCCGGCCTCAACATCAGTTCGCCTCGCTCCGTTCCCGACGCCGTGCTCGAAAAATACCCTTACCTCCGCGGGGCCCGCGTCGACCACCCCTTCCGCAGCTATCGCCCGCGCTACACGCTGACCCTGTCCCATCCGGCCGTCCGCTGGCACTATGGCGAGCTCATGCGGCGGCTGATGCGCGAGGTCCCCGAGCTCGGCTACATCTACCTCTGGACGAACGACAGCGGCTCGGGCTTCGAGTATACAGCCAGCCTCTACGCCGGCCGCAACGGCGGCGCCTACCTCGTCCGCGAGTGGAAATCCCACGAAGCCATCGCTAAGGCCGCAGCCGACAACGTCCTCCGCTATTTCCGGACCCTGAGGGACGCGGCGGCCGAGACCCGTCCCGACTTCCGCCTCCTCTTCAACCTCTTCTCCTTTTCGAACGAGGAGGAGTTCATCCTCGACGGCCTGTCCGAAGGGCTCGACCTCTGGGTCGCGCCGAAAGAGCTCGACGACTCGCCGCGCGGTAAGAGGCTGAAGTCCCTGCCACTCAAAGGCAGCGAGATCTTCACGACGACACGCCTTCAGAACAACTACCTCCTGGGCATTCCCTCGCCCTGGCTCGCCGCGGAAGAAGTCCGCGGACTGGCGGCGGCCGGATTCGACAAGGCCCAGGTCACGGTCGACCCGGCGCCGCTTTCCCCCTACGACGTCAACCGCGACGTGTTGAGGGCCCTCAATTTCGATCCGGCCGCGGACGTCGACGCCGTCGTGTCCACCACGGCGGCCCGGCTCGTCGGCAAGAGCGGCGCCCCGGCCCTGGTCAAAGCCTGGCGGCTCTGCGACACGGCCGTCCGCGGCTTCCCGTCGATCGGGCTCTACGGCGACAACAACTGGGGTTTCCCCTGGTACCGGCTCCTCGTCCGGCCCTTTGCCCCGGATATCGAGAGGATCCCGGAGGCCGAGCGCGCCTATTACGAAAAATATATGACCGTGACCTTCAACAACCCCAACCTCGTCGACCTGGGCACGGACATCCTCTGGACCCTCTTGACCCGCGACCAGGCGGACGCGATCGTGGCACAGGCCGACCAGCGGACGTGGAAGCCCCTGGACGAGGCGATCGGGGTCCTGAAGGAAGCGGTCCGATCGCCGAAGGGCGGCGCACAAGCGATCTTCGTCGACCAGTTCGATCGGCTCCGGGCCCTGCGCTGCTACTTCCGGACCCTGCGCAACACCGCGGCCTGGGTGGCCGGAGTCCACGGCTATATCGAAGCCAAGGACCCGGCCGAGAAAGAAAAACGCCGGGTCATGGTCCGGGAAATGATCGACGACGAGATCGGGAACGCCCGCGCTCTGGCCTCGCTCTTCGAGTCCTCGAGAACGCGGTTCATGCCCGTCGATCCGACGGGCGAGACCTTCAACATGTACGGGACGAACCTCGCCGAGCTGATACGGAGAAAAGTCGCGCTCATGGAAAAACACCGGAACGACGAGCCCCGCATCGATCCGGATTTCATGTGGCGCCTGCCGCCGGACTCGGGGCTCGACCCGAAACTCTATCTCAAGCGTTGACAGGCATCCTCCCCAGGGATAATCTTGGCTCTTCTCCAAAAATTTTGGAAGTCCGCCGTGAGGCGGCGATGGATATCGCCCTGAAGACCCCCGTAGCGGAGGGGGCCCCGCCGAAGGCGGGGGGACCGCCGGGACTAGTCCCCAGGGGGCCGGGGGGCCAAGGGCGATATCCTGAGCAAAGCCGAATAGAGGACTTCCCCGAAATCGGAAGAAGAGCCACGGTCTCGGGTCATTCACCGGAGAGGAGAGGTCGCGATATGAAAAACCGGACATTCGTCGGCTTGGCCGCATGCCTTGTCTTTTTAACATGTTTCGCAGCCACGGTACCGTCCCTCGGGGCCCAGTCCCAAACACCGGACCGCCTCCAGTGGTTTCGCGAGGCCAAGTTCGGCCTGTTCATCCACTGGGGCGTCTATTCCATGATCGGGCGAGAGGAATGGGCCCGCCAGCTCCTCCAGATCCCGCTCGAGGAGTATCAGTACTACGCCGACAACTTCAACCCGGTCGAATTCGACCCGGACGCGTGGGCCGCGCTGGCTAAGGACGCCGGGGTGAAATACGTCATCATCACCTCGAAGCACCACGACGGTTTCTCCATCTTCGACAGCGTCTACACCGACTACGACGTCATGAAGGCCAAGTACGGTAAGGACATCCTCGGCGCGCTCTCGTCCTCGATGAAGAAGGCCGGGATCCCGCTCGGCTTCTATTACTCGATCATGGACTGGCACCACCCCGACTACCTGCCTCGGCGTGGCTGGGAGACCGACCGGAGCACCAAGGGAGCGGACTTCGGCCGTTACATGGATTTCGCCACGAACCAGCTCAAGGAGCTCGTGGCGAAGTACGACCCGGCCGTCCTCTGGTTCGACGGCGAATGGGAGCACTCGAACGAGGAGCAGCGGGCCTTCGCCATCGGCAAGATGCTCCTCGGCCTGAAGCCGGCGCTCCTCATCAACGACCGGCTGTTCCAGCGCGCGCCCGGCTTCGGCGATTTCGGCACGCCCGAGAACTACGTCCCGGCCACGGGCATCCGCAACCCCGACGGAACCCCCCGGCCCTGGGAGGCCTGCACCACGATGAACTGGAACGGCTGGGGCTACAACCGCACCGAGACCGAGTTCCACAGCGCCACCCAGCTCATCCGCCAGCTGATCGAGATCGTCAGCAAGGGCGGCAACCTCCTGCTCAACGTCGGGCCCCAGCCCGACGGATGCATCCAGGCCGATTTCATCGCCCGGCTGAAGGGGATAGGAGAGTGGCTCAAGACGAACGGCGAGGCCATCTACGGGACGACGGCCAGCGTCTTCGAGCGTCTCCCCTTCTTCGGCCGATGCACAGTCAAGGGAACGAAGCTCTACATTCACGTCATGGGCTGGCCCACCGACGGGAGGATCCGCCTTCCGGGGCTCAAGACGGACGTGAAAAAAACCTATCTGCTGACAGGCCCCGGCAGGCCTTTGACATTCAAGCGGGCGGGGAAGGACGTCCTCGTCACCATGCCCGAACGGGAGCGCGACCCCGCCGCGACGGTCGTCGTCATTGAGCTCCAGGGCCCGCCCGAGGTCGAACCCTACAAGTTAGTTCCGGAGAAGGACGGGCGGGTCGAACTCCCCATATATCTCGCCGACATCCAGTCGGAGATGGGCCAGCGCGCCTACCTCGACCACTTCTACAGGACAACGATGCTGGCCAACTGGCAGAACGTCAACGACTACCCCGAGTGGGTTTTCACGACGGACAAGGCCGGGGCCTTCGAGGTCCTGGCCTCCTACGCCAGCATGTGGGGCGGCCAGGCCGCCTATGAAGTCGAGGTGGACGGCGTGAAGCTCTCCGCCAGGACGGGATCCTCTCCGAGCGTCTATTTCCCCAAGACGTTTTCCGTCGGCAAGGTCGCCCTCGGAGCGGGCGCGCACAAACTCCGGGTCAGGATCACCGCCCTCACCAACAACCATGCCATGAATTTGGAGAAGGTCGTGCTTGTCCCCGTGAAGTGAAATAGCCTCCAGCCGTCAGTCGAGGACGACCTCGCACTCTCCGGCGAGCTGGGGATTCTTCGTGTCCCGGACCTTGAGTTTGGCGTTGGGCACCTTCATCCAAAAAACCACTTGACAAGCAATAAGCACCACGATTTAATCGATCTTGGCAAGGGGAGGTTGGCTAGATTCTTAAGAGCGTTTTTTCCTATCGATGCTACACACCTAATTCTAGCATGAACGCCGTTTGCTAAGAAGGTGATTTATATGGACAAGAGGGAATCCACGAAAAACGGTTTGTTGGCCCCAGCCTATTTTTTCATTGCGTTATTCATTGTTGTCTCCACGGTCTCAGCGGGGACAAACGACCATCCTCTGAAGTTCAGCATCAGGCTTTCCGGCGAAGCGGGTTTAATATCGGTTGGCGACATCAACACCGGCCTGAGGACGTTCAATAACAATCCTGCATTCAAAGAAATAAGAAAGACTAATCCAGCCTGGGTCAGTCTCGAAGGGAATATAGAAACGCTCAATGGCCTTTTCGCGAACTCGGAAGCCGAAGCAAGGATCGACTTTCTCAGAAAATTCGGTCTGGGCATAGCGGTATCGGGAGCTAAAATCAATAGGAGAAATGAGAGCTTCCTCAGACTCATTCAAAATTATGATCCTTATTTTTATATTTACGAATATTCCTATGAACCCGAGATCATGACATCCGCTCCGTATAAAGTTACCCTATATTATTATTGGCGCCAAGGCGACAAGGTCTCATTCTCGTAAAAGTAGCGGCGTTGACGCCATCCGTTCAAGGCGGTAATCTGAGCACAGGTTAGGCTGATGAGCAGGAGGCCGGACATGATGAGCGCGGCTCGAGTCGGCATTATTTGTTTATTGGTCCTTATTCTTCTGCCGCCACGGCCAGCTTCCGCCCAAGCTAAATGGAAAGGCACAGTTGTCAAAGAAGGCGATGTCACTATCGTCAAGAACCCTAAGGAGCCGATCTGCAAAACGCCCATCCTCGAGCTCAAAGAAGAACTCTCAATTGGTGGGCCCAATATCGGGGACAACTCCGAGCTCGGTCTGATCATGGCATTCATCGTTGATAACTCCGGCTCGTTCTACGTTCTCGATGGAATAAGCGATCGTATCGAAGTCTTCAGCCAATCAGGAGATCATGTTCGGACTATTGGCCGGAGGGGCCAGGGACCGGGCGAAATGGAACGTGCGGTGTCGCTATCTTTCAATGCATCAACGGGCGAGCTCGCCGTTCTGCAGCAAGTTCGACGAATGACATATTTCAAGAATGATGGCACGTTGGTCCGGCACCTGCCCTTCAAAGGCCTGACGCCGCTCTCGGGAAAGGTCGATTCCAAAGGTAATATTTATGTCACCTGCCTTATCACGGACGACAACGGCTCGAACTTCGAAACGAAAAAACTGGCCGCAGATACATCGCCCCTGGCGTTCATAGGCCGAGTTGCCGCTCCGGTGCTTCAAGGGAATAAGGTCAAAATCTTCCTGCCGAGCCCCGACTACCATATCGACCGCTCCGACAACCTGGTCTATGGAGATTCGGTAACCTACAAAATACTCTTCTTTGGTTCCTCCGACGCCAAGGTATTCAAGATAATAGAGCGCGCCTATGATCCGGTCTCAGTTACAGAAGGCGAGAAAAGGGTGGCCCTGGCAAGGGCCAAGATCGATTTCGAGTTCCCGGCATATCATTCGGCCTACCGGAGGTTTTTCTTGAGCGACCTCGGCCATATCATCGCCGAAACCTGGGAAGCCGCCGGAGATGGAAAG
>JBFYOD010000012.1:0-45763 GCA_041303965.1 Candidatus Aminicenantota bacterium
GGGGATCCGCGAGTACTTCTCCTTGATGATGAGGTCCTTGAGGTTATCGATGGTCGCGTCCTTGCGGATGCAGACCATGTTGACCCGGGGCGTCATGACCTCCCGGACCACCGTGTCGCCGAACTCGACGACACTCCGCAGGAGCTCGTCTTCGCCCTTGTCGATGATGCCCTCCTCCGTCGCCTCGTCGATGAACGTTTCGATCTCCTCGTCCGAAGCCTCGCGGTCCTCCTCCTTCTCCTCCCGCTGTTCCTCGCGCTCGAGGAGGTTGCGGGAGATGACGAGCAGGGGAGAGGCGAGGAAACGGACGAGGGGGAAAGCTGGCAGGAACATCCTCAGGATGACCGGCTTGCCGACGAGGACGAGCAGGCGGGGGACGAAATCGAGGAAGATGCCGTAGACGGCCAGGGCGGAGAGGAAAAGCCAAAGGGGACGCAAGAGGGAGCCGGGGATGACGATGAAGCCGTAGACGACAAGGGCCAGGATGATGACGATCCTCAGGAACTCCACGGCCAGCCGGGTTTCCTCGAATGTCGCCAAGACTTTCGCCCGCTCGGACTTGTCGTGGTTCTCGAGGAAGCGGCTCAGGGAGATCTTGGAGTAGGAGCCGAGGGCAACGTGGAAGAGCGACAGGAGGAACGCGGCGAGGAAGGCGAGGGCCAGTCCTGTCCAGGTGACGGCAGCCATGGTCATGTCAGGTAGAGCCGGTGGGCTTTCCGTTCCTCGTCATCCATGCCGGCGGAATGGTCGTAGCCGAGGAGATGGAGGAAACCGTGGATGGCGAGCAGGCGGAGCTCGCGGTCGAGGCCGTGGCCCTTGGCCCGGCTCTGCCGGAAGGCGACGGGTACGGCGATGACGATGTCGCCCAGGTAGAACTTGCCGTCGGCCCCTTTTTCGCCCATGGAAAAGCTCAGGACGTCGGTGGGCCTGTCCTTCTTCCTGAACTTCCGGTTGAGCGTGCGGATGGCCCGCTCTCCCACGAAAGCCAGGGTGATTTCCGGGTCGGCCAGCCGGTAGCGCGCGCTGAGCTCGCCGAGGAGGCGCTTAAACGCCTTGGTCCGGACCGGGCTCTTTTTCTGGCGGTTGATGATCTCGATCATTGTCCTTTTTCCTGGCCGGGCCGTTCTTTTTGGGCTTCCGGCCGTTGAAGCCGAAGCCCGGGTATTCGACCCGGGGGTGGTATATGGCGAAGAGGATGGTCAGGAAGGAGGCGGCGACGGAGCGAAGCTCCCGGATCGAAAAATCGCAGCTGTCGAGCTGGTCGTCCTGAAGAGCCGCGTTAATGATGTCTGCGATGACCCTCTTGAGATTGTCCTTGGTCGGGAATTTGAGGCTCCGGGACGCGGCCTCGATGGCGTCGGCCAGCATGACCAGGCCGGCCTCCTTGGTCTGGGGCGCCGGCCCGGCGTAGCGGTACGACTCCTCGCCGACGGTCTGCTGCTCGGGGTCGTAGGTCCGCTTGGCCTTGGCGTAGAAAAAACGGACGAGCGAGCTGCCATGGTGCTGTTCGATGATGTCCCGGAGGGGCCGGGGGAGTTTGAGCTTGCGGGCGAGTTCGACGCCTTCCTTGACGTGGTTCTTGATGACGAGCGTGCTCATGGAAGGCGTCAGGTCCTTGTGCAGATCGAATTCCCGCGACCGGTTCTCGATGAAATACTCGGGCATCTTGGTCTTGCCGATGTCGTGGTAGAGGGCTCCGGCCTTGGCCAGCTGGGCGTCGAGGCCCAATTCCTCTGCGGCCTTCTCGGCCAGCGTGGCGACGATGAGGGAGTGGTGGTACGACCCGGGCGCCTCCAGGGAGAGCTGCCGGAAAACGGGCAGATCCGAATTCATCAGCTCGAGGAGCTTGGCGCCGGTGACGAAGCCAAAGGCCGTCTCGACGAGCGGGAGGAGGAGGAAGGCCAGGACGGCGCTGGCCGCCCCGCCGAGGATGCCCATGGCGGCCTCCGACGAGAAAAAGGCGAAGTCCGAGCTTCTGCCGATGAGGTGGAAGGCCAGGATGACGAAAACGTTGACGGCCGGCAGGATGACGAACCCCGCCCGGAGCGTCGCCGCCCGGTAGCGTTTCTTGTAGTGTTTGACGCCGTAGAGCGCGGCCAGGCCGCCGACGAAGGAGAAGATGGTCAGGACGAAATCCCCGCCGAGGAGGATCCCGACGGTCAGGCTGTTGAGGATGATGTAGAGGAACGTCATCGGGTCCGGGACGAGGAAGGCGAAGATCAGCGTGCCGGCCTGGAGGGGGAAGGCGTAATAGTAGAGCTCGACCCGCGAGAGGGCGGGCGAGGTGACCGCCCCGCCGATCGTCGCGGCCAGGGACAGGAACACCTTGTAGAGGACGAGGCTGCCGATGAGGGCGGTCCCCGTCATCCGGAACAGTCTCTCGGCCGGCTGCCGCTTGAAGACAGTCTGGAGATAATACCAAAGGGTGGAGAGGAGGAATAAATAGAGGAGGATGCTGCCGACGAAATTGGGAAGCCAGCTCGACCTCCGTCGGATCAGCCGGTTGTACTCGTCCAGGACCTTGAGCGCATCGGCCGTGACCTCGTCGCCTTTCCGGACGATGATCCGGTCCTTCTTGACGGTGAAGGTGACCAGGCCCACTCCGGCGCGGGCCAGGGTCTTCCTTCTCTCCGTCTCTATCTTATTGTAAGTGACGTTGGCGGTCAGGAAGAGCTGGCCTAGGTTCGAGAGAAGGGTCCGGTTCCGGTCCGGGAGCTCGATCTTCTCCAGCTCGCCGGCGAAGCGACGCTCGCTTTCCCCGATGTCCAGGATGTCCTCGATCCGGACGGCCCTTTCGGCGCCCTGGAAGTCGCGGAGGGTCAGGCCGCGCTCCGCCTCGCCGTGGATGAAGAGGTTCTTCGACGGGATGATGCCCTGGTTGAAGATCTTCGCGGACAGGCCGGCGAGGACTTCTTCGAGTTCGGCCGGGAACTTCAGCTTGACCAGCGAGGCGAGGTCCTGGGGCTCGATGTCTATGCTGAGTTTGTCGACGAGCAGGGCCCGGAGTTCGTCGGTCTTGTGGTTCCCCGGGTAACGGGCGGTCCAAGCCCGGCCTTCGGCGAAGAGTCGGCGGACCTTGTCCTCCGTGTTGGCGAAGACATTGGCGTCGAAGCTGTAGACGGGAAGGACCGCGGCCGCGGCTTCTTCTTTCTTCAGGGCCGTCGCCTTCGGGTCCTCGATGAGGAGATCGAAGGGCGCCGTGACATCCGCCGGCGCGACGGCGCCCTGGACGAGCGCCGACAGGCTCTGGGAGGGGCGGGCGGTCAGGAACAGGGCGATGACGAGCGTGGTCACGGCGAGGAAGAACCAAGGTCCCTTGAGCAGCCTCTCGCCGAGAGGGCCCTTCTTTTCCTCTTCGGCGGGTTCGGCGGGAGCCCGCCCGGGCTGGATCTCGGCCCCTTTGAAGAGCTTGATCTTGTCGAAGAAAGAGGTCGGCATGGGGTGGATCCTCAGTCCTCTGTGGACTCGGCCTTCTGGTAGGCCTGGATGATCTTCTGGACCAGGGGGTGGCGGACGACGTCCCTGTCGTTGAAATGGACGAAGGCGATCTCCTCGAGCGGGGAGAGGATCTTGATGGCCTGGAGGACGCCCGATTTCCGGGGCTGGGGCAGGTCGATCTGGGTGACGTCGGCGGTGATGACCAGTTTCGAGTCGAACCCGGCCCGGGTCAGGATCATCTTCATCTGCTCCCGGGTCGTGTTCTGGGCCTCGTCGAGGATGATGAAGGCGCTGTTCAGGGTCCGGCCGCGCATGAAGGCGAGCGGGGCGATCTCGATGACCCCCCGTTCGATGAGGCGGTTGGCCTGGTCGTACTGGAAGAGGTCGAAGAGGGCGTCGTAGAGGGGACGCAGGTAGGGATTGACCTTCTGGATGAGGTCGCCGGGCAGGAACCCGAGCTTTTCCCCGGCTTCGACAGCCGGGCGGGTGAGGATGATCCGGTTGACGGCCTTGTTCTGCAGGAAGGCGAGGGCCATGGCCATGGCCAGGTAGGTCTTGCCCGTGCCCGCCGGCCCGATCCCGAAGACGAGGTCGTGTTTCTTGATCGCCTGGAGATAGGCCTGCTGGTTCAGGCTCTTGGGGCTGACCGACTTGCGGGACAGGCTCAGGGGCTCGGAGGGGCGGAAGTCGTCTAGGGAGGCGATCGTCCCTTCCTCGAGCATATCCAGGGCTATGAACAGGTCTTCCTCCCGCAGCTCCCGGCCCTTTTCGCCGAGCTCGCGGAGCTTGTCGAAGTAGACCCTGGCGAAGGCGGTCTTCTTAGGGTCGCCGTCGATGAGGAGTTGGTCGCCGCGCAAGGCCAGGCTGACCCCCAGGCGGGAACCCAGTTTTTTGAGGTTCTTGTCCAGGACGCCGGACAGGGTGGATTCGTTCATTAGGGGCTGGGCGATTTTTTCCATGCTCAGGGGCGGGTGGGGGAAGGGTCTTCGGTTTCGGTCATGACCACGGCATTATAACCACGTTGCCGCGCTTCTTGTCAAGCCGACGGGCCCAGGAAGCAGCACCGTCCTGCAGGCGGGAGCTCGAGCACCCGCCAGCAGGCCGGTGTTGAAAAAAACCTCCGTCTAGTATATAAAATACGGTATGAATAAGGAATTTATAACCGTTTCCATACCTACCTCGCTCCATAAGAAGATCGAGGAATTCATCAAGGGGACCGAATACGGGTCCGTCTCGAGCTATGCGGCCAAGGTCCTCAGGGAAAGCCTGACCAAGGCGGAGCCCGCGACCGAGGTTTTCAGCAAGGAAGAAGAAGAGAAGGTCAAGGAGCGCCTGAAAGCCCTGGGATATATCGATTAACCCGCCCGGCTGTCCTTGACCTTACCCCCCCGGCCATCGAACAAGGAGGAGTCCATGATCCAACCCCACGGCGGAAGGCTCGTCGACAGGGTTCTCTCGGGGAAAAAGAGGGACGAAGCGCTGGCCCGCGCCCCCCGCCTCCCCCGCCTGGTTATCGATTCCGAGCTCGTCTCGGACGTCGAAAATATCGCTACCGGAGTCTATAGCCCCCTCGAAGGCTTCTTGGGGGCCGAGGATTATCGCAGCGTTCTCGCCGTCATGCGGCTGCGGAACGACATCCCTTGGACCGTGCCCATCGTCCTCGACACCGACCGGGAGACGGCCGCCGGCCTGAAGACGGGCGGAGAAGTGCTGCTCGCGGCCGAGGACGGCCGCCCCATCGCGATCCTCCATCTCGAGGAGAAGTACGAGTACGACAAGGGCGAGACGGTCGAAAGGGTCTTCGGGACCCGCGACCCGGCCCACCCGGGAGTGGCCAAGGTCCTGGCCATGAAGGATGTCCTCCTGGCCGGTCCCGTGGACCTCATCGATGTGACGCCAACTCCGTTCGACCGTTACAAGCTGACGCCCAAGGAGACCCGCGTCCTTTTCGAAGCCAAGGGCTGGCGGACGGTCGTCGGCTTTCAGACGCGGAACACTCCCCACATCGGCCACGAGTACGTCCAGAAGGCCGCCCTGACCTTCACCGACGGCCTGTTCATCAATCCCGTCATCGGCCGGAAGAAGAAAGGCGATTTCAAGGACGAGGTCATCCTGGCCTCCTACGAGGCGGCCATCCGCCATTACTACATCAAGGAGCGGACGGTCATGGCCATTCTCCAGATGGAGATGCGCTACGCCGGGCCCCGGGAGGCCATCCACCACGCCATCATCCGCAAGAACTTCGGCTGCACCCATATCATCATCGGCCGCGACCATGCCGGCGTGGGGTCCTATTATCCTCCCTTCGCCGCCCAGGACATCTTCGAGGCCTTCCCCGACCTGGGCATCGCGCCCATGTTCTTCCGGTCCTTCTCCCACTGCAAGAAGTGCGGCTCGGTGGTCAACGAGAAGATCTGCCCCCACCCGCCGGCCGACCATATCCAGTTCAGCGGCACGAAGATCAGGGACCTCCTGGTCAATGGGGAGTATCCCCCCGCCGAGCTCATGCGGCCCGAGGTGGCCGAGGTCATCATGCGCTTCAAGGACCCCTTCAATGAATGACCGGAAGATCCTCGTCGTCGGGCTCGACTGCGCGCCGCCCGAGATCGTCTTCGACCGCCGCGACGAGTTCCCCGTCCTCAAGGGCCTCATGGAAGGCGGGCTCTACGGCCGGCTCCGGAGCTCGGACCCGCCCATCACCATCCCCGCGTGGATGGTCATGGCCACGGGCCTCGACCCGGGGAGCCTGGGCCTCTACGGCTTCCGCCACCGGAAGGGCTATTCCTACGACGAGATGTGGATCGCCAACTCCAAGGCGGTCCGCGAAAAGAAGCTCTGGGACTACATCGGCGAGGCCGGCGGCCAAAGCACCCTCGTCAGCGTGCCTCCGAGCTACCCGCCCTATCCCGTGGCCGGGAACCTCATCTCCTGTTTCATCACCCCGCCCGGCCCGGGCAAGGAAACGACCTTTCCGCCGGGTCTCAAGGGCGAGATCGAGGAGCGCTTCGGGCCCTACATCTTCGACGTCGTCTTCCGGACCGAGGACCGCGGCCAGATCCTCCGGGAGATCTACGCCATGACCGAGAAAAGGTTCGAGGTCATGGACTGGCTCATGACGGCCAAGCCCTGGAACCTGTTCATGTTCGTCGAGATCGGCGTCGACAGGGTCCACCATGCTTTTTGGAAGTACATGGACCCGGCGCATCATCTCTACGAACCGGGGAACAGCTTCGAGAACGCCATCATCGACTATTACAAGTACCTCGACGCCAAGATCGGCCGGCTCATCGCCAAGGCCGGAGAGGACACCGTCGTCCTGGTCGTGTCCGACCACGGGGCGAAAAGGATGAAGGGGGCCTTCTGCGTCAACGAATGGCTCATCGAGAAGGGCTGGCTGGCCGTCAAGGAACGGCCGTCGAAACCGACCAGCCTCGACGACCTCGCGATCGACTGGTCGAAGACCCGGGCCTGGGCGTGGGGCGGTTATTACGCCCGCATATTCCTCAACATCGAGGGCCGCGAGCCCAAGGGCATCATCCCCGCCGAGGACTACGAGAAAGTCCGGGACGAGCTCCTGGCCGAGCTCCAGGCCGTCCGCGGGCCGCAGGGGGAGGCCTGGGCGACGAAGGTCATCAAGCCCCAGGAATACTTCGAAGAGCTCGAAGGCGAGTACCCGGACCTCATGGTCTATTTCGACGACCTCTACTGGCGGTCGGCGGGCACCCTCGGCTACGGGACGAAATACCTCCCGGAGAACGACACCGGCCCGGACGACGCCGTCCACGCCCAGTACGGGATCTATATCCTCTGCGATCCCCAAGCGCGCCGGGCGGGGAGGCGCGACGCCGACATCCTCGACATCGCCCCGACCGTCCTGGATATCATGGGCCTCGCCGTGCCGCCACGGCTGAAGGGGAAGGTCCTTAGACCCTGAACGAAAGGATACAGACGAAATGTGCGAAGAACATGACGGCTTCACCCTATGGTTCACCGGACTGCCTTGCTCCGGGAAATCCGCCGTCGGCGACCGCGTCGCCGCGATCCTCGAAGAACGGGGCCGCCGCGTCGAGCGCCTCGACGGCGACGTCGTCCGTCAGGACCTGACCCGGGACCTGGGATTTTCGAAGAAGGATAGGGACGAGAACATCCGCCGGGTCACTTTTGTGGCCAAGCTCCTCTCCCGGAACGGCGTGGCCGTCCTGACCTCGTTCATCTCCCCCTACCGGGAGATGAGGGACCGGGCCCGGAAAGAGACGACGAATTTCGTCGAAGTTTACGCTAAGTGCCCCCTTGACGTCTGTATCAAGCGCGACGTCAAGGGCATGTACCAAAAGGCCATCCGCGGCGAGATCAAGGAGTTCACCGGCATCTCCGACCCCTACGAGGAGCCGCAGAGCGCCGAGATCGTCCTCGAGACGGACAAGGAGACGGTCGACGAGAGCGTCCAGAAAGTGCTCCGGCGCCTCTCCGAACTCGGACTTCTATGAACCTTGACCGACTAAAATAATTTTATGGCGAAATACCTGGTCACCGGTGGGGCTGGCTTCATCGGCTCGCACATCGTCGAAACGCTCGTCGAGCGGGGGGACGCCGTCCGTGTCCTCGATAATCTCACGACCGGGAAAAGAGAGAACCTGGAAGCGGTCGCCGGCCGGTTCGATTTTGTCGAAGGGGACATCCGTGATCCCGAAACCTGCGCCAGGGCCGCCAAGGGCATGGACCACGTCCTGCACGAAGCGGCCCTCGCCTCCGTCGTTCGCTCCGTCGAGGACCCCCTCCTGACCAACGCCATCAACGTCACGGGCACTCTCAACATGCTCCTCGCGGCCAGGGACGCCGGCGTCAGGAGCTTCGTCCTGGCTTCCTCGTCTGCCGTCTACGGCGACGACCCGGCCATGCCCAAGGTCGAGGGCAAGGAAGGCCGGCCCCTGTCCCCCTATGCGGTCAGCAAGCTCGTCGACGAGAAGTATGCGCAGGCCTTCCACGCCCTATACGGGATGAAAACCGTCGCCCTCCGCTATTTCAATGTGTTCGGGCCGCGCCAGGACCCTCTCTCCCAGTACGCCGCCGTCATTCCGCTCTTCATCACCAAGATCCTCCGGGGGGAGCGCCCCGTCGTCTACGGCGACGGAGAGCAATCCCGTGATTTCATTTTCGTGGAGAACGTCGTCAGGGCCAATATCGAGGCTGCCGGATCGGCCGCCGCGGCGGGTGAGGCCCTCAACGTCGCCTGCGGGGACGGAATGACGGTCAACGGCCTTCTCGCGGCCGTGAACGAGGTTCTCGGCACGAAGGTCGAGGCCGTCCATGCCGATCCGAGGCCCGGCGATATCGTACATTCGACGGCGGACATCCAAAAAGCCCGGCGCCTCATGGGCTTCACGCCCGGCGTATCTTTCATGGACGGCCTTAGAGAAACGGCCGCCTGGTATAGGAAAAGGAGCTGAGATCATGAATACCGAAGTATTGAAACTGCTCAAGAAGATCGAATCGAAGGAGGCCCGGATCGGCGTCATCGGCCTGGGCTACGTCGGCCTGCCCCTGGTCAAGACCTTCCTCCAAAAGGGTTTCCGCGTTACCGGCTTCGACATCGACCAGAAAAAGGTCGACATGCTCAACCGCGGCAAGAGCTACATCCGCCACATTTCCGCGGCCGAGCTCAAGGACTTCCTGGGCCGGAAGAAATTCAAGGCCTCGGCGGATTTCCGGAACCTCCGGGACGTCGACGCCATCCTCATCTGCGTGCCGACGCCGCTCGACGGTCACGGCAGTCCCGACCTGTCCTACGTCCTCAACTCGACGATCACCGTCGCCGAGCATATCCGCAAGGGCCAGCTCGTCATCCTCGAGAGCACGACCTACCCGGGGACGACCGACGACGAGATGCTGCCCATCCTCGAGGCCGGCGGCCTCCGGGGCGGCCGCGACTTTTTCCTGGCCTTCTCTCCCGAAAGGGAGGACCCGGGCAACAAGAATTTCTCGACGGCCACAACCCCCAAGGTCGTCGGCGGCCTGACGCCGGACTGTCTCCGGGTGGCCAAGGCCCTCTACGACCAGATCATCGTCCGGACCGTCCCGGTGTCGTCGACCAAGGCGGCCGAATCGACCAAACTGCTCGAGAACATCTTCCGCTCCGTCAACATCGCCCTGGTCAACGAGCTGAAAATGATCTTCGACCGCATGGGCATCGACGTCTGGGAGGTCATCCGGGCCGCTTCCTCTAAGCCCTTCGGGTTCATGCCGTTCTATCCCGGGCCAGGCCTCGGCGGGCACTGCATCCCGATCGACCCCTTCTACCTGACCTGGAAGGCCAAGGAGGTCGATTACCAGACGAAATTCATCGAGCTCGCAGGCGAGATCAACACCTTCATGCCCTACTACGTCCGGGAGAAGACCGTCGCCGCCCTGAACGACCGGGGAAAATCGATCAAGGGGGCCAAGGTGCTCGTCCTGGGGCTGGCCTATAAGAAGGACATCGACGACTCGCGCGAATCGCCGTCCCTGAAGATCATCAGCCTCTTCCAGGGGAAGGGGGCCAAAGTCTCCTACAACGACCCCTTCATCCCGAAGCTGGCCGGCCACCGCGAGTACCCGGGCTTGGAGCTCACGTCCGTTCCGTTGACCCCGGCCCTGCTCCGGAAATGCGATGCCGTCGTCATCTCCACGGACCACACGTCCTACGATTACGACTGGATCGTCAAGCACGCCCCGCTCGTCATCGACACCCGGAACGCCATCAAAAGACGGCGGAAAAACGTCGTCAAGGCCTGATCGGCCGGCGTACTTAACTCCTGCCGTCGGCCGCAGAAGGTCCTCGGAGATCGTCTTCGTTCGCGGCGGCGATACGTTCGCCGGCACTTTTTTTGGCGCTTCTCCCGATTTTGGGGAAGTCCTCTATTCGGCTTTGCTCAGGATATCGCCCTTCGCCCCCCGGCCCCCCAGTGGACCTGTCCCGACGGTCCCCCCGCCTTCGGCGGGTCCCCCCCCGCTACGGGGGTCATCAGGGCGACATCCATCGCCGCCTCATGATGGACTTCCCCAATAGTGGGAGAAGAACCTATTTTTTAATGGCGTGGGTCATATACGGGGACATGTACTTCCGGTACGTGTCCCCCTCTTGATTAAGGCTCTGCTCCCTGCCGCTTCTCTTCGACAATCCGCTCAGCCCTTTAGTTCAACGGCCTCTTCGGCGAACACCCCTGTGCCATCGTTTCCGTCCACGCCTAGGGAAAAACTCTCAGCTAGCAAATACTACCCTTCGCTTGCGATGCCGATAGGGGTCGAGGGGTGTCGTCAGAGGGAGCATAAAGCGGTGATTTAGCCGTCACGGGCCGGATACGCGGACTCCCCCCATCGAATCCGGACCGGGAAGG
Organism: Candidatus Aminicenantota bacterium; assembly: GCA_041303965.1. Classification (GTDB taxonomy): domain Bacteria; phylum Acidobacteriota; class Aminicenantia; order Aminicenantales; family Saccharicenantaceae; genus RBG-16-66-30. Next base: position 10,812 of record JBFYOD010000012.1, read on the forward strand.
CGTAAAGAATCACCGCAGCGGACGGAGACGACCCCCGAGAACCCGTGAGGCATCGCTTATTTATGCAGGTGGTAAGTCTAGCAGATGCGGGGGAGGAGCTCCGAAGTTAAAGGCTCGAGGAGGCGGAGGCCTCCAGTGGCCGTCTGAAGGAGGAGTTCGCCGGGCCGGCCGACGCGGTCCTGGACCTCGCCGATAACGGCCGCTTTCCGGCCCAGGCGGTGACCGCGGATAAGGCGGAGGAACTCCCCGGCCTTGGTCTTCGGCGCGATGACGACGGCTTTTCCCTCGCAGGCCATGTAGAGCGGGTCGATTCCCAAGAGCTCGCTCGCCGCCAGGATGGGCCTTGACAGGGGGACCTTATCTTCTTCGATAAGAAGAGGATAGCGGAGCCGCTCGGCCAATTCGAAGAGGACCGTGGCCAACCCCCCCCGGGTGACGTCCCGCATCCACAAAGCGCCCTTTTTCCAGAGCGGCAGGAGGAAGAGGAGCGGCGCGCAGTCGCTCCGGACATTGGAGCTCAAGCCGAAATCGCCGCGGGCGAGCATGACCGCCAGGCTGTGGTCGCCGAGCGTGCCCGTCAAGATGATCTTGTCCCCGGGGCGGATCTTCCGGACCCGCGGACGGGCGATCGACCGGCCGATGCCGGCGGTGTTGATGTAGATCTTGTCGCCCTGGCCCCGGCGGACGACCTTGGTGTCGCCGGTGACGATACGGACCTTCGCCGCCCGGGCCGCGGCGCGGATCGAGCGGATGACCCGCTCCAGGACGGCGAAGTCGAGGCCTTCCTCGAGGATGAAAGCGAGCGACAGGAACTTCGGTTCGGCGCCGCCGACGACGAGATCGTTGACCGTCCCGTTGACGGCCAGGCGCCCGATGTCCCCGCCGGGGAAAAAAAGCGGGTCGACGACGTAGCTGTCCGTGGTGAAAGCGACGCCGCCCGGAAGATGGCTGGCGTCGGAGAGCTCGTCGAGGACAGGGTTGCCGAAGGAGGGGAGGATCGTCCCGGCGATGAAATCCCGCATCAGGCGGCCGCCGCTGCCGAGCTCCAGGCTGACTTTCTTCATGGCAAAGGCCTCCGTGTCCGGCCGTACTTGAGGTGGATGAGACAGGCGCCTTCGTAGGATACCATACAGGGCCCGAGCGGGGAATCAGGGGCGCACTTCTTCCCGAAGAGGCGGCAGGCCTCGGGCCGGATGACTCCCCTCAGGACGTCGCCGCAGCGGCAGCCCGGGAGGTCCCGGCCTATCCCGCCGATCTCCAATGCGTACTCGGATGCCGCGTCGAGGGCAGAGAATTTTTTACGAAAACGGAGCCCGCTAGCCGGGATGGTCCCGAGACCCCTCCAGGCCGCGTCGAACGGCTCGAAGACCTCCTCCATGAGAGCTCGGGCGGCCGGGTTCCCCTCCCGGCGGAGGGCCCGGGCGTATTCGTTGGCCACGCCCGGTTTCCCCGCGGCCGCCTGGTTCAGGACCGAGCGGACGGCGAGCAGGATGTCCCCCGGTTCGAAACCGGCGATGGCTCCGGGGAGACCGTAGTCCCGGGCGACGAACTCGTAAGGTTGGGCGCCGATGATGGCGCTTACATGGCCCGGATAGACGAAGCCGGTGATGGCGATCTCTCCCGCCTCGAGGATGGCTTTTAGGGCGGGCGGGATGAGCCACAGGGCGGGCAGGACGGAGAAATTTCGGATGCCTTCGGCCGCCGCCCGCTTGGCCGTGAAGGCGATGGCCGGAATGGTCGTCTCGAACCCGGCCCCGTAGAACACGACACGATGCGAGGGATCCCGACGAGCCTCTTCCAGAGCTTCTTCGGGAGAATAAACGATCCTGATGCGCGAGCCCGGGCCGGGGACGGCCGTTTGCAGGGAGCCTTTCCGGGTCGGGACCCGGGTCATGTCGCCGAACGTGGCCAGCGTCAGGCCTTCGGTTTGTGAGACGAGACCGATCGCGGCCTCATGGATATCGTTCGGCGTGATGCAAACGGGACAGCCCGGCCCGGAGACCATTTCGACTCCCGCGTCGGCGAGAAGGGGGGTCAAACCGTGCCTGAAGAGGGCCATCGTATGCGTGCCGCAGACTTCCATGATCCGCGGCGGGCGGGGGAGGAGCCGGGCGATCTCCTCGATGTCCCCGAGGAGTTTCCGGATGGCCTTGGGGTTTCTGAGCTCCTTCATCAGCTCGACGCGTCGGCCATTTCTTTGAAGAGCTGGAGCGTTTCCCTGGCTTCCTCCTCGTCCAGGAGGGAGATGGCGAAGCCGGCGTGGATGATCACCCAATCTCCCAGCCGGGCCTTCGGGACGAGGGAAAAATTGGCTTTCACCTCGCTGCCCATGTAGTCGACAGTCCCTTGGCCCGAATCCTCGAGCCGGGTGATCTTGGCGGGTACGGCCAGACACATGATCTCTTTCCTCCAGGCACCCTACTTTACCAGAATCCCCGTGACCGGTCTACCTTCGCGCGCCGGCCCATGATATAATATGAGGCCGATGCAAAAGCACCTCGAGGAGTATTTCACCCCCGGGACAGAGGAGCACGACCTTCTTCTCAAGGTCGATTTCCGCCGTCTGCCCGGACACGTGGCCGTGATCATGGATGGCAACGGGCGCTGGGCCCAGCAAAGGGGCCTCCCCCGGGTCGAGGGCCACAACGCCGGCTCGGCCTCCGTCCGCGAGGTCGTCGAGGCCTCGGCCCGGCTCGGGGTCAAGTTCCTGACCCTCTACGCCTTTTCCCAGGAGAATTGGAAGAGGCCTCGCCTGGAAGTCGGTCAGCTCTGGCGGCTCCTCCGGGAATACCTTGGAAAAGAGGACAGCCTCCTCGTCAAGAACGAGATCCGGCTGCGGGTCATCGGCCGGAGAGAAGGCATTCCCAAGCCGGTCCTCAGGGAGCTGGAGCGCGTCGAGGACATGACTAGGACCAACGGCCGGATGACGCTCATCGTCGCCCTCAATTACGGCGGCCGGAGCGAGATCGTCGACGCCGCCCGGCGGATCCTGGCGGAGGGACGGCTGGGCCCGGGCGACCTGGACGAAAAAGAGTTCGCCGCCCGCCTCTACACGGAGGGCGTTCCCGACCCGGACCTCCTCATCCGGACGAGCGGCGAGCTCCGGGTCTCGAACTTTCTCCTCTGGCAGATCGCCTACACCGAGATCTACGTCACGCCCGTCCTTTGGCCGGATTTCCGGAGGAGGCACCTTGTCGAGGCCGTCCTCGAATACCAGAAGCGGGAGAGGAGGTTCGGTGACATCCACGCGGGAACCCCTCGGAAGAAATGAGCTGACATGAGCCTGCGCAAGCGCACTCTTACGGCCCTGCCCCTGATCGGGATACTGTTCGTCGTCGTCCAATATGCTCCGGACTGGGCTTTTTTCCTCTTCGGACAGATTTTCATCGTGGCCGCTTTGGTCGAGTTCTATAATCTGGCCGAGCGGAAACAGCTCCTGCCCCAGAAGGTCGTGGGATGCGTGATGGCCCTGCTGGTCAGCCTGACCTTCTATTTCCCGGCCATCCCGCTCGAGGCCGCCCTTTTCGGCGGCCTCCTCCTCGCGGCCGTCTACTTCGTCGCATTCTTCAACACCATCGAAAAACTGCCCTTTTTCCCCGCGTCCTTCGCCGTCACCGTCATCGGCATGGTCTACATCAGCTTTCCCCTCAACTTCCTCTTCCGGATCCGCGCCGAGGACGGCCCGTTCACCCTCTATTTCCTTTTTGCCGTCATCTTCCTCGGGGACACGGGCGCTTATTTCATCGGCAAGCCGTTCGGCCGGAAAAAGATGACGCCCATCGCCAGTCCGAATAAAACCTGGGAGGGAAGCGCGGGGGGCATCCTCTTCGCCCTCGGCGGGGCCGTCCTGGCCCGCACCCTCCTTCTCCCCGAGATCCCCCTCGGACTGGCCGCGGCGAGCGGGGTCGTCGTCCACGCCGCCGCCCAGGTCAGCGATCCCCTGGAGTCCCTTTTCAAGAGGGCCGTGGGGGTCAAGGATTCCTCGAACGTCCTGCCCGGACACGGCGGGTTCTTCGACCGGATCGACAGCCTGATCCTGGCCGGCCCCCTGTTCTATTTCATCGTCAAGTACTTCTGGAAATAGGCGGCGGCTTCGATGACGCGCGGCATCTCCATCCTCGGCTCGACGGGATCGATCGGGACATCGGTCCTGGACGTCGTCGACCGGTTGGGCGGGCGGTTCCGGGTGACGGCCCTGGCCGCCGGATCCAACCTGCCGCTTCTTTCCGCCCAGGTGGAGAAATACCGGCCCGCCCTCGTCTCGGTCAGCGGTCGGGGCGACGCGGGGGAGATCCGCCGCCTCTCGCGGCGGTGGCGGACGAAGGTCGTCCACGGGCCCGAAGGGGCCCTCGAGGTCGCCCGCGCCGACGGGGCCGAGATCGTCGTCTCGGCGATCACCGGGATGAGCGGGTTCGGGCCGACCCTCGAGGCCGTCCGGGCTGGCCGCCGGGTGGCCCTGGCCAACAAAGAGTCCTTGGTCGTCGGGGGGGCCTTCCTCAGGAAGGAGGCGGCCCGCTCGGGGGCCCGCATCATCCCCGTCGACAGCGAGCACAGCGGCGTCTTCCAATGTCTCAGCAAGGAGAAGAAGAGGCATGTCCGAAGGGTCATCCTGACGGCTTCGGGCGGCCCCTTTTTCCGTACGCCTCTTAAGGATCTCAAAAAGAAAACCCTCAAGGAGGCCCTCCGTCATCCCCGCTGGGTCATGGGCAAAAAAGTGACCGTGGACTCGGCCACGCTCATGAACAAGGGGCTCGAGCTCATCGAGGCCCGCTGGCTGTTCGACATCGAGCCGGCCAGGCTCGACGTCCTCATCCACCCGCAGAGCGCCGTCCATTCCCTGGTCGAGATGGAGGACGGATCCGTGCTCGCCCAACTGAGCGCCACGGACATGCGCATCCCCATCCAGTACGCTCTGACCTGGCCGGAACGGCGCGATACGGCCCTGCCCGGGCTCGATCTGGCGAAGGTCGGGCGCCTCGAATTCTACCGGGTGGACGACCGCCGCTACCCGCTCTTCGCCCTGGCCCAAGAGGCCCTCCGCGCCGGCGAGAGCCTGCCCGTGGCCCTTAACGCGGCGAACGAGGTGGCGGTCGGGGCGTTCCTCGAAGAGAAGATCCTCTTTCTCGACATCTCCGCGGTCATCGCGAAAGTCATGGAAGCACACCGGGCCCGCCCGGCCGATTCGATCGAAGCGATCTACGAAATCGATAGGGAGGCGCGGCGCCAAGCCCGCCGCTTCATCCCGCAGAGGTAGACATGGCCAACATCATCGGTACCATCCTCGCGTTCACGTTCGTCTTCGGCATCCTCGTCTTCGTCCACGAATTCGGCCATTTCTTCACGGCCAAGCTCGTCGGCGTCCGGGTCGAGGTCTTCTCCTTCGGCTACGGCAAGAGGCTTTTCGGCATCAAGAAGGGGGAGACGGATTACAGGATCAGCCTCATCCCCATGGGCGGCTATGTCAAGCTCCTGGGCGAAGGCATGTTCGACACGGACCGGCCCGTCGCACCCGACGACATGATGGCCAAGACCCGCTTCCAGCGGTTTTTGATCATGGCCATGGGTTCGGTCATGAATATCGTCCTGGCCGTCGTCATCGTCGCCTTCATGAACGGCGTCGGCGTCTCCGTCCCCGAGTATCAGGACGAGAAACCGGTCATCGGCTGGATCGAACCCGGCTCGCCTGCAGAAAAGGCGGGGCTGAAGGTCGAAGACGAGATCACCCGGATCGGCGGCCGCGAGGTCAAGACCTGGACCGACGTCGAGCTGGCCATCGGCTCGAAACCCGACCGGCTCGTCCGGCTCGAGATCCGGCGGGACGGCGGAGTCCTTCCGGTCGACCTCCAAACGGAATCGGTGACGCGCTACCAGATGGGCTACGCCGGGTTCCGGGGCAAGATCCTGACCCAGATCCAGATGGTCCTGCCGAATTCCCCGGCCGAGAAGGCCGGCCTCGAGCCCGGGGACGTCATCCTGGCCGTCGAGGGGAAAACCGTCTATTTTTACCAATTCATCCAGGTTCTCGAGGAGAGCCCGGACAAGGAGCTCCAGTTCTCCGTGGATCGGGCCGGTCGGCTCCTTAGCCTGCCGGTCACCCCGCGGCTCGAGGGCCGCGTCGGCAAGATCGGCATCTCCCAGGTCCCCAAGTCCGTCCTCAAAAAATACGGCTTCTTCGCCGCCATCGGCCAGTCGCTGAAGGAGAACCAGCGCAACGTCTTCCTGGTCCTCCGCTTTATCAAGGATCTCTTCACGGGCGAGGCCTCGACCCGCCAGCTTGGCGGTCCCCTCGAGATCGCCAACTTCTCCTACGCGGCCTTCCGCATGGGCTGGATGGCGCTTCTCGGCTGGATCGCCGTCATCAGCCTCCAGCTTGGGGTCCTGAATCTCTTCCCCATCCCGGTCTTCGACGGCGGCCAGATCTTCGTCCTCATCGTCGAGGGGATCAGCCGCCGCGACCTCGGCCCCAAGGCCCGTCAGATCTGGATGCAGATCGGTTTCGTCATTTTCGTCGCCCTGATCGTTTTCGTCCTTCTCAACGACATCGTCAAGCGGCTGCCCAACGGCTGGAGCAGCCTCGTGCCTTTCTAGGCGGAAGGGGGTACGGATGTTCCCGCGCCGGAAGACTCGTTCCATCCCGGTGGGCGGCGTCGTCATCGGAGGCGGCGCCCCCGTCGTTGTCCAGTCGATGACCAAGACGGACACCCGCGACGTCCGGGCGACGTCGGCGGAGATTCGTCGGCTGGAGAGAGCGGGGGCGGAGATCGTCCGCCTGGCCGTCCCGGACCGGGCGGCCGCTCAGGCACTCAGAGATATTCGAAAAAGTGCCTGCGTCCCGCTCATCGCCGACATCCATTTCGACCACCGGCTGGCCCTGGCCGCGCTCGATGCGGGCGTCGACGGCCTGCGCATCAACCCGGGAAATATCGGCTCGCGGGAAAAAGTCCGGGAAGTCGTCCGGGCGGCGGCGGAGAGGGGAGCCCCCATCCGGATCGGTGTCAACTCGGGCTCCCTTGAGAAGGACATCCTGGCCCGGGCGGGAGGAGTGACGGCCGCGGCCATGGTCGAGAGCGCCATGCGCCACGTCCGTCTTCTCGAGGACCTCGACTTCCGGCTGATCAAGGTCTCCCTCAAGGCCTCCGACATCCCCCGGACCCTCGAAGCCTACCGGCTCCTGGCGGCCCGGGTGGACTACCCCTTCCATGCCGGGATCACCGAGGCGGGAAGGCTTCTCGCCGGAAGCGTGAAGTCATCGGCCGGACTCGGTCTTCTTCTGGCCGAGGGCCTGGCCGACACGATCCGCGTGTCCTTGACGGCCCCGCCCGAGAAGGAGGTCTTCGTCGCCTGGCAGATCCTTCAGAGCATGGGCATCCGCGTCCGTGGCGCGAACTTCGTTTCCTGCCCCACGTGCGGCCGGTGCGAGGTCGACCTGATGCCCCTCGCCGCCCGTGTGGAAAAGGCCGTTCTCGGGCTTCGCGTGCCGCTGACGGTGGCGGTCATGGGATGCACCGTCAATGGGCCCGGAGAGGCCCGGGAAGCGGATATCGGCCTGGCCTGCGGCCGGGGAAGCGGCGTCATCTTCAGGAAGGGAAAGCTCCTGCGGCGGGTAACGGGCGACCGGATGGCCGCAGAATTCATCGGCGAAGTTATCAAGCTCGCAGCGGAATCCGACAGGAAGAGGGGGTGACCCCATGGCCAGAAGTACGGGGGAGAGGCTCGCGCTGGCGATAGAGCGGAAATACGCCCGGCTCCAGTCCGTCCTCAAGGATATGGGCCGCGTCCTGGTCGCGTTTTCCGGCGGCGTCGACAGCACTCTTCTCCTCAAGGCGGCCCATGATGCCCTCGGCCGCGGTGCCGTTGCGATGACGGCGGCGTCCGTGATCCATCCTGCCTGGGAAACCCGGGAAGCGAGGGATATCGCCCGGGGGATCGGAGCCCCGCTCCGGGTCCTGCGGGTCGAGCCCCTCGAAGAGGAGGTCTTCGCTGCGAATCCGCCGGACAGATGCTACCATTGCAAGATAAAGATCTTCGCCCGTTTCCTGGCGATCGCCCAAAGCCGGGGCATTCCTTGGGTCATTGACGGGTCCAACGCCGATGATGTCGGGGATTTTCGTCCCGGAATGAAAGCCCTCGCCGAGCTCGGTATCCGCTCGCCCCTCAAAGAGGCGGGACTCACCAAGAGCGAGATAAGGCGTCTTTCCCGGTTCCTGGCATTGCCGACCGCGGCTAAACCCGCCCTGGCCTGCTTGGCTTCGCGCTTTCCCTACGGCACGAAGATCGACAAGGAGAGTCTCAAACGGGTGGGTCAAGCCGAGGACCTTCTGCGCAAGCTCGGCTTCGGGCAGGTCCGGGTCCGCCACCACGGCGACGTGGCCCGGCTCGAGGTCGAGCCCGGCGAGATCGCCCGGCTGATGAAACCGAGTGTCCGGGAGAAGGTCAGCCGGGGGTTGAAAAAGCTCGGTTACACTTACGTGGCCCTCGACCTCGACGGCTACCGGACCGGCAGCCTCAACGAAACGTTAAAGGCCCACAAGACATAAAAAAACGGGGGAAGGAAGCGATCTCTCGCTCCCTTCCCCCGCTAAGTTTTCGATCACAATCGAAGGTGCACGTGGGGGTGAGCCGCGCGCTCAGTCGATCTTTTCCGTCTTCTTCTCCGTGATGATGCCGACCATCTCGATGCCTGCTCCGCGGATGATGTCGATGAGGTCCACGATGTTACCGTACTCGAGCTCCTGGTCCGCTTTGAGGTAGAGCTTCTTGTCGGCGACGGTCAGGAAAGCCTCTTCGAGCGCGTTCTGCAAGGTCTCCATCGTCACCTTATCCTGGTTGACATAGAGGAGGAAACCCTTGGGGTCGCGCGCGTCCTTCTTGATCGCTAGGACGACGTCGGGGTTCTCCGGCATGTTCGTCGTGAACTGCGCGTTGGGGAGCCTGACGTCGACGCCCTTCTGGATGAGCGGCGTCACGATCATGAAAATAATGAGAAGGACGAGCAGGACGTCACAGAGAGGGACGACATTCGGTTCGGATTTAACGGTGTCTTTGCCGTTTGTCGAAACTGAGAATCCCATTGTATGCCTCTCTCTCGATCCGGCTTAACGTCGGCCGGAACTTAAGTCCTTAGCGGGCTTCGCCGGACTTGATGAAGAAATCGACGACCTGAGATTGGGTGTTGGACATCTCGGCGTCGTAGACCTCGATCCTCGAATTGAGCATGCTGAAGCACCACAGGGCGAGGACCGCGACGCCGATGCCGACGGCCGTCGTCACGAGCGCCTCGGAGATGCCGCCGGCCACGGCGCCGATGCCGCCCGAACCTGTCAGCTGCATGCCGCGGAACGCGTTGATGATGCCGAAGATCGTCCCGAACAGCCCGATGAAGGGGGCCGACGTGGCGATGGTGGCCAGGATGGGCAGGCCGCGCCGGAGTTCCTGGTTGAAAAGGGTCTGGGCGCGTTCGCAGCCGCGCGTCGCCGTCTCGATCTGCTGATCGAAACCGAGCTTCGCGTCCTTGCCTTCGATGAAGGCCTGGATGCCGGCCGAGGTGATGCGGGCCAGATGGCTGCCCTTATAGTCCTTCTTGTTGGACAGGGCAAGCGCGTCCTTGATGTTGCCGTTCTTCAGCAGTTCCGCGAGCTTGGGGGCCACTTCGCGGGATTTGCTCCGGGCCCGGGCAAAGACGAGCTGCCGCTCGATGAACATGTAAATTGAGACGATGGACATGGCGATCAGGATGATCGCGACTGTCTTGGCCACTGCTCCCATGGCCGCCCACATTTCGAGAAGTCCGAATTGCATGGGTTTTACCTCCTGTTAGATATCGAAAGCCATTGACTGACTTTACTATTTCAGCTGGAACCGGACGGTAACGGTGAAGACGACCGGCCGGGGACGCCCGTTGATGACCATCGGCTCATAGACCCATTGACGCACGGCGTCGATGGCCGCCTGGTCAAGGAGCGCGATCGATCGCAGGACCTTCACGCCGATGACGCGGCCATAGACGTCCGTGGTCGCCTCGACGATGACGACGCCCTCGACGCGCGCCTGGCGGGCGATCTCGGGATAGACCGGGGCAACTTCCTTGACGAGCTTCGGCGGCTTGATGTCGCCGATGGCCCTGACGGGGGCTTCCACCTCGCCGACGACACCGCCGAGGACGCCTCCGACGACGCCGCCGAGGACGCCTCCGACGACGCCGCCCTCGACGCCGCCTTCAACGCCGCCTTCGACACCGATGTCCGAAAGCGTTTCTTCGGCGATCTGTTCGGGGATCTCGACGGGGGCGACGAGGCGTCCCGGGTCGACCGAGGCCGTGGCCTGGACGCGTTTGATCCGCGCGCTCGTCGCGGCGCTCTTCTTTTTGGCGGGCGGGGGCGGGGGGGGCGGGGGCGGCGGCGGCGGCGCGAGGAAAGCGCTATAGACCTCGACCGTCGGCAGTTCGCCCGTCGACAGCAGGGGGAGAACGATGGCCGTGATGATCAGGGCCACGTGGAGGATCAAAGCGATCGGGAAGACCAGGGCTTTACGAGCGGTGCCCTTCTCATGCTTGAAGAAAGAGTCTTTGAAGATCTCGGGCACATCGGTCGTTCGGACCATCTTTTTGACTTCCGCCATGATGCTTACCTCATGCTCGTGTTAATGCAGATTCGCACAAAAGATATTATAAAATAAAAATGTCCTTTTGACAAGGAATATTCATCTCCGGCGGACATTTTTCGGTTTGAACAGTTTCTGCCAGAAAAGGACGACCGGGCAGGACAGGTAGATCGTCGAGTAGACGCCCTCGATCGTGCCGATGAGCATGAGGAAGGCGAAGTCGTTGATGACCTCCCCGCCGAAGAAGAAGAGGGCGGCGACGGTCAGGAAGACCGTGCCCGAGGTGATGACCGTCCGTCCCAGGCACTGGTTGAGGCTGATGTTCATGACCTCTTCGAGTGGCTTGCCGCGCATCGTCTTCCGGTTCTCCCGGACGCGGTCGAAGATGACGATCGTATCGTTGATCGAGAACCCGACGATGGTCAGGATTCCGGCGATGATGGGCAGGTTGATCTCGCGGCTGGTGAACGAATAGAAGCTCATCGTGATCAGGACGTCCTGGGCCAGCGTGAAGATGGCCGCGACGCCGTACTCGAGCCTGAAGCGGAGGGCGATGTAGATGAGCATGCCGATGAGGGACCAGATGGTCGCCTGGACGGCCTTGCGCCTGAGGTCCGCTCCGACCTGCGGGCCGACGGTCTCCCGGCTGAGGACGGTCATCTTGCCGAGGAAGGCCTTGTCCTTGAGGAAGGCTAGAGCCTCGGGTTTGAGGCCTAGCCCGGCCAGATCCTGGAAATCGGCGATGACGCCGGTGTCGGTCCGGTAGGAGACGATCCTGCGCGCGGTGTCGGGCCCCGACCCGGGGAAGGCCGTCTCTAGAAGCCCGGCGAGGGTCCTCTCGTCGACGGAGTTCAGATCGACGAGGCCGCGGGCCAGCTCCGCCTTGCCGTCATCGCCGCGGAGGGCGGCGATGATCTTGTCGGCCAACGCCTCGTGGGCCTCGAGTTGGTCCAGCTCGCCGGTTTTGGCGCTGCCCGTCTCCATGGCCCGGATCTGGAATTCCCGCCCCGAAGTGCCGGACTTTTGGACCTGGCTCTTGCCCAGGCCGACGCTCGCGAGAAGGTCGCGGATCTGGCCCTCGGACGCGGGGGTCCTCATCATGACCCGGAGGAGGGACCCTTCCCCGAAATCGACGCCGAGCTTGAGCCCCTTGAAGACCGTGATGTTGAGGATGCCGGCAAGCACGATGATGCCGGTGACGGCCAGGGCGACGTACTTGTATTTCAGGAACTTGATGTTGGGGGTTTTGAAGAGTTGCATGTCAGATACTCAGCTTCTTAGCGGTTTTCTTGACCGTCAGGTCAAACAGAAGATGGGAGACGAAGACGGCCGTGAACAGGTTGGCGACGAGGCTGATCGTCAGCGTCACGGCGTAGCCGCGGATCGGGCCCGTGCCGAACTGGAAGAGGAAGATGGCCGAGATGATGGTCGTCAGGTTGGAGTCGAAGATGGCCGTGAAAGCCCGGGAGAAGCCCTGGGAGATCGAGCTCATGATGCCCTTGCCCAAGGCCGCTTCCTCCTTGATCCTCTCGAAGATGAGGACGTTGGCGTCGACGGCCATGCCGATGGCCAGGATGATGCCGGCGATGCCCGGCAGGGTCAGCGTGGCCTTGAAGTAGGCCAGGGCGCCGAAGAGGATGAGCACGTTGAGCAGGAGGGCGAAGACCGCGTTGAGCCCGGAGAGCTTATAGAAGATGACCATGAAGGCCATGACGGCCATGACGGCCACGAGCCCGGCGATGAGCCCCTGGCGGACGGAATCGGCGCCGAGGGCCGGACCGATCGTCCGCTCCTCGAGGTACCTGATGCCCGCCGGGAGGGCGCCCGCCTTGAGGACGATGACGAGGTCGTCGGCCTCTTCCTGGGTGAAGCGGCCGCGAATGACGCCGCCCTGGGACCGCAGGATCCTATCCTCGATGTTGGGGGCGGACTGGACCTTCTTGTCGAGGACGATGGCGATCTGCTTGCCGATGTTGTCGCCGGTGACCTGCTCGAACCGGGCGCCGCCTTCCGAGTTCAAGGTGAAGGAGACGGCCGGGTTGTTCCATTCGTCCTGGGTCCGCCGGATCGTTCTCAGGTCCTTGCCCGTTACTACGGCGACCTTGTTGACAAGGTAAACCCCCCCCTGGCCTTTCTTGGGGTCGCCCTGGAGGACTTCGGCGTCGTCGGGGACCTGGCCGTTGGTCGCCTGGAGAAGCGTCGCCTCGTCGGCCGCGGGGCCGGCCTTGACCAGCTTCCACTCCAGGACGGCGGTGACCTTGATCAGTTCCTTGACCTGGTCGGGGTTGTCGACTCCGGGCAGCTCGACGACGATCTTGTCCGTGCCCTGCTTCTGAATAAGGGGCTCGGCGACGCCGAACAGGTTGATCCGGTTGTCGATCGTCTCTTTGGCCTGGTCGACGGCCTGGCCGCGGAGGAACTGGGCGACAAGCGGTTTCAGGGTCAGGTTAGCCCGGTCGCCCGTGAAACCGTAGTCCCAGTCCCCGGAGTATTTGGCGAACGCGTCCCGGGTCTTGCCTTCCTCGTCCGCGAGCACGCCCTGCACGGCGATCCGGCCGAGGCCTTCCTTCGTGACTTTCTGGAAGGTGATGGATTCTTTCTTGAGGAATTCCTCGAGCCGGGAGACCTCCAGGTCCGTTTCCATGTTGATGGAATCGTCGGTGATGACCTGGAGGACGAGGTGGATGCCTCCCTTGAGGTCGAGACCCCGCTTGATCTTTTTGTCGTTGAAGGGGTAGGCGAGGATGATCGCGCCGGCGATGACGGCCAGCGTCAGGATGGCCTTCCATTGGAGATTCTTTTTCATGGGACCTTCACTCTCGCGAGAGATTCATTCCGGGCGAGGGGCGTCGCCCCTCGGCCCGGGCCCTATTCGCCCTCGGGCTTTTCGGACGCGCCCAGGATGACGCCTACGGCGCTCTTAGTGATGTCGATCTTGACGTTGGCCGCGATCTTGAGCTCGATGCGGTCCTTCTGGACGCCCATGACCGTGCCGAAGATGCCGGCGGTCGTGACGATCCGGTCGCCCGGCTTCAGGTTCTCGACGAGGTCCATGTGCTTTTTCTGTTTTTTCCTCTGGGGCATGATGATGAGGAGGTAGAAAATGACGAAAACGAGGACGAAGGGAAGGAGGGCGCCCAGCATGTTGGGCCGGGCGGCCTGCGCTCCTCCGGCCTGACCGGCCAAGTTGGCAAGTGCTCCGAAAATCATGTCGTTTCTTCCTTTTCTAAGGCGTTAGAGATCAAACTCTTCTTCAGGATGCCGAAGGAGTTAGATTGGATAGAATGGCGTATTTTGCGGAAGATGTCAAGATAGAAGTGCAGGTTGTGGATGGTGTGAAGAACGGCCGCCGTGATCTCGCCGCGTTCGAAGAGGTGGTGGAGGTAGGCCCGGGAGAAGTTGCGGCACGTGTAGCACGGGCAGTCCTCGTCGAGCGGCCGCTTGTCCTGGGCGTATTTCCGGTTCTTGATGGCCACCCGGCCGCGGCTCGTGAACAGGGTGCCGTTGCGGGCGTTGCGCGTCGGCAGGACGCAGTCGAAGATGTCCACGCCCCGGGCCACGGACTCGACGATGTCCTCGACGTAGCCCATGCCCATGAGGTAGCGGGGCCGGTCGCGGGGGAGGAGGACGTTGCCTTGCTCGAGGGTCTCGAATAGCCGGGTCTTCGGCTCCCCCAGGCCCAGGCCGCCGAAAGCATAGCCGGAGAAGTCCAGCTCCAGCAGGTCCTCGATCGACTTGGCCCTGAGGTCGGGATAGATCCCGCCCTGACTGATCCCCCAGAGCTGCTGGCGCGTATCGATCTCCGCGAAACGGGCCTTGGAGCGACCGGCCCAGGCCGTCGTCAGCCTGACGGATTCCTTCATCGTCTCTTCGGAATAGGGATAGGCCGGGAAGTGGTCCAGGCACATCAGGACGTCGGTCCCCATCCTGACCTGGAGGTCGACGACATCTTCGGGTTTGAGGAAGATCTTGGAGCCGTCGAGGTGGGAGGCGAAACGGACGCCCTCGTCGCTCGTCCGGACGAGCGGCGACAGGCTGTAGATCTGGAAGCCGCCGCTGTCGGTCAGGATCGGCTTGGGCCAGGACATAAAGGCATGGAGTCCGCCCATGGCCGCGACGGCATCGACCCCCGGGCGGAGGAAGAGGTGGTAGGAGTTGACGAGCATGATCTGGGCACCGAGGGCCTCGACCTGGGCGTGGGTCAGGCCTTTGACGGTGCCCTGGCTTCCCACGGGCATGAAGGCCGGGGTTTCGACCGTTCCGTGCGGCGTTTTAAGGAGCCCGGTCCGGGCCGCGGAGAGCGGGTCCTCGGCGGTCGTCTTGAAGGCGGTGTTCATGGGGCGAACCGGAAGTAGATGACGTCCCCGTCCTGGACGATGTAGTCTTTCCCTTCGAGCCGGATCGCCCCCGCCTCCTTGGCGTGGTGGAGAGAGCCGAGCCGCAGAAGCTCCTCGGCCGCGACGACCTCGGCCCGTATGAAGCCCTTGGCGATGTCGGAGTGGATGGCGCCGGCCGCCTCCGCCGCGGCCGCGCCCCGCTTCACCGTCCAGGCCCGGACCTCGTCCTTCCCGACCGTGAAGAACGAGATACGGTCCAGGAACGCGACCGCTTGCCCGGTGAGACGGGAGGCGCTCATGTCGTCCAGCCCGTATTCGTCCATGAAGGCCTGTCTTTCACCCTCTTCGAGCCGGGCGATGTCGTTTTCGATCCGGCCGCAGAAGGCCATGACCCGCCGCGAGGCGCCGAGCGCCGGGAAGAGCGCCTCCGGACGGCGGAGCGAGGCCAGGTCCTTCTCGTCCAGGTTGATGACGTGGAGGAGCGGTTTGAGGCTCAGAAAGGCGAAGCTGCGGATGAGCTTTTCCTCGGTGGGAGCGAGCGGGAGGTCGCGGAGGCCGCGGCCGGACTCGAGCCCCGGCCGGAGCCTCTGGAGCAGCTCCCGCTCCTTTTCCCCCTCAGGGTCCTTCATCTTTTTCAAGTCCTTTTCGAGGCGCTCCAGACGCCCGTCGGCGAGAAGGAGGTCGGCCAAGACGAGTTCCTCCTCCATGAACCGGATGTCCTCGGCCGGGTCGAGCCGTCCCCTGGGATGGGGGATGTCCTCGTCTTCGAAGCCCCTGACGACGTGGACGAGGCCGTCGGCTTTCCGCAGATGGCCGAGGAGGAGGCTGCCTTTGACCTCGCCGAAGGAGATGCCGACGAGGTCGGTGAGGTCCATCACCGCGGCGATCTTCTTTTTCTCGGGATAGACGGCCGCAACGCGGTCGAGGCGTCCGTCGGGGAGAGGGACGGCCCGCACGTTCGGCTCCCGCTTCCCGTCGTCGTAGGCCCGGACCTCGACGCCCGCGCCCGTTACGAGGTTGAAAAGCGTCGTTTTGCCCGTCTTGGGGTAGCCGAACAGGGTCACGTTCACGGGTCTAGTAAAGCCGGATTCGATGGGGGTGTCAAGGCGCGGGCTCAGGGCCTCCCAGTCCCGGTCTTGATGTCCGGCGCGTTTTCCTTTATAGTAGCGCTTTATGGACCGTGAGCGATATGGATAAAGAGACGCGCAAGAAGGACAAGGGGCTCTTCCGCGAATATTTCGAGCTCATCGCCGAGACGGCGGTCTTCGTTTTTTTCGTCATGACCTTCGTCGTTCAGGCCTTCCAGATCCCCACCGGATCCATGGAGCCGACCCTCCTCGTCGGCGACTTTCTCCTCGTCAACAAGCTCGCTTACACCCGTACCATGCTGCCCCTCGAGGGCGTCCTCCTTCCCCGGAAGCCGATCGAACGGGGC
Source organism: Candidatus Aminicenantota bacterium (assembly GCA_041303965.1). Taxonomy (GTDB): domain Bacteria; phylum Acidobacteriota; class Aminicenantia; order Aminicenantales; family Saccharicenantaceae; genus RBG-16-66-30. The sequence goes on from JBFYOD010000012.1 coordinate 27,183, forward strand.
AGCATCGTCGTCTTCAAGTATCCGAAGGACCTGACCAAGGACTTCGTCAAGCGCGTCATCGCGCTCGAGGGCGAGAAGGTCGAGGTCAAGGACAAGCAGGTCTTCGTCAATGACAAGCCGCTCGACGAGTCCTACAAGGTCCACATCGACAGCCACGTCAACTCCAAGACCGATTTCTACAGCTACGAGGACGTCATCCGCGACAACTACGGGCCGGTCACGGTCCCGGCGGGCAACTGCTTCGTCATGGGCGATAACCGAGACAACAGCATGGACAGCCGCTACTGGGGGTTCCTGCCGCTCGCTTCGATCAAGGGCAAACCCTGGGTCATCTATTTCTCCTACAAGGCCGAGCGGGACGCCTGGCAGAAAACAGGCTTCCGCGACCGCCTCAAGAAGATCGTCAGCTTCATCCCCAAGGCCCGTTGGGGCCGCATGCTCCGCATCATCAATTAGGCCTCGGGGGTCGTCTTCGCTCGCTGCGGTGATTTTTCACGCCGATCAGCGCACCGGACTCGGCGCCAAAACAACTCGCTCGGCGTGCGCTACGCCGAGCTCAGACACGTTTTGGCGGTTTCCCCTGAAACTGTCGTCGTCCGGCACGCTGATCGACTAAATCACCGCTTATGCTCACTCAGACGATCCCCTCGGCCTCAAAAAATTATGGACTCTCCCTTTACGGGAACGGCCCCCGAATGGGGACAGTCCCTTGGCGGTTGACCGGTCCTCCGGAAACACATAAGATGAATCTGTTATGAGGGCCATGTGAAGAAGGCGACGCTCATCACCGGCCGCGAATTCATCGACGGCGCCATCGACGAGATCGTCTTCACCAACGCCGACAACGGCTACACGGTCTGCCGCTTCCAACCCGAAAGCGGCGAGGTGATGACCGTCGTCGGCTCGTTCCCGCCTCTGACGCCCGGCGAGGTCCTCCGCATCCGCGGCCAGTGGGAGCTCAACCCCCGCTTCGGCCGGCAGTTCAAGGTCGACCACTTCACGCTCACCCTGCCCTCCTCGGTCAAGGGCATCGAAAAATTCCTGGCCTCGGGCCTGGTCAAGGGTATCGGCCCGGTATTGGCCAAGCGCATCGTCGGGACGTTCGGCGCCGGGACGATCGACATCCTGACCCGGGACCCGGAGCGGCTCGGTGAGGTCGGGGGGGTCGGTGCTGTCAAGCTGAAAGAGATCCGGAGATCCTGGAGCGAACACCAGGACATCCGGGACCTGATCATGTTCCTCCAGGAGCACAACGTTTCGACCAGCCTGGCCACGAAGATCTACCGGCAGTACGGGGACCGTTCGTTCACCGTCCTCAAGACGAATCCCTACCAGATGAGCTTCGACATTTGGGGCGTCGGCTTCAAGACGGCCGACCAGATCGCCCTGAAGCTCGGCATGGACCCGGGCTCGCTCGATCGGGTCAAGGCTTACATCCTCTATATCCTCGAAAAGGACAACGAGCAGGGCCACATTTTTTCTCTTGCTTCGGAGGTCCTGGAGAAATGCGGAACCGATCTGGAGGTCTCCGCGGACAAGGCCGCAGCCGCCCTGGCGGGCCTGCTCAAGGGCGAGAAGGTCGTCAGCGAGGAGTGGGCTGGCGGCCTGGCCCTCTACCTGCCGTTCTTCTACCAGGCCCAGGAAGAGGTCGTGCGCTCCATCCACAAACTGGCCGGATTTCCTTGCCGGGCCCCGGACTTCGATCTTGGCCTGGCTGTTGCCGACACGGAAAAAGGATTGGGGATGGCCTTCTCGCCTCTGCAGAAGCTGGCCATCCGGGAGAGCTTCGAGCGGAAGATCCTGGTCATCACCGGCGGCCCCGGCACGGGCAAGACGACCATCGTCCGGGCCGTCGTGGACATCTTCCGCAAGTGGGGGAGGGAGGTTCTCCTGGGGGCGCCGACCGGCCGCGCCGCCAAGCGGCTCACGGAGACGACCGGCGCCGAAGCGCGGACGCTCCACCGTGTCCTCGAATTCCAGCCCAAGAAGGGGGGATTCAAGCGGAACGAGTCGAATCCGCTCCGCGGCGAGGCCCTGGTCATCGACGAGTTCTCGATGGTCGATCTGCCGCTCATGTACCACCTTCTCAAGGCCGTCCCGCCCTGGATGCGGCTCATCCTCGTCGGCGACAAGGACCAGCTGCCCTCGGTCGGTCCGGGGACCCTGCTGCGGGACATCATCGAGTCGGGCACGGTCGACGTCGTCCGGCTCGACGAGATCTTCCGGCAGGAGAAGGAGAGCCTCATTGTCGTCAACGCCCACCGTGTCAACCAGGGACTGTCCCTCGTTTACGCGCCGCGGACGGACAAGAACGCCGATTTCTACTTCATCCGGCAGGACGACGAGAGGAAAGCCTTCCAGACCATCCTCAAGATGTGCTCGTCCAGCATCCCCTACAAGCTCGGACTAAGCCCGATCTCCCCTCAGATCCAGGTCATCAGCCCCATGTACAAGGGCGTCGTCGGCGTCGACAACCTCAACACGGAGCTCCAAGCCCGGCTCAATCCTGGGCGGGAAGGCCTTCAGGTCGGGAGCCGCGAGTTTCGCGCCCGAGACAAGGTCATGCAGGTGCGCAATGACTACGACAAGGACGTTTTCAACGGCGATATCGGGATCGTCCTCCACGCGGACAAGGCCAAGTGCCGGCTGTTCGTCGACTTCGACGGCCGGACGGTGAGCTACGAGCGGGACGAGCTCAACGACCTGACTTTGGCCTACGCCGTCTCCGTCCACAAGGCCCAGGGCAGCGAGTACCAGGCCGTCATCATGCCCCTTCTGACCCAGCACTTCATCATGCTCCAGCGCAACCTCTTCTACACGGCCTTGACCCGGGCCAAGAAGTTGAGCGTGATCATCGGCTCTTACAAGGCCCTCTACATCGCCATCAAGAACGACAAGCCGGTGAAGCGGAACTCCCTCGTCAAGGACAAGCTCATCCGGCTCGGCGGCGTTGTTTGACTCCCCGGACGATTCTATTATAATGAATTCCATCTTGGACCCCTGAACACGTGAAAGGATGGAGGAGCCATGCCCCATCGCCGTTTCCGATCCGTTCCGGACATCATCGCCTTCGCCATCGAGCGGGAAATAGAGGCGGCCGACGGCTACGGCCGCATGGCCGGCCTGGCCCGGATGCCAGGTCTGCGCGAGTTCCTTCTCTTCCTCAGGCAGGAAGAAGAGTCCCACCGGCGACTCCTCGAAGGGCTGACCGAAAAGGAGCTCGACGGCCTCGTCCCGGCCTTCGTGCCTGATCTACGGGTCATCGACTTCCTCGCGGAGGAAAAGCCCACAGACGACATGTCTCTCCAGGAGCTTCTCATCTTCGCCGCCCAGAAAGAGAAGAAAGCCGCCGAGCTCTACGACACCCTGGCCCGGATGGCCGAGGCTTCGGGCCACCACCGGATCTTCGAATTCCTCGCCGGCCAGGAGCGGGCTCACAAGCTCAAGATCGAAGCCGAGTACGAAAAGAACTTCCTTCAGGAGAATTGAAAGGAGGCCATGATGGAGAAATGGGAATGCCAGGCGTGCGGATACGTTTACGACCCGGCCGCGGGTGACCCGGACAACGGGATCCCTCCCGGGACGAAGTTCGAGGACCTTCCCGATTCCTGGGTTTGCCCCCAGTGCGGGGTCGGCAAGGAACTCTTTTCGAAGGTCGACTGAGACCTGCCGGGGCGTCTTTTTCCGGCCATGAAGATCGTCATCGTCGGCAACGGATTGGCCGGCACGATTGCCGCCAAGACCGTGAGAGAGCTCGACCCGGACGCCGGCGTCGAGATCTTTGCCGAGGAAAAATACGCCTACTACCCCCGGCCGAACCTGATCGAGTTCCTGGCGGGCCGCCTGCCCTACGAGAAACTCTTCGCCTTTCCGGAGATCTGGAGCGCCCGGCAGAGGATCGGCCTCCATCTCGGCGAGAGGGTCGCGAAGATACGGCCGGACGAGAGGACGATCGAGACCGGATCTGGGGATGTGTTCCCATACGACGCCCTGCTGCTCACGAGCGGCGCCCGGGCGGCCGTCCCTGCGCTCACGGGCAGCGGACTGAAGGGCGTTTTCGTCCTGCGGACATTGGATGACGCGCTGGCCATCCTCGACCATCTCCGGACGCATGCCCATGTCGCCGTACTCGGTGGCGGGCTCCTCGGCCTGGAGATCGCCCGGGCTATCCGCAGCCGGGGCGCCGACGTTTTGGTCGTCGAATTCTTCGACCGCCTCTTGCCCCGCCAACTCGACCAGGCGGCAGCCGGGATCCTCAAGCGCGAGATCGAAAAAACAGGCATCTCCGTCCGGCTCGGCGCTGTCAGCCGGGAGATCATCGGCCCGGTTGAAGCCCGCGGCATCCTCTTCGAGTCCGGGGAAGAGATCCAAGCGGATCTTGTCGTCATCGCGGCGGGCGTCAAGCCCGATCTCGCGCTGGCCAAGGACGCCGGGCTCGCCGTCGAGCGGGGCGTCGTCGTCGACGACCGTCTGCGCACCAATCGCCCCGAGATCTTTGCCGCTGGCGACGTCGCCGAACATCGGGGAAGGGTCTACGGGATCATTCCGGCCTCGTTCGAGCAGGCCCGGGCCGCCGCCCACAACATGCTGGGGATGGACATGCCCTACGTCGGAACGGTGCCGTCAAACACGCTCAAGGTCGCCGGCCTCTTTTTGACGTCGGCCGGAGAGGTCAGCCCCGAGGCGAGCGGATACGAGGTCATCGTCCGGTCGGTTCCCGAGCAGGGGCTTTACAAGAAGATCGTCCTTAAAGAAGGCCGTCTCGTCGGCGCGATCTGGATGGGGACGAAAAGGGGAGCCTCGGAGATCGGCCGGCTCGTCGCCGTGAAGAAGGACGTCGAGAGCCGGAAGGGCGACCTCCTGGAGGACACATTCGATTTTTCGGAGATATCATGAACAGGAAATTGACCCTCATCGCCGTCGCCCTCACCGTTCTCATGGCTCTCGCCCCCCTGGCCAGGGGCCAGAGCCAGGCCCCAAGCAGCCAAAACCCGATCAGCTACGGAGGCTATCTGTCTTTCGCGTACATCGATGGGCAAGCCGAAAGCCTCTATCCCAAAGCGGGCCTAAAGAACCTTTTGGCCGGCTTCGGGGCAACGGGCCTGGTAGGCGGGAAGTTCGGATTCTCCATCGAGGCCCGGACCCTGGGCGTCCCGACCGCCGGGCAGGCCCAGTCTTGGACCTTCGAGCTGGACCAGGCATGGGCGGGCTTTCTGCCGTCCCAGGCCATCGGCATCAAGGCCGGTCTCTTCATCGTGCCCTTCGGGACCTACAATCAGGCCAGCCGGCCGCACGAAACGCTCCTCATAGGCGTTCCTCTCAACCTGGAATACCTTTATCCCGGGACTTGGCGTGACGTCGGTTTGCTCGTCGAGGGCAAGGTCGGGATCCTGTCCTATTCGGCCTACCTGGGGAATGGCCTGGGCGATCTTGACAGGGTCGGCAGCGGGCAGCAATTCCAGGACAACAATTCCGACAAGGCCAAGGGCGGCCGGGTCGGGCTCGCTCTCGGCGACTACGGAAGGGCGGGCGTTTCCTATTACACGGGCAAGTACGACGAGCGGGACATGCATGATCTCATCCTGGAAGGGGCGGACCTCACCTGGGCGACCGGCCAGTGGGAGATCCACGGCGAGTACACCAAGGCCAGGATCGAAAATCCCGAGCCGTTCCAGGCGGGCAAGTCGGAGGGTTATTCCATCTGGATGGCTATGGGTTTCCGGAGCTTCCAGCCCATCGGGAGCTTCCAGAAGGTCAAGGTCGACGACCCTTACCGGGGAGACGGGTTCCTCCGCGACCTGAGCCGTTGGACGATGGGCCTGCGCTATGTCCTCGGTCCCACGTTCTTCATCAAGGCCGAATACGTTTGGAACAAGGAGAAGGAGCCCATCCTCAAGAACGACCAGTTCCAGGTCCAGGCGGCCCTGAGCTTCTGAGTCACGGACCTTGAGTTGGCCGCGGCATTTTGATAGAATCGCGGTGCGGCTCGCTCCCGACATCCCGTTCGCGACGGCAATCACGGTCAAAGGATAAGGCATGGCCAATCTGCTCGTTCTCGGAACACAATGGGGCGATGAAGGCAAGGGGAAGATCGTCGACTTGCTCACGCCCGCCTTCGACGTCGTCGCCCGCTACCAGGGCGGCCATAACGCCGGCCACACCGTCTACGTCCGCGGCAAGAAGGTCGTCCTCCATCTCATTCCGTCGGGCATCCTCCATCCCGGGACCCTCTGCGTCATCGGGAACGGCCTGGTCATCTCGCCGGGGGCGTTCTTCAAGGAAACGGGCGACCTCGAAAGCCAGGGCGTGCGCGTCGACCCGACGCGCGTCGCCGTCAGCCGCGGCGCCCACCTGATCATGCCCTGGCATCCGCTCGTCGAGAAGGTGAGCGAGGAGATGCGCGGCGAGAAGAAGATCGGCACGACCTGCCGCGGCATCGGTCCGGCCTACGAAGACAAGGCGGCACGTCTCGGGATCCGGACGGGCGACCTGGCCGATCTCCGCGTCCTCCGCGAAAAGATCGCGGAAAACGTCGCCGCCAAGAACCGCGTCTTCGAAGCGTTCGGACTGCCTCCGCTCGACGCCGGATCCATCAGCCTGGAATTTGCGGGCTGGGCGGAGAAGCTCGTGCCCTATCTCCGTGACGTCCCCGAGCTCCTGCACGAGCGCATGAAGCGCGGCGAGAACGTGCTCTTCGAGGGCGCGCAGGGGGCCCTGCTCGACGTCGACCACGGCACCTATCCCTACGTGACCTCCTCGAATTCGACGGCGGGCGGCGCCGCGACCGGGCTCGGCGTCGGGCCGAGATCGATCCACGGCGTCCTCGGCATCACCAAGGCCTACACGACGCGGGTCGGCGGCGGGCCCTTCCCGACGGAGCTTCACGACGAGATAGGCAGGACGATCGCCGCTCGCGGCGACGAGTTCGGGGCGACGACCGGACGCCCCCGGCGCTGCGGCTGGTTCGACGCCGTGGCCGTCCGGACCGCCTGCCGGGTCAACGGGGTCGACAGGATCGCCCTGACCAAGCCCGACGTTCTGTCCGGGATCGGGGAGATCCCGGTCTGCACGGGCTACCGCTACAAGCGGGAGGTCCTGAAGAGTTTCCCGACGGAGTCGTGGGTGCTCGACGAGGTCGTCCCCGAATATCGGACGCTCCCGGGCTGGCCGGAGTCCCTCCACGGCGCCGCCGAGTTCGACGCCCTGCCGCGGGCGTTCGTCGACTACCTTCGCGTCCTCGAGGACCTCGTCGAAACCCGCGTCGCCGTGGTTTCGACGGGCGTCGAGCGCAGACAAACGGTCCTCATCGAACCCGAGCTCAGCGGGTTCGTCGACATGGCCAGGATCCGGCGGGAGCGGGCGGTTTAAGGAGAAGGGGATGGCCGGGGCCCTGGTCGAACGCGTCGAGATCAAAAAGTCGGCCCTCGTCCACAACATCCACGAATTCCGCCGCCTTGTCGGCCGGAGACGGAAGCTCCTGGCCGTGGTCAAGGCCAACGCTTACGGCCACGGGCTCGTCGAGGTCTCGCGGATCGCCTTGCAGAGCGGCGTCGACTGGCTCGGCGTCAATTCCGTTGAGGAAGGCGCGGCGCTCCGGAATGCGGGCATCCAGGCGCCCGTCCTGGTCATCGGCTACGTGCCCTTCCTCGGCCTGGAGGAGGCCGTGACCCGCGACCTGCGCTTGACCGTTTACAATAAGGAGACGGTCAGACGCCTGAGCGCGCTTGCCGTACGTCTCCGCAAAACGGTTCGTCTTCATGTCAAAGTGGAGACCGGGACATGGCGGCAGGGCGTCGACGTCAAGGACGTCGGGCCGTTCGTCCGGGACATCCAGAAGCGCCCCGGGCTTGCCGTCGAAGGCCTCGCCTCCCATTTTGCCAACATCGAGGACACGACGAAGCACGATTATCCCCGCCGCCAGCTCGAATGCTACCGGTCGGCCTGCCGGGAGCTCGAAGCGCGCGGCTTCGAGGTCCCGCTCAAGCACATGTCCTGCACCGCCTCGACCATCCTTTTCCCGGAACCGGAATTCAACCTGGCCCGGGTCGGAATCGGCCTCTACGGGCTGTGGCCCTCCAAGGAGACCTACCTCTCCTGCATCCTCGAAAAGAGGAAGCCCCTCTCGCTCGAGCCGGTCCTCTCCTGGAAAGCCCGGATCGCGCAGGTCAAAAAGATCCCCGCAGGGGCCTTTGTCGGCTACGGATGCACCTTCCGCACGACCCGGCCGACGGTCCTGGCGGTCGTGCCCGTCGGCTATTTCGACGGCTACGACCGCGGCCTTTCGAACGCCGCGCACGTCCTCGTCAAGGGGCGGCGAGCCCCGGTGCGGGGGAGGGTGGCCATGGATTTCTTCATGGCCGACGTCACGGACGTCCCCGGCGTCAAGCTCGAGGACGAAGTGACCCTCCTTGGAGCCGACGGCCGGGAACGGATCTCGGCAGAGGACTTGGCCGCGCTCGCCGGGACGATCAGCTACGAGATCCTCTCCCGGATCAACCCGCTCGTGCCGCGCGTCGTCGTCTAGCCGGTTATCCAACAGAAATTCCATAAGTCTAGTTTCTGCTCGACGCTCCCCGTTTTAGCTGTGAGGGGAACCATCCGTTTCCCCCGGCCCCCGGGCACCAGTCCCGGCGGTTCCCCCATCAGCTTGCTGATGGGTCCCCCTCCGCTACGGGGGCTCCGGACGGTCCCCCTCACAGCCCGGGTAGCGTCGAGCTAATCCATTCCCCCGGAGGCAAGGAGCGCCAGGGAGCAGAGTCCCCGAAGCATCCAATAAAAGAACATTGATCAGGTAATATTAGAGAAAAATAAATATATACTACTAATTAAGTAGGATATATTATATAATAGCGAGGACAGAGAGGTAAACCATGAACATGGACGCGAAGACCAATAAGAAAGAGATCCTCAAGGACATCATCCGCGAACTCCATCGGGGCGGCGACGTCGAAGAATTGCGGAAGCGCTTCGGCACGCTCGTCCGCGACGTATCCGGAGGAGAGATCGCGGCCATGGAGCAGGAGCTCATTTCCGAAGGTTTGCCGGAAGAGGAGATCAAAAAGCTCTGCGACGTCCACGTCCGGGTCTTCAAGGATTCGCTCGATGAACAGCCGGCGCCGGGGTATGTCCCCGGCCACCCGCTGCACACTCTGGCCGCGGAGAACAGGGAGCTCGAAAAGATTGTCGGCCGGACGCGGGACCTGTTGGCCCTGCTCCGGGAAGAGACCGGGGACCGGGCCTGGCCTGCCGAAAGGGCCAAGCTGGCCTCGCTCATCGACACGCTCGCCCAAGTCGAGAAGCACTACCTCAAGAAAGAGAACCAGCTTTTCCCGCGGCTCGAGGAGAAGGACAAAAGCGGGCCCTCGAAAGTCATGTGGGCCGTCCACGACGACATCCGAGCGCACTTGAAGGACTTCCGGCGGGCGCTCGAGATCGGGGACCGCGCCCTGGTGATCAAAACCGGGAACTGGGTCCTCCAGGAGATCTCGGACATGATCTATAAGGAGGAGAAGATCCTCTTTCCGATGAGCCTGGAGATGCTCGACGAGCGGGACTGGGTCCGGGTCAAGAAAGGGGAGGAGGAAGTTGGCTATGCCTGGATCGCTCCGGGCCGGGAGTGGGCGCCCGCAGGTCCCCCGGAGGGCGGCGTGTCCGCCGCGAAAACGGCCGAAGGAAACCGGCTGGCCCTCGACACCGGAGTCCTGAGCGTGGAACAGGTCAACCTCCTGTTGACCAACCTTCCCGTGGATATATCCTTCGTCGACGAGAACGACACCGTCGTCTACTACTCGGCGACCCGAGAGAGGTTATTCCCCCGTACGCCCGGGGTCATCGGGCGAAAGGTCCAGAACTGCCATCCGCCCAAGAGCCTCGACACGGTCACTCAGATCCTGTCCGCCTTTCGGGACGGAAGCCGGGACACCGCGGAATTCTGGATCGAGATGAACGGAAGGTTCATCCACATCCGCTATTTCGCCCTTAGGGATAGCGAGGGTAAATACCGCGGCTCGCTCGAAGTCAGCCAGGACGCGACCGGCATCCGGGCGCTCCGCGGGGAGAAGCGTCTTCTCGATTGGGCCCCGCCGGGTCTGGATGTTTGACTTTCCCCCGGGCGCGGTGGTATGTATGAAAAATAAAAAGGAGACATGACATGACAGTCAAGAAAAAGGCGAAATACGCGGCGAAAGCGAAGAAGAACGACGCTTATGAATGTCGGATCTGCGGTTACCGTATCGTCATCGACGAGGCCTGCGGCTGCGCCGAGGAACACGTCTTCGTCTGTTGCGGTAAGCCGATGACGAAGGCCGCCAAGAAGCCGGCCAAGAAGAGATAGGGAGCTCTTGATGAAAGAAAGAATCGAACAGGCTTTGACCAAGATCCGGCCCGCCCTCCAGGCTGACGGGGGCGACGTGGAACTCGTGGATGTCGGCGCCGACGGTGTCGTTCGCGTCCGGCTCAAAGGGGCTTGCGGCGGCTGCCCGATGTCCCAGCTCACCCTGAAGATGGGGATCGAGCGGATCCTGAAGAAAGAGGTTCCCGAAGTCACGTCGGTCGAGGCCGTCTGAGCGATTTTTCGGGCCGGGGCGGGGGTCATCCGCCGCGGGCGGGGGTCCTTCGGGCGCGCAGGGAGAGGTCATGAGAAGAGTGTATCTCGATCACATCGCTGGCACTCCTCTGCATCCTGAGGTTTTGGAGGCCATGCGGCTCTGCCTCGGGGACGTCTTCGGGAATCCTCAGAGCCTGCATGCCGAGGGCCGCCGTGCGCTGGACGCCGTCGAGGCGGCCCGCGAAGAAGTGGCCGGGCTCGTCGGGGCTCAAAGCTCCGAGATCTACTTCACGTCGAGCGGCACCGAGGCCAATAATTTCGCCGTCAAGGGGCTGGCTCTCGGCCAGCAGGCCCGTGGCCGGCACATCGTCGTCTCGGCCGTCGAGCACTCCTCGGTCCTCAATTCCGTCAAGGCCCTCGAAAAACAGGGCTTTTCGGCGACGCTCGTCCCCGTGGACCGCTTCGGGAGGGTCGACCCGGCCGATGTCGAGAAGGCCCTGACCAAGGAGACGGTCCTCGTCTCCGTCATGACGGCCAACAGCGAGGTCGGGACGGTCCAACCGGTCGCGGCGGTGACGGCCGTCTGCCGCCCGCACGGTATCCTCGTCCACACCGACGCCGTGGCCGCGGCCGGCAGCATCCCTCTGGACGTCAAGGCGCTCGGCGTGGACGCCCTGAGCCTGGCCGGCGACCAGTTCTACGGCCCCAAGGGATCGGCGGCGCTTTTCGTCCGCAAGGGCGTGCGCATCCTGCCGCTCATCGACGGCGGCATCCAGGAAGGCGGTCGCCGGGGCGGGACGGAGAATGTCGCCGGCATCGTCGGGCTGGGCCAGGCCGCCCGGCTGGCCCGGCAGGAGATGCAGGCGCGGACCGCGGCGCTCGTTCCCCTGAGGGACCGCCTCCTCGAAGAGCTCCCCGGCCGGGTGGGGCACGTCATCGTTACGGGATCCCGGACGGAGCGCCTGCCCCACCACGCCAGTTTCTGCATCGAGTTCGTGGAGGGCGAAGGCATGCTCCTGAGCCTGGACATGAAGGGCGTCGCCGTCTCAAGCGGTTCCGCCTGCACGTCCAAGGCCCTGAAGGCATCCCACGTCCTCCTGGCCATGGGGCTCGACCACGCCACCGCCCAGGGCTCCCTCGTCTTCAGCCTGATCGAGGGGACCTCCGCCGGAGACGTGGATCATCTACTGGACGTCTTTCCGCCGGCGATCGAGCGGCTCCGCGTCATGTCACCGCTCTACACCCAGTTCCTGAAAGAGAGAGGGTCATAATGTACAGCGACAAAGTCATGGACCATTTCGCCAATCCCCGCAACGTGGGCGTCATGGCCGAAGCCGACGGCGTCGGTCAGGTCGGCAATCCCGTTTGCGGCGACATGATGACGTTCTACATCAAGGTCAAGGACGACCGGCTGGAAGACGTCAAGTTCCAGACCTTCGGCTGCGGCGCCGCCATCGCCGTCTCCAGCATGGTCAGCGAGATGGCCAAGGGCAAGACGCTTAGCGAGGCGATGGCCATCACCAACGACCTCGTGGCCGAGGAGCTGGGCGGGCTGCCCAAGAACAAGATGCACTGCTCGAACCTCGGCGCCGATGCACTCCACGAGGCCATCAAGAATTTCCAGGATAAGCGGGAGGGCCGGGCGCCCCGTGAAGCCGCACCCATGGAGCTTCATGAACACGAAGGCTCCGTCTGTCCGTATTGCGACAACGCCCTCCAGGATGAGGAAAAGACGTTCTGCCGGGCCTGCCGGGTCGAGTTCGAGGAATGCCCCTCCTGCGGCGGGATCACGAAGAAGGGCGACGAGAAGTGCCTTCATTGCGGAAAACCGCTGAAGGGCTAAGTCCCGGCGCGGCTGCCGGGCAGTGGGATAACCTGTGAGCGAACCGAACACTCTCGAAAAGATCGTCGAGCTCAAACGGCGGAGAAACGCCGTCATCCTGGCCCACAACTACCAGCTCCCCGAGGTCCAGGATGCTGCGGACTTCGTCGGAGACTCCCTTGAGCTCAGCCGGAAGGCCGCCGTCCTCGACGCCGAAGTCATCGTCTTCTGCGGCGTCCATTTCATGGCCGAGACGGCTGCCGTCCTCTCGCCGACGAAAACGGTGCTCCTTCCCGAGCCCGCCGCCGGCTGTCCGATGGCCGATATGATCAACGCCCGCGAGCTCCGCGCCTGGAAAGAGCGGTACCCCGGACTCAAGGTCGTCTGTTATGTCAACACGAGCGCCGAGGTCAAAGCCGAGAGCGATATCTGTTGCACGTCCTCGAACGCGGTCGCTGTCGTCAAATCGCTGGGTGTTACCGAAGCTCTTTTCGTCCCCGACAAGAATCTGGCCGCGTGGGTAGCCCGGGAAACGGGCATCAAGCTCATCGCCTGGGACGGCTACTGCCACGTCCACCATAAGTTCACCCCCGGGGACATCCTCAAGGCGAAGGCCCTCCATCCGGACGCCGAGGTCTGGGTCCACCCAGAATGCCCCCTGGACGTCATCGACCTCGCCGACAAGGTCCTGTCGACGGGAAAGATGGTCCTCGAGGCTCGGGCGACGTCCCGGCGGGAGGTCATCGTCGGCACCGAGAAAGGCATCCTCTATCGGCTCGGCAAGGAGAACCCGGCCGTGAAATTCTATCCCGGCCGGGACGGGGCGCTCTGCGTCCACATGAAGATGACGACGCTCGCCAAGGTCCTGCGGGCGCTTGAAACGAACACCACTCGTATCGTCATCCCCGCGGCGGTCGCCGACCGGGCCCGGGGGGCCATTCAAGCCATGTTACGAATTCCCTAAAGGAGAGTTGGATATGAAGAAGATGACCGAAGAGAACGTCAAGGCCGCCTTCGCCGGAGAGAGCCAGGCCCATGTCAAGTACCTCGCTTTCTCCGAGAAAGCCGCGGCGGATAAACTGCCGAATATTGCCCGTGCCTTTAAGGCCAACGCCTACGCCGAGCAAGTCCATGCCACCAATCATCTCAAGACGCTTGGCGGCATCGGATCCACCAAGGACAACCTCGACGCGGCCGTCGGCGGCGAAAACTTCGAGGTCGAAGAGATGTACCCGGCTTTTATTGTCGTGGCCCAGGCCCAGGGCGAGAAGACGGCCGAGAAGTTCTTCAACTGGGCGGCGGCCGCCGAAAAAGTCCATGCCGGTTTCTACCGGAGCGCCCGCACGGCCGTGGAGTCGGGCCGGGACATCGACTTTAAGCCCGTCCATGTTTGCTCCGTCTGCGGCTTCACCATGGAAGGCGACGCGCCGGACAAGTGCCCCCTCTGCGGCACTCCCAAAGACAAGTTCGTAACGTTCTGACACCGGGCCCAAGGGAGGTCACCATGGCCATCGACAAGAAACTTCCGGTTTGGCAGATCCTCGGCGTGGCCATCCGCTCCGAGGTCGATGCCGCCGCTTTTTACGTCAGGCTCCAGGAGCGGGTGAAAAACATCATCCTTCTCCAGAAGCTCAAGTTCCTGGCCCTCGAGGAAGAGAACCACAAGAAGATCCTCGAGCGGCTTCTCGGGCAGAAATATCCGGACATGCCCAAGGACGTCCCGGAGTCGTCCCTGATGCCGCCGATCGCCGTTTCCGTCGGCGCCGAGCCCACCGTCCCGGCCCTCTTCCAAGCGGCCCTCAAGGCCGAGGAGACGGCCGAGGCTTTCTACAACGAGGCCGGCGAGAGGGCGGAGGACGAAGCGGGCCGGAAGGTCCTGGCCTACCTCGGCCGTGTCGAAAGAAGCCACCAAGCCATGATCAAGGCGGAGCTCGAACTCCTCCTGAAGTTCCCCGACTATTACAGCGTCGAGGATTTCCATATCGGCGAAGACCTCTTTCACGTCGGGCCCTGACGCGGCGAGGCGGGGAGAGGTCATGGAACCGGCGCCTAGGCGCATAGGCCGGATCATCGGGCTCCTCCGGGAGCGGTATCCGCAGCCCAGGACGGCCCTCGAATTCCGGAACCCGCTCCAGATCCTCGTGGCCACGATCCTGGCCGCCCAGTGCACGGACGAGCGGGTCAACCGGATCACGCCGGCGCTCTTCCGGAAATACCCGACCGCGGCCGACTTCGCCCGGGCCGACCGGACCGAGCTCGAGCAGGAGATCCGCTCGGCCGGCTTTTTCCGGAACAAGGCCAAGTCCATCATCGGCGCGGCCCGCCGTATCGTCGAGGAATACGGCGGCTCCGTCCCCGATTCCATGGACGCGCTCGTCACGCTGCCCGGCGTCGCCCGCAAGACGGCCAACATCGTCCTCGCCGCGGGCTACGGCAAAGCCGAGGGGATCGCCGTCGACACCCACGCCGGGCGCCTCTCCCGGCGCCTCGGGCTGAGCCGGCACGAGGACCCGGTCAAAGTCGAGCGCGACCTCCTAAAATCGGTGCCCAAGGGCGACTGGCTGGATTTCAACTTTCTGCTCGTCGATCATGGCCGGGCCCTCTGCCAGGCGCGCCAGCCGAAGTGTGTCGAATGCTTCCTGCGACGGCTCTGCCCGTCGGCCGAAACCCTTCTTTCGGGCGGAAAAAAGAAATGACCCGCGCGGCCATGCTCTGGGAACCGCTCGAGGGTGGCAAGGTCCAATGCCGGCTCTGCGCCCATCGCTGCGTCGTCGCGCCAGGCAAGCAGGGGATCTGCGGCGTCCGCGAAAACCGCGACGGGAGTCTTCTGACGCTCGTCTACGGCGAGGTCGTCGCCGCGCACGTCGACCCCATCGAAAAGAAGCCGCTTTATCATTTTTTCCCCGGCTCCAAGGCCCTGTCCGTGGCCACGGCGGGCTGTAACTTCCGCTGCGGCTTCTGTCAGAACTGGCAGATCTCTCAAGCTTCCCGGAGCAAGGCCGGTGGGATCGCGGGCGAGCCGTTCGCTCCGGAGGATATCGTCCGTTCGGCCCTCGACCAAGGCTGCCGGAGTATTTCTTATACTTACACCGAGCCGACGGTCTTCTTTGAATACGCCTTCGACACGGCCAGGCTGGCCGGGGAAGCGGGCCTCCTCAATAATTTCGTCACCAACGGCTACATGACGGCCGAGGCCCTGGAAACGATCCGGCCCTATCTCGCCGCCGCCAACGTCGACCTCAAGGCGTTCAGGGACGAAACCTACAGAACCGTCTGCGGGGGCCGGCTCGAACCCGTCCTCGAAACCATCCGCCTGATGCGCCGGCTCGGCATCTGGGTCGAGGTCACGACCCTCGTCGTCCCCGGCCTCAACGACGGGACGGAGGAGATCGCCGGGATAGCCCGATTCATCGCCTCCGTGGACCCCGACATCCCCTGGCATCTCAGCCGTTTCCACCCGGATTACCGATATACCCAGGCGCCGCCGACGCCCGTCGCCACCCTCCGGGCCGCCGCCGAAACGGGCCGGCGAGAAGGCCTGCGATATATCTACGTCGGCAACGTTCCCGGAGAGTCGGAAGACACACTCTGCCGGACCTGCGGCCTCGTCCTCATCCGCCGCCGCGGCTTCACGGTCGTCGGGACCGCCCTCCGGGATTCGCTCTGCCCGTCCTGCGGCACCGTGCTCGCCGGCCTGTTCAGCTGACATGGGGGGACGCTGTCTGCGACAGTGATGGGGGCTATGCATAGACCCCGTAGTGGAGGGGCGGCAGGGAGCGGATTCTGAGAAGCGACCGGCAGAAGTGCGGCGGAGCGGCCCGGAGCCGTACTTCTGGGAAGTATCTGAATCGAGTCTTGGATATCAGCCATCAGAAGATTCGTAATATTGAAGATACCCTGGCCGACCGCCGGGACTGGTTCCCGGGGGGCCGGGGGATATGCGTAGATCCCATCGCTGGCTAAAGCGGGCAGCGTCCCCATCGTCCCCACGCAATCGGGTGAATAAACCCTTCTTTTCCTAGAGGATTCCTATATAATAGATTTTTTAGAGGAGGCCCCCCATGAATTTGAAAGCACGATCTCGAACGGTTCTCATCATTTGCGTGATATTGGGATCGATCGTTTCGAACCTGGCTTTCGCCCAGGGCCGGCAGGCTCCGCCGCCGGAATATAAGGAACTCGTCGCCGCATCGGAGATCAAGGACGCCTCAGCCCGGATCAAGGAATTCGAAAGGATCAAGGCTGCTTACCCGAACAGCCAGTTCATGGTTGCGATCGAGGGAAGCATCCTGGAGGCCAAGATCGAATTGGCCGAAACCTTGGAGTCCGTCGTCTCCCTGCAGAAGGACTTCATGGCCAAGGCCAAAGGGCCGGCCCGCCTCCAGAACCCCAGCATGACGGCGGACCAGATCCTCGGCCATCCGAGGCTCGGGTCTTTCGACAAGGCCGCGGTCCTGACCGTCATCCTGAAATACAGGGAGGAAACCCTCGCGGCCGCAGAGGACCCCGCGACCTACGAGGGGATCCCCGAGGACCGGCGAGGCTTCTTCAAGTCCCAGTTCATCAACGGCATCGAGATCGCGGCGGCCAAGGCTTACCTGAACGCCGGGGATGCGGCCAAGGCCATGGCTGCGCTCGAAGGCTATCGGAAGGCCGGCGGCGCGACCGGCGGCAATTATTTCTACGCCCTGGCCGGCGTCCAGGAGAAGCTGAACAAGAACCGAGAGGCTTATGAAGCCTATCTCGCGGCGTCCGTCGATAATTTCGAGGACGCGAAGGACAGGGCCAAGGAGCTCTACGTCAAGATCAACGGCCGGCCGGACGGCTTCGAGGCCGCGCTCCAGGCCAAGCTCAAAGCCCTGCCCTTTCACCCGGAGCCGTTCAAGGCGCCGGCCGATTGGAAGGGCAAGGCCGCGCTCGCCGAGCTCTTCACGGGTTCGGAGTGCCCGCCCTGCGTCGGCGCCGACCTCGCCTTCGACGGGCTCGTCGAGTCCGTCCCGGCGAAGTACTTGGTCATCCTCGTCTACCATTTGCCCATTCCCAGGCCGGACCCGATGATGAACCCGGCCACCAAGACGCGGCAGGATGTTTATGGCGTCAACAGCACGCCGACGGTTTTCTTCGACGGCGCGAACAAAATGGTCGGAGGAGGGAACCGCGGCATGGCCGAGGGCAAGTTCGCGGAGTACAAGGCAGCCGTCGAACCCCTCCTTTCGGCCGCTCCGGGAATCTCGCTGAAAGTCCGGGCGTCCCTTGCCGGGGATGCGGTCAAAGCCGCCTATGAGTTCGACAAGGTGGTGCCAGGCGCCGAATACCACCTCGTCCTCGTCCAGGCCGAGCAGGAGCACAAGGGCTCGAACGGCCTCGTATCCCACAAGATGGTCGTCCGCGACCTGGTCACCGTCGATCCGGCCGCTCCGAAGACGGCGACGTTCGACCTGGCCGCCTCGGAAAAGGCCGCCGACGCCTACCTGACCGAGTTCGAGAAGACCTACACCCGGGTCCCGAACTTTAAGTGGGCCGTCCGGCGGAACGCCATCCCGCGGCAAGGCCTCAAAGTCGTCTTTTTCGTCCAGGACAAGGAGACCAAGAAAGTCCTCAACGCCGTCGTCGCCGACGTCAAGTAGGGGGAGTGCCGCCCGCCCGCTCGGCCGCCGGGCCCGTGCTCGGGCTGACTTTTCGGGGCGGTTGGGGTAAGATTTCCTGAGGAGCCTTGGGGACCCTCATGGAAAGATATAAAATCCTCCCCCACACGGCCGACGGCAAGTTCCAAGCCTACGGGGCGACGCTCGAGGAGGCGTTCGGGAACGCCGCCCTGGCCATGTCGTCGCTCATGTGGGATTGGTCGAAGGTCGAGCCCAGGGTCCGCCATTTCGTCCACGTCAGGGGCATCGACAGGGAACAGCTCCTGGTCAAGTTCCTGGGTGAGACCATCTACCTCTTCGAGACCAAGCAGTTCCTCCTGGCGAAAGTCGACGGGCTCAGGATCCGGCCGGAATTCGAGGGCTTCGGCCTCGAGGCTCTCCTCAGCGGCGACACCCTGTCCGAACGCTACGAGCTCCTCGGCGACGTCAAGGCCGTGACCTACCACGAGCTGAAGATCGAAGAGTGCGGCGGCTTCACCGTCCAGGTCGTCGTGGATATGTGAGGAAAGCCATGGAACTCCGGAAGATCAGCGACAACGTCTGGGAGATCCCGAAACAGGGCGAGATG
>JBFYOD010000013.1:0-13225 GCA_041303965.1 Candidatus Aminicenantota bacterium
GGCGGTTCTTACGCCTCTAGATCCCGGACGACCGATTCGACCTCCTCGATGGTCAGGGGTTTCTTCTTGCCCAGGATACGGTGGCCGTCCGCGGTGATGACGGCGTCCTCCTCGTTCCTGATGCCGCCGAACCCCTTGTAGGCCTCGATGCGGTCGTAGTCGAGGAATTCCGGGAACTTCTTCTCGGCCCGCCACTGGTCGATCAAATGGGAGTTGAAATAAATGCCCGGCTCGATCGTGACCACGAAGCCGGGTTGAAGAGGGCGGGCCAGACGGAGCGACTTCAAACCGAACTGCGTGCTCTTGGGCTGTCCCTCGTAGCCCACGTAGACCTCGCCGAGATCCTCCATGTCATGGACGTCGAGGCCCATCATGTGGCCTTCCCCGCAGGGGAAGAAGAGGGCATGGGCGCCGCGCCGCACGGCTTCCTCGGTCTCTCCTTTCATCAGGCCGAGGTCCTTGAGCCCCTCGGCGATCTTCCGGCAGGCCGCGAGGTGGGCTTCCAGGTGCTTCACGCCGGGCTTGAGGCATCCTTTCGCGGCCTCGTGGGCGGCCAGGGTGATCCGATAGATCTCTTTTTGCCGTTCCGTGAACTTCGGATCGACCGGCACGGTGGAAGAGAGGTCCGCCGCATAATGCAGGGCCGTTTCGGCGCCGGCGTCGAGGAGGAACAAGCCGCCGCTCCTCAGGACGCACGTCTGGGCATGCTGGTGCAGGACCTCGCCGTGGACCGTGGCGATGATGGAGAACGAGATGTTTCCGCCCGAGGCCAACGCGACCCGGTGGACGGCCGCGGCGATCTCGGCTTCCGCAACACCCGGCCGGGCCATGCGCATGCCCGTGAGGTGCATGTCGACCGTGACGTCCACGGCTTTCTCGATCTCGGCGATCTCCTCGGGCGACTTGACGGACCGCTGGGCCACGACGGCCTTGATGAGCTCGACGGAGGCGTCGGAACCGGCCTGACCCGGCCTCACCCCAAGCCACTCCTGAAGCTTCAGCTTGTTCTCCGGGCGATACGGGGGGAGGAAGTGGATCCTTCGGCCTTGCGCCCGGGCCCGGGTCAGGAGCTCGGCAAGCCGGGACAAGGTCTCCGTGCGCTCCACGCCGACCTTCGCGGCCATCTCCCGGAGGGACGGCTGAGGCCCGGTCCAGACGAAATCCTCGACGGTCAGGTCGTTGCCGTAGATCGTGTCCGTGCTCTCATCGAGATCCACGACGGCCGCGAGGCCGGCCGCGTCGAGGCCGAAAAAATAAAGGAACGTGCTGTCCTGGCGGAAACGGTAGGTGCTGTCCGCGTAGTTCATCGGGCTCTCCTCGTTCCCCAGGAAGAGGACGAGTCCGGACCCGACCTGCGTCCTGAGCCGGTTCCTTCTTGTCACGTAAATAATTTGATCGAACATGTTGTCTCCTTTCCGAGCGGAGGGCTATGGTAACACGATTCCCGTGGAAATTCACCGGGGCCTTGTCCATCATGCCCGGGCCCAAAAAACGCCTGACGAGGGAACGTTCGGACATCGTTTTTCGTCATCAAAAGAGAAAGGAAAAGTCCATGCCCGCCAAAAACCGCTCCTTTTTCAGCCGGTTCGCCGGTGTCCTGTTCGTTCTTTCCCTTCTCCAAGCCAGCCCCGCTCAGGGGATCAGATCGGATGACCTGGCCAATAAATATCCCGAAGTCGAGGGCATCTACGAGATGACCGTCCCCGGTCAAGGGGTAGTCGCCGTTCAGGTCTACTTCAAGGATGGAACGCTCCACACTGTGGAAGCCGGAGACGCGGAATCCACGCGATTCGATCCCGTCGAAGGCCGCGAGCTTCAGTTCGTCAAGGTGTCCCCCGAGAAGGGGACGTTCCAACTCGAGCTTCTCAAGGACGCGCAGGGCCGCTATACGCGGTTCCGGGTCGTCAACGAGAAGCTGAAGCTGGACTTGACGGGGGTCAAAAAGGCGGAAATCGACGACGCCAAAGCCGACCCCGCTTCACCAAGCGACCGCCAGGGCTATTTCGAGAGGCATTACCGGAAATCCGAGCGCCAGGTTCCCATGCGGGACGGCGTCCGTCTCTTCACCCAGGTCTTCAGCCCGATCGACGGATCCGAGCTCCATCCCATCATTATCTTCCGGACGCCCTACGGGATCGCCCCCTACGGCGAGGCGTTTCCCAACACGACCATTCCGTCTCTTCTCTTCCTGAAAGAGAATTATATCCTCGTCTTTCAGGACATCCGCGGCAGGGCTATGTCCGAAGGGATTTATGAATATGTCCATCCCTATCGAATGGACAAGAAGGGCCCCACCGACGTCGACGAGAGCAGCGACGCCTACGACACGGTGGATTGGCTGCTCGAAAACGTCCCCAACCATAACGGGAATGTCGGAGTCTGGGGCATTTCCTATCCGGGATTCACCGCGGCCATGGCCGCCATCGACGCCCACCCGGCCGTCCGGGCGGTTTCGCCGCAGGCCCCCATGGCCGATATATTCATGGGCGACGACGCCCTTCATAACGGAGCGCTGTACCTGGCCCACTACGCAAATTATGCCTACTCGATGGGTCAGGCCCGGACGGGGCCGACGAAGGACCCGCTTCCGAGACTTCGCTTTCCCACGCCGGACGGGTATTCTTTTTATCTGCGAATGGGCCCCCTCAAGGATCTCTCCTCCAAGGTGTTCGGAGCCGCGAACGCCGTCTGGAACGCGACGATGGCGCACGAGACTTACGACGCGTACTGGAAGGCTCTTTCGATCTATCCCCACCTGGTCGGCATCAAGCCGGCGATCCTGGTGGTCGGCGGCTGGTACGACGCGGAGGACCTCGGCGGCACGCTCGGGACGTACAAAACCATCGAGAGGCTGAATCCCGGCCTTCCGAATACGATCGTCATGGGTCCTTGGGGCCATAGCCGATGGAACCATCTGGCGGGCGGGAGCGAGGCGGTCGGCGCGTTCCCTTTCAGCGGGACGAGGGCCTATTTCCAGGAGAAGATCGAGTTGCCGTTCTTCAATTATTACCTCAAGGGGAAAGGGCCGTTGGACCTTCCGGAGGCGGTCGTCTTCGAGACCGGCACCGACCAATGGAGGACCTACGGGACTTGGCCGCCGGCGGAGGCAGTCCGGAAGACGCTGTTCTTCACGGACAACGGCCGGCTGTCAGCCGGGCCGGCGCCGGATGCCTCGAAGGCCGGCTTCGACGAATACGTCAGCGACCCGGCCAAACCCGTGCCCTATACGATGCAGACAACCGCCCGGTACTACCGGGACTATTTCGTAGAAGACCAGCGCTTCGCCGCCTCCAGGCCGGATGTCCTTGCTTACGCCGGAGAGCCGCTGGCGGAAGACCTGACGGTCTCCGGGCTCATCAAGGCCGAGCTTTACGTCTCGACGACGGGGACGGACGCGGACTGGGTCGTCAAGCTGATCGACGTCTACCCCGACGACGCTCCCGATCCCAAGAACAATCCGGCGAACATCCGCATGGGAGGCTACCAGAGGCTGGTTCGCGGCGACATTTTTCGCGGGAAGTTCCGGACGAGCTTCGAGAGACCCGAGCCGTTCGTCCCGGGACGGGTGACCAAGGTGGCCTTCGAGCTGCCAGACGTTCAACACGCCTTCCTCAAGGGACACCGGATCATGGTCCAGGTCCAGAGCTCCTGGTTCCCGTTATTCGACCGGAATCCCCAGACATTCTGCGACATCCGCACGGCCGGCGAAGCCGACTTCCGGAAAGCCACGCATCGCGTCTATCATACGGCCCGGTATCCATCCGCGATCACGCTCATGGTCCCGGCGAAGTAGGCGGCGGGGTCGAACCGTCCTGGCAGGAGAGGTTCAAGTCCTCTATCGCCCGCCAATTTCTCTATCGTCCGGCCGGCCATTTCTGGAGTTTGTCCGCAAATGCGGACCTCGCCCGGAAGCTCGTCCCTGAAAAATGGGCCTCCGATTCACCCGGTCCTTTATTCGTAGCGGAGGCTCCGGGCCGGTTCGGCCCTGGCCGCGCGCAGAGCATGCCAGCTCATGGTGAGCCCCGCAACCAGAAGGGCCAGAACGGCGGCCGCGGCGAACATCCAGATATCTAGGCCGACCCTATAGGCGAAGGGTTCCAGCCATCTCCTGGCCGCGATATAGGCGATCGGCCAGGACAAGAAAGCGGCCACGACCACCCATCTCAAGATATCTCGAGAGAATAGGAAAAGGATGTCTGCGGTTCCTGCTCCCATCACCTTGCGGATGCCGGTTTCCTTGGTCCGCCGGACAGCAGAAATGGCCGTCAACCCGAATAGCCCCAGGCAGGCGATAAACAGAGAGAAGCCGCCCGCCCACCACACGATCCGGCTCCAGTTCCGGTCGCGGCGGTATTCCCAGGCCAGGGCGTCATCCAGAAACCTGTGGCTGAAAGGGATATCAGGGCGAACTTCGGACCAGATCGTCTCCAGCCTCTTCTTGACGGCAGCCATCTCCCCCGGCCTGGTTTTGACAAGGATGTTTCTGAACCTCTGGATGAAAGGGAAACCCCTCAGTCCGAAACCCATGGGGCTGACGGTCTCATGGAGGGACGATACGTTAAAATCTTTGACGACGCCAATGATCACCGGATCGAACGTATACTCGGGCGGAAACTTGTCCCGGGCAAAATCCGAGAACCTCTTCCCGACCGGGTCCATGAGCTCGAAATCCTTGACTAGGGCTTCGTTGACGAGAATGCCCTCGCTGGCGTCAGCCGCTCTCTCGAGAGAAAAACCTCTGCCCATGACCAGAGGAAGGGCAAGGACCTTCAGATAATCGCGATCGATCAGGAAGGCCTCCACCGTGTGTTCGACGCCGTCCTTGTCATAGCGCCTGGTGACACTGCCGAGGCGGCTTCCCACCGTCCCGGAATCCGCCGAGACGGCTAGGACCCGGGCATCCGTCCGGAGCTCGTTCCGGAAAACCTCGAGCAACGACCCGCCCTCCGGCCCCGATTCGGGAGGAACCTGGGTTTCCACGATGATGATGTTCGAGGGATCGTACCCGAGGTCCGCTGTGGTCATGAAGCGGAGCTGTCGCGTCATGACCAGGCTTCCGATGAGAAAAACCAGGGACGCCGTGAACTGGAAGACGATCAGGCCAAGGGACAGCTTGCTTTTTCTGCCGCCCAAAAAGCGTCCCCTGAAAACCTCTGCCGCGGAGATCCGGGAAAGCGCCAGGGCTGGGAAAAGCCCGGTAAAAACGCAGACGACCAGGACGGAAGCGACCATGATGGCCGTTGTTTGGGGATGAAGCAGTCCTCCCTGGGACAATCTTTTTCCCGTCAGGCCGTTGAAGGACGAAACGAGCAGGGCGGCGGCGACGAGTCCCAGGATCAAGGCCACCAGGCCGGAGAGGAAGGACTCCGTCAGCAGCTGACCGACGAGCTGGCCCCTCCGCGCTCCGATCACCTTGCGCACCCCGACCTCCTTCAGGCGGGCGGAGTTCTGAGCCAGTGACAGGTTGAGGGAGTTGAAGCAGGCCAGGATCAGGATCAGGAGGGCGATACCGGAGAGGGTCCAGGAGAAGGCCGGACGGCTGCGAGAAACAAAGGCCATGACATCGACGTCCCCGAGGTGGTAGTCGGGGAGCTTGAGTAGGTCGAACCCGCGCTTGGGCGGGTCCATCTTGATCCGCTTCCACATCGCTCCGTAGAGCCTGTCGTTGAGGGCAGGCAGTTTGGCCCGGAGGGAGGCGGCCGTCGCCGGGTCGGGCAAGTCCAGAAAGGTCGTCGAGAACATGGGCAGAGTGACAAGATCGTTGTTGTTCACATCGATCTGGAAGGCGTCGAAGACCTGGCTGAAAGGAAGGATGCCGTCGAAGCGAAGACTGGAGTTTTCCGGGATGTCGCCGATGATGCCCGAGACAACGAAATCTTGGTATCGTTCCCCGATCCTGATGGAGAGGGCCCGCCCGAGAGGGTTTGGGTCAAGGCCCAGGGCCCTGGCGGCAGGGGCCGTGATCACGACGTTGTGGGGGCTGGCCAACGCCAGGGCGGGATTCCCGGCGATGAGCCCAAAGGAAAACATGCCGAAAAATCCAGAGTCGCTGAAAGCGAAATCTTTGACGACAAGGGTGTCGGCGAGGCGTACGGTCTGGCTGTGCATGGCGTAGCGGACGGTGGAGCCGGGTTTGACCTCGGGATAATCCGCTTCCAGCATCTCGGCGACGAAGTGGTGGGACGCGCCGAGAAATCGGTCTCTGAACTCGTTGGTCAGGATATATGTTCGATCCGCCTTGGCGTGAAAACGATCGAACGTCAGCTCGTCCCGGACGTAAGCCACGAGCAATGCGAAGAAGGCCAGGCCGATGGACAGGCCGAGGATGCTGATGACGGCGGACAGCCTCTGCTTCCTGAGGATTCGAAAGGCCATTTTCAGGTGGGTCCAGAACATGCCGACTTCACCTCCAAGATGGGTTTTCGCGCTCTCACTCTGTAGCCGTTCCGCTGGGCGGGAGTGTTGACAAGGAAAACGACAAAATTCCTTGATACGCGAATCTGGGGAGAGCCTCGACCTAACCCCCCGATTCATCTTCATGGGCGATTGACCCGGCAGGAAAGCCGCTTCACACTGACCCTATGCCCGGCCAAGAGGAAATAGGGGCGGTTTTGGGCGTCGGCTATAATAGAAGTTCAGAGTTAGAAGAGAATAATGTATAGAAAGAGAGCGATGTATATGGCTTTTGTCATAGCCCTTCTCACGGGCCGATGCACGTACTCCCTCGGAGACGGGGGATATGACCTGTCCCAGTTCCGGGAGAGCGCTGAACTGAGCTCCGTCCCCGACGAGCTCCGGGACATCGTTCCGACCAATGGCGAAGCCGCGCGGTCGATCTCGGCCCAAAACGACGGAGGGGATCTGCGGTTCGTCATCATCGGGGACACGATCTCCGACGACAACAGGACCTTCCGGACTTTTCTCGGCGAGATCGCCGCTCTCGATCCGCGTCCGTCGTTCATCGTCCATCTGGGAGACCGGGTCGTCTCGCCCGTCGTCGATTACTACGGCACGTACCTCAAGACCATCAGCGATCCTCCCTGCCCCATCCTCCATGTCGACGGGAACCATGACGTCAGGGAGGAAGGCGAGCGGATCTCGAGGGCCTTCTTCGGCGACAAGGATTTCTTCTTCGACAGGGACGACATGCGCTTCGTGTTCATGAGCGATGTCCACGGGGACGGGGATTTCGGTTTCAGCCGGGAGCAGCTGGGCTGGCTCGAAGACAAGCTGAAGGCGCCTTCCCCGTCGAGAAAATTCTTTTTCGCCCACGTTCCGCCGAAGACTCCGTTCAAGAGGATCAATCCGGGCTTGTCATCCCTCTTCACGCCGCAGCTCGAAAACGAGGGGGAATTCCTTGACATTCTCGCCCGCCACAACGTCGTCCTGGCCGCCTTCGGGCACAGGCACGTTCACGCGTCCGTGGTCCACAACGGCGTCCTCATGATCATCACGGGAGGCGGGGGCCAGAGAAATTTCCTGGAGCCCGCCGTCAAGGAGCCCCGGTTCACCAAGAAAAACCACTACACGCTCGTGGACATCCCCGCGTCGGGGCCCTATGAAGCACTCGAGGGAGTTCTGTCCTGCATAGGGAAGGACAAAGAGATCCTGTTCCTTTCGTCGTTTTTCCAGGCGAGTCCGTTCGCGAACGGCGGGGATATCTCCGTAGCGCTCCGGCCCTATCCCGCGTCGGCCGGCGGCCCATTTCGGCCTGGGAGCCCTGCCGCGACGAGGCTCGGGTTATCGAGCCACACTCCCTGAGCCGCCACCCCGCGGGTCCACGCAGCTCAGATAAACTCCATAGGACCTTCCCCTCGCTTAGGGATGCGCCCCGACTGTGCGCCAAATTCGTCAGAGATAATGACAAACATCCGAGAATATCAATGGGCTTCACTCAAGGCGCCTGAGGCTCTGTGCTATAATAGTTAGGGTTGGCCGGGTATCTCAGGGAGGTGAGGTGTAACATGAAAAAACTGATCGTCCCTGCTTTCATTCTCGCGAGCATCCTTGCCGTTCTTACAGCGGCTCCCTCGTCGGCCGTGACCGAGCCGCGGCCGGCCCTCAGCCCGGCCGTCCCCACAAAGGCCTTGGCCGTCCGGGTTTACGACGGCAACACGTTCGTACCGGACCTGACGCTCAAGGATTTCGCCGTCCTCGAGGCCGGCTTCGCCGTCGAGCCGACGGCTCTCCTCTATGTCCGCAAGGACACGATCGAGCGCCAGGAAGGGAGCATGGATGTCATGCCCAACCTGTCGCGCCAGATCACCCTCCTCTTCCGGTTGTCAGACTACAACAACAAGGTCGCCGAAGGCCTCGACGCCTTCTTCAAGACGGGGCTCCTCCCCGGAGACACGCTCGAGATCCAGACGCCGATGAAGAGTTACAGGCTCTCGCCGGACAGCCTGGCCTCCAAGCCCCGCGACGTCCTAGCCAAGGAATTGAACGAGCTCATCCGAAAGGACATCGTCCAGGGCGGCATGGCCTACAACAGCCTCATGCGCGACCTGAAGAGGATCGTCCGACAGATCGGCAGCACGGGCAGGACCAGCCTCGACGACACGGAGGCCGACAGCGACGATGGCTCGAGCCTGGAGATGCGGCTGATGAATTACACCGACGCCCTCCAGAAGATGGAGAATCTGCGCGTCCTGAGCGAGGACGGCCTCGTCTCCTTCGCCTCCAGGCTCAAGAGCCAGCCGGGCCAGAAGTACGTCTATTACTTCTTCCAGAGGGAATTCCGTCCGGAGATAAACCCCAATGCGCTCGACACGCTCGTCATGGGAAACCAGGACCGGCCGGACATCCTGGCCGGTGTCCAGACGATCTTCCAGATGTACAGCCGTTCGATCACCTTGAACCATCAGCGGCTCAAGGAAGCCTTCGCCGACTCGGGAGCCCACTTCAATTTCCTCTTCATGAACACGCAGCCGGAAAGGGTCTCCGGGGTCGTCATGCGGGAACAATCGGAGGACATCTTCAGGGCCCTGTCGACGATCGCCCAGGCGACGGGAGGGGTCGCCGACACCTCGCAGAATCCCGCCGCCTCGTTCAAGACGACGCTCAAGGATGCCGAAAACTACTACATCCTCTACTATAAGCCGGCCTCGGCCGCCCCGCCGGGGACGTTCATGGACGTCGCCGTCAAGGTCAGAAGCAGGGATTACCGCGTCGTCCACCGGGCCGGCTACCTGACGGGATCCTGACCCGGCTTTCGCCGGCCGCCCGCGGAGCTCTCCGCTCACTCGAGGATCTTGAAGTACTTGTACACCGGATAGACGACGCTCCGCTTGTCGACCCCGACCGATCTGAAGTAAGCATCGAAGACCCCCCAGCCGACGAAGCCGTCCGCGGCCTGAGGCTCGAGGCAATAAAAAGCCAGGTTGGCCAGGGGCTGGGCCATGTCCACGCGGAACGTGCCGGCCGGAAATTCCCGGACCGGCGACGGGGCGAAGCCGCCGTCGAGCTTGATCATGTTGTAGCCGCCGCTCCGCCCCTGCCCAACCTTGTCGATCACGAATTCTTCGCCGGAAACCTTGACCGGCTTAGCCAGGACCTCGACCTTGACGTTTTGGGCGCGGAGCTTCTCGGCGATGAAGTCCAGTTCGGCCGGGATGAGATAGCCGCGGGGGACCCGAGCCTCGGCCGTCCCCACGGGTTTGCACAGGAACTCGACGCCGCGGACGAGCTCGGGGGCCTGGAGCATGTGCGGCGCGATCCTGGCCCGGACGCTGGTGCCGGGGACGAGCGTCGAGGTGTTCCGCTCTTTGTACACGAGGATGTCGACCTTGCCGTAGGACTCGTATTTTCCGGCGACGAAGTTGCGGAGCTCGCCCGTCTCGGCTTTGGCCTTGACGGCCTCGACGACGTCCCGGTCGGCGGCCCGGCAGACCTCCTGCATCTCCTTGCCGTGGGCATTGGCGTACTCGAGGACCCCGGCGATAAGAGAGTAGTGGGCATAGATGCGGCGTTCGAACGATTCGTGCCCCGGCGTCTCGGCCAGGATGGTCATGCGGTTCCGCAGGCCGTAGGCGTTGGCGACGAACTTGGCCTCGTTGGTCCACATGGCCGCCTCGTGGCTCCACACGGTCGGCGGCCACTTGCCGTCGGGCTCGCAGTGGGTGAAGACCTCGAGACCGAAGTTCTTCCGGGTCGCTTCGCGGACGGCCGGAAAAAGCTTGTCGAAGACGTAGTCGCGAGGACCGGGGTGGGAGGCGGGCACGGTGCACGTGGCGTAGCCGATGGCATAGCCGTGCTGGACGCGGCCCATGAGATGCCCGTCGTAGATCAAAGTCGGGTCCCAGCGGTTGAAGACCGTCCGGTAGAGCCCGGCGATCTCGACGGTCTCGACCCGGATGGCGTCGCGGTTGAGGTTGATGTTCTGGGCGTTCGTCGCCGAACCGAGGATGTGGGGGGTCCCCTCGCTCAAAGACAGGGTATCGGTCCCGTCAACGTTGAAGTTCGGACAGACGATGATGATGAGGTTGTCCAGGAGACTCTTGCGCTTGCCGAAGAGGATGTCGCGCATGAGCATCATCAGGGCCTCTTTGGCCTCCGGCTCATAGGCGTGGATATTCCCTTGGAGGTAGACGACGGTCTTGCCGGACTTGGCGGCATCGCCCGGCGAGGTCACGCGCGGATTGGCCAGGACGACAGCCGGGCACGTCCGGCGCAGGGTCGTCGTGAACATGTTGATAACATAGACTTTATCGCTCGACCAGCGCAGGGCATCGATGAAGTCCAGGACATCGGTCGAGGACGCGGTCCGCGTATAATTCGTTTTTTCGGGAACTGTCAGATACTTGGCCGGCCATTTCCCGTTCCAGCCGGCGGGCACGGAGTCGCCCCAGTAGATCTTCTGGGCGGCTGGGACATGGGGTGCGAAAAGTGCCAGGAGCGCGGCGAGGGCGACGGCGCGCGGCAGTATCTTGTTCATTGTGCCTCCTCATATTCTACGGGATCGGACCTCAGCATCTTAAATAATTTGAAGCGCATATTCAACCCGCCGCTGTTGCTGCCGAGACGATCGGGCTCTATAATAGGGCCGAACGATGAGAGGAGGGTTCCATGGACATCAAGGTCGTCCCCATCGATAAGCCCGAGGACATGAATTTCATCCTCGGCCAGGCCCACTTCATCAAGACGGTCGAGGACCTCCACGAGGCCATCGTCACGACCGCCCCGCACATGAGGTTCGGCATCGCCTTCTGCGAGTCCTCGGGTCTCGCCCTGGTCCGGCATTCCGGGAACGACGAGGCCCTGGTCGAGATCGCCAAGAAGAACGCCATGGCCATCGGCGCCGGCCACTCCTTCCTGATCTTCATGACCGGCGGGTTCCCGGTCAACATCCTCAACGCCGTCAAGGCCGTGCCCGAGGTCTGCCGGATCTTCTGCGCCACGGCCAACCCGGCCGAGGTCGTCGTGGCCGAGACCGAACAGGGCCGGGGCATCCTGGGCGTCGTCGACGGCGTCCGGACGAAGGGCGTCGAAGGGCCCGACGGCACCAAGTGGCGCAAGGACTTCCTGCGCCGGATCGGCTACAAGTTCTGAACCTCATTGCCCAGCTCGCCGTCGGTATCGATCATTTCCCCAAGGAGAAGAATCATGAAATCATGCCGCATGCGAATTCTCATGATCGCGTTGTTGCTAGGCGCCGCTTCGTGCGGTCCGGGAGATCAAGCCCACTCCCGCGGATCGAAAACAATCAGGGCCGAGGACATGAGGTTCCACCTGCGATTCCTCGGGGCGCCGGAGTTCCGGGGGCGGCCGACACCCTCGGCCGAGCTCGACATCGCCTCGAAGTACATCGCCCTCACGGCCGAACGGATCGGCCTGAAGCCCTTGATGCCCGGCGGCTCGTACTACCAGGAAGTCCCGGTGGAGGTGACCACGATCGCTCCGCAGGCATCGCGCATGCGCCTCATTGCGGGCACGCGAGAGAGCGTGTTCAATTTCCCGAAAGAGGCCGCCGTCGGCCGGAATTTCGAGGCGGGGAAGGTCTCGGGGGAGGCCGTTTTTCTGGGCTACGGGCTCGGCGCTCCGCAGCTGAATTGGGACGATACGGACGGCTTGGACCTCAAGGGGAAGATCGCGGTCATCCTGGATGCTGCGCTTCCCGACGACCACGTCTTGAAACCGGCCGATAACCGGCGGCTCTTGATGTCCAGGGCCGGCGCTCTGAGAGGGAAAGGCGCCCTCGCGGTCGTCACCGTCATCAACCAGGAACGGGAGGCCCGGCTCGCCGAAAAGGGCCTCACCTTCAGCCTTCCGGAAAGGCTCAGATTCCCAGACGTCGTCCTGGGGAGCGAAGCCGTGCCTGCAAAGACGGCGGCCGGGGCGGCGCCGGCCGCGCCCGCTCTCCCCTTCTTCCAGGTCGAGGTCAGGCACGATGCCGGCGCGGCCATCCTCGGCGTCGCCAAGGAGGATCTCGCCGGGATGATCGAGACGATCCGCCAGGGACAACGCGTGGCTTCCCGCAAGATGCCCGGCCTCAAGCTCGAGATCGAGCTCGGGGTCGTGACACGCAAAGACACGACTCTCAACGTCGTGGCCTGCGCGGAAGGATCGGACCCGGCGCTCCGGAACGAATACGTCGCCATCAGCTCCCACCACGACCACAATCCCATGCGCGAGGGGCGGATCTACCCCGGCGCCGACGACAACGCCTCCGGGGTCGTCGGGATGTTCGAGATCGCCGAAGCCCTGATGGTCGAACGCCCGAAAAGGTCCGTCGTCTTCGTTTGGAACACGGCCGAGGAAAGGGGGCTCATCGGTTCCTATACTTTTGTCCAGCACTGCCCTGTGCCGGTCGAGAAGATCAGCGCCAACCTCAACCTGGACATGATCTCGAGGAACGACACGAACCACCTCTATCTCATCGGCTCGAACAAGGTCAGCTCGGAGCTCGACGCGAGCATCCAGGCGATGAACGCGAAAGCGATCGGTCTGAAGCTCGACTACGAGTACGAAGATCCGGCCCACCCCGACAGCTTTTTCTTCCGGAGCGACCAGTATCCCTACATCCGCTACGGCATCCCCGGCGTGTGGTTCTTCTGCGGCACGACGGAGGACTACCACATGGAGGGGGACATCGAAGCCAAGGCCGACTACGCCAAAATGGAGAAGGTGTCGAAGCTCGTCTATCTGGTGGCCATGGATATCGGGAACAAGCCGGCGCTCCTGAAGCTCGATCTGCGCCCGGAGATCACGGCCCGCGGCGCGCAGAACA
>JBFYOD010000014.1:0-3360 GCA_041303965.1 Candidatus Aminicenantota bacterium
CGGGACCTCAAGTCGTCCAACATCATGATCGACCGCGAGGGCAGCGCCCGGATCATGGATTTCGGCATCGCCCGCACGGCCGAGACCAAGGGGCTCACCGACCTGGGGACGCTCATCGGGACGCCCGAATACATGGCCCCCGAACAGATCGAGGGCAAGGACGTCGACCACCGGGCCGACATCTACTCGCTGGGGATCATCCTCTTCGAGATGATGACCGGGAGGGTGCCGTTTGAAGGCAACACTCCCCTGAGCGTGGCCATGATGCAGAAGACCGCTCGCCCGCCCGACCCCCGGACCCTCAACGCCCAGACGCCCGAGGCGCTGAGCGCCGTCATCGCCAAGTGCCTGGAGAAGGAGCAAACCGGGCGCTATCAGAAGATCGAGATGCTCGCCTCCGACCTCCACGGCATCGCCGAGGGTCTGGCCGAGGGAGAAAGATCCCGCCAGCCACTTAAAGCGGACAGCCTCACGCCCGGGGGGACGCGTCTCATGAACTCGATCGCCGTCCTGCCGTTCACGGACCTCAGCCCCCAGAAGGACCAGGAGTACTTCTGCGAAGGCCTGGCCGAGGAGATCATCACCGACCTGGCCAAGATCCATAACCTCGAGGTCGCGGCCAAGAGCTCGGCCTTCTCGCCCCAGTTCAAGAACATGGACGTCCGCGAGATCGGCCGCCAGCTGGGCGTGGCCGCCGTGCTCGAGGGGAGCGTCCGCAAGGGCGACAACCGGCTTCGCGTCACGGCCCAGCTCATCAACGTGGCGACGGGCTATCATTTTTGGTCCGAGAAGTACGAGCGGACGTTCGAGGACGTCTTCGCCATCCAGGACGAGATCACGCTGGCCATCGTCGACCGGCTCAAGGTCAAGCTCCTGGGAGAGGAGAAAGCCGCGCTTCTCAAGCGGCATACGGATAATCCCGAGGCCTACAACCTTTACCTGATGGGCCGCTTTTTCTGGAATAAGAGAACGGCGGAGGGCATGAAGCGGGGACTCGAGTGCTTCAGCCAGGCCATCGCCAAGGACCCCTCCTACGCCCGGGCGTACACGGGCGTCTCGGATTGTTACGGGATCTTCGCTTATTACTACACGCCGCCGCGCCCCACCTTGTCAAAAGCGAGGGAGGCCGCCGCGAAAGCCCTCGAGCTCGACGAGACCCTGGCCGAAGCCCACACGTCCATGGCCTTCGTCAAGCACAAGCTGGAGCGGGATTGGGCCGGGGCGGAACGGGGATTCCGGCGGGCCATCGAGCTCGATCCCGAATACATCTGGGCCCACCACTGGTATGCCCTGTTCCTGGCCGCGATGGGCCGCCATCAAGAGTCCTTCGTGGAGATCAAGCGGGCCCTGGACGTCGACCCGACGTCGGCCCAGCTGAATATGGTCCACGGCATGCTTTTCTACCTGGCCCGATTCTATGACCGGGCGGTCGAGGAGCTGGGCAAGGCCCTCGAGATGGAACCCCAGCACGTGCTGGCCACTTTTTACCTCGGTTTGGCCCACCTGGAGAGCGGAAGATACGAAGAAGCCCTGGCCCTGGTGGAGAAGTCCGCCGAGCTGACGGGGCTCGTGCCG
Organism: Candidatus Aminicenantota bacterium; assembly: GCA_041303965.1. Taxonomy (GTDB): domain Bacteria; phylum Acidobacteriota; class Aminicenantia; order Aminicenantales; family Saccharicenantaceae; genus RBG-16-66-30. Next base: position 1,576 of record JBFYOD010000014.1, read on the forward strand.
TTCTTCGTCCAGGGGATCGGTTATGTCCATGCGTCCGCGGGCCGGAAGGATCTGGCCCAGGGCGTTCTGGCGCGGCTCAGCGAGATGATGACCAAGGCTTACATGTCGCCCGTGTTCATGGCCTTGATCCATTTCCGGCTGGGCGAGAACGACCAGGGCTTTGAATGGCTTGATAAAGCCCTCGCGGACGGCGACCACTGGCTGGAGTTCATCAAGGTCTTCCCCGGCTTCGACGGAGCGCGCACCGACCCGCGCTACGCGGCGCTCCTGACGAAGCTGAAGCTTGTTTAGGCGGCCCGGGGGCGGGATTGCAATGAGGCAAACGGCAAGGGCTAGAAAGAAAAATATCGTCAAGCATGCTGCTCGGCGAATATTGTAAGACCGGAGTTTTTTCATCTAGGAGGGGGTCAAACCTACCTTTTACACTTTTAAGGCCAAGAAGGGTGTAAAAGGTAGGTTTGACCCCCTCCGATCATTCGATCCTCTCGACGATTTGTCCCGTTCTTTTATCCTTTAAAATCCGCTTGACCCTGCCATCGGGAAGGCGTTCCGTTTTAATGATCGCGAGTTCCGCGTCGGCGCCGATCGCCCCGTCCGGAAATTCCCGGGACACGATACGAATTCCAGAGATTTCGTTCATGTCCCGGAATTCCCTTGCGACCACCCCGGCCTTCTCCTCGTGCCCCCGCCGGGCATCGAGCTCGACCGGCTCCCAGCGGCCCGACTTCATCGATTTGTAGCAGGCGTCGATGATGGCGTTGACGACGTAGCCGTCGTAGAAAGTCTCCATGGGCGTGCGTCCCGCTTCGCGTGCGTCGAGCATGTCCTGGAACATGTGGACGTAGCCGAGCTCGTGGGCCTCGTCGCCGACGGGGAAAAGCCAACCCTTCTGCCCTTCGGCTTTCTCGGCTACATAGCCGCCTTCGCCCGCGGCCGTGAACATCTCGAAACCGGTGCGTAAAAAATGGTCGAGGCGGATGGTACCCTCGGTCCCGGCCACCTCGTCCCGCAGGTCCATGCCGCCGCGGAAGGTCCAGCTGACCTCGAACTGGCTGACCGCCCCGCCCTCGTACTCGATGAGACCGATGGCGTGGTCCTCGGCGCTTATCGGGTGGACCTGGGTCGCTCCCCAGCAGAAGGCCCGGAGCGGCCGCTTGTCTTTACCGATGAAGTTCCGCCCGATCTCGATGCAGTGGCAGCCCATGTCGACGACCGCGCCGCCGCCCGACTGCTCCGGGTCCCAGAACCAGGCGCTGTGCGGCCCGGGATGGGTCTCGCGCGACCGCGTCCAGAGGATGCGTCCCATCGCTCCCTTTCGCACCGATTCGAGCGATTTGAGGGTCTTCGGCGTGTAGACAAGGTCCTCGAGGTAGCCGGCGAAGACCCCGGCTTTCTCCACCGCCTCGAGCATCTCCCGGGCCTCGGCGGCCGTCCGGCCCAGCGGTTTGGTGCAGAGGACCGCCTTTTTGGCCTCTGCGGCGAGAAGAACGGCCTCCCTGTGGATGTTATTGGGGAGTCCGACGACCACGATCTCGGACTCGGGGTCGAATACGGCTTCACGCAGGTCCGCGGTCCAGCGCGGGATGCCCCGTTCAGCGGCGAACGCCTTGGCCCTCTCCGCCGACCGGGAGTAGACGTTGACCACCCGGTCCCGGCTTCTCAACCCGTGGAGCGTCTGGGTGTAGAACGTCCCGATGAGCCCTGTCCCGAGCATCGTTATCTTGGCCATCGCAGCTCCTCAAGAGGGGGTCAAACCTACCTTTTACCCGTTTTTCGGGTAAAAGG
>JBFYOD010000015.1:0-4948 GCA_041303965.1 Candidatus Aminicenantota bacterium
GACGAGAACGGCAATCCGAAATATGAGGTGGTCCAGGAAATGCTCGATACGGGGATCAAGGCCCTGACCGACAGGCCCGATCCCCAGAGCGCCTGGAAGACGATCATCAAGCCCGACGATATCGTCGGCATCAAGAACAACCGCTGGTCCTATCTGCGCACGACCGCCGCGGTCGAGAACTCCCTCAAGAAGCGGATCCTCGAGGTGGGCGTCAAGGAAGCCAACATCAGCGTCGACGACCTGGGCGTTCTACAGAATCCGGTTTTCCAGAAGGCGACGGCCCTGATCAACGCCCGGCCGATGCGCTCGCACCACTGGTCCGGCGTCGGCTCGCTGATCAAGAATTACATCATGTTCATCCCCGAACCGATCACCATCCACCCCGACTCTTGCGCCGACCTGGCCTCGATCTGGGACCTGCCGGTGGTCAAGGGCAAGACCCGGTTGAATGTCCTGGTGATGTTCACGCCGCAATTCCACAGTTTCGGTCCCCACAGCTTCAATCCCAAATACGTCTGGAAGTATCACGGCCTCATGCTGGGCTTCGACCCTGTCGCCGTCGACGCCACCGGGCTGCGCATCATCGAAGCGATCCGCCGGGACTATTTCGCCGAGGACCGGCCGCTCAACCCTCCGGCCAAGCACATCGCCGTCGCCGACAGCAAATACCATCTGGGGACGGCCGACCCGCTCAAGATCGAACTGATCAAGATCGGCCACGACAAGGACAGTTTCGTCTGAGCGGCAGTTTTGGGCCTTGAAGCGCCGCCTTACAGGCGCCACCAGTACGAGAACTTGATGAAGACGTTGTAATTGTCCTGGAGGAGATGGCCGAACTCGTCCCGGAGATAGTTGTTGTCGAAGCCGAGGAAGAAGACCGTCCCCGGGCGGAGGACCCAGCTCGCGAGGAGGCTCCCGAAGGCCTCCTTGTAGAAGAAGTTGTAGTCGACGATGGCCCGAACCGAGAGGGTCTTAGAGAGCTGATAGGTCGTCCGCTGGCGGATGACGTTGTAGTCCCATAGCATCTCCCCGCCCGCCGAACGCCAGAAGGTCTGCTTGCTGAAGTCGACGCCGAGCTGGAGCCGCTTGCTGGGCTTGAAGGTGGCGAACAGGCCGTAGGTGTTGCTGTAGCCGAGGAAGGCGTCGTCGGGGTCGTAGCTGATGCTGTCGCCGGTCTCGAAGTAGAAGCCGAAGGGCATCCAACTGATGAACAAGATCTGGGATTCGACGGAAAAGTTCTGCTTCTTAAAGTCGACGTCGGCGAAGCGCTCCATCTCCCTTTCGTAGGCGACGAAGACCTGGTTGAATTCGGTCAGGCGGAACTGGATGTTGCCGCGGATCCAGTTGTTCTGGGCCGTGCTGTCGGCATAGCCGTCGGTCTTGCCGGCTTGGATGCGGAACTGGACCTGGTTGAGGTATTTCTTGTCGGGGTAGAGGCGGTACGAGGCGAATCCGCCGGCGCTGCGATAGTCGGTGCGGTTGACGAAGCCCAGGGAGGCCTGGAAATCGGGGTGCATGGCCTTGTAGTAGCCGCCGAAGGTCCAGTGCTTGTTCGTATAGTAGAGCTCGCCGTAGAGGCCCGGGGCGAGGGCGGTCCTGTCGTTCTCTTCACTCGACTTGGAGGCCAGGGCCTGGAAGTTGAAGAAGACCTTGTCCTTGAAACGGAGCTGGCCGTCGAGGCCGCCGAGCCGGCTCCAGTTCCCGCCGCCGAGCTCCTTGTCGGTCATGGTGAATCCGATGTAGGAGCCCGACCCGACGTCGGCCTTGGTCCGGAAGATATTGGAAAAGGCCTTGGCGCCGGCCGTCCCCGTCCCGTCGGGGATCGCCCAGAGGCTCTCGGCGGGATGCATGTCGTAGGCCGAGAGCAGGCCGTAGGTGAAGCGGCCGCTCTTGCCCGAGAGCTTGCCTCCCCAGATCGGGTCCGTGATCTGACGTGTATAGACCGTTTCGATCTCCGGCGAGTTGAAGATCTCCATGCCTTCGAGGAAGAACGGCCGTTTCTCGGCGTAGCGCAGGGCGTAGCGGACGTTGTAGTCGATCTTGGGTTCGTCGGCCTCGATCTGGCTGAAGTCCGGATTGACCGTGGCGTCGAGGGTCATGTTGGAGCTCAGGCCGAGCTTGAAGTTGGCTCCGGGCTCGTAACCGATCTTCTCGCCTTGCCTCTTGAGGGAGGTCATGAAGGGCATGACCTCGACGTTGCGGCTTCGTTCGACGGCGCCTTGGATGGTGAAGGTCCGGCCGTTGGAAAGGAGCCCGGGGATGTCGCGCGAGTAATGGGGATGGAGGATGATCTCGCCGGTGCGGGGGAGGTTGCGGCCGAGGACGATGTTCCAGGTCTTGATGTCGTCGTTGGGGAAACGCAGGCTCTTGAAGGGGATGGCCATCTCGACCGTGTAGCCCTCGGCGTCCACCTTCCCGTCCGACAGGAAGACGGTGTCCCAGCTGTCGTCCATGTTGTCGTTTCCGCCTTCCTCGATCCGCATCATGTCCATCTGGACGCCGATCGGATTGATGAGGAAGGAGAAGGCCCGGCGCTTCTCGTTGAAAGTGTCGAGCATGACGAACACCCAGTCGTCCTCCATGCACTTGTCGCGCCCGGTGACGGAGCAACGGACCTTGGAGGACTGGGAGTCGTACGCCCGGAAAGCGACGTAGAGGTTCTTCTCGTCGTAGCCCAGGTAGGCCACGGTCTTTTCGGTCGGGACGCCATTCTCCTTGGGCGAGAGCTGGACAAAAGCGTCTATCATTAAGGCCTGGGTCTCCCAGATGGGATTGTCCAGGACGCCGTCGATCTTCGGGGCGGTCGTCAGGCGCGGGATCTGGAGGGGCTCTTTCGGGGCGGGCGCCTGGACGGCCGAGGCGGCCAGGGCGGCGGCCGTCAAGCCAAAGGCGGCGGAAAGGGCTATAACCAGGGCCTTCCCCATATTTTTTCCGGCTGATCGTCTCATTCTCTCCATCTTGGTCTTCCTTTATCCAGAATCGCCGGGGCCGCCTCCGTCTGCCCCTCGTCAGATTGACGAAAAAAACAGGGGAAAAGTTTCCTCCAGGGAAAAATGAAAGGCGGGGACCGGCGCCTGCGGTTGCGGGTAGGAGGAAGATACGACTATAATGGTTGGGAGAAACGTTAATCACGCAGAGGTGCACTCTTGAGAAGAAATCCTGTCCCGAAGACCCAAGCGCGGGCGTTCATCGTCCTCGGTATCGCCGTCACGTTGGCCTTGAGCTTGGCCATGGCCGGGCCTCTCGCCGCCCAAGCTCCCGACCGCTATCTCGATTCCGCCCCCGATCGGGAAGGCTCCGTCCGCCTGGTCATCTTCAATCCCGAGACCTTCAACATCCGGGCCCTGGCCACCTTGCGGAAGAACGGCACGCTCGACATCCCCGGATTGACCGTCGTCGGCGTCTATCACGTCAAGCAGACCGGCAACTTCGCCGAAAGCCGGAAATACGTCCAGGAGAACGGCCTCGATTGGTTCAAGTTCCACGAGGTCTCGGCCGAAATCAGCGAGCCGGCCCTGTTCCGTAAGAACGCCTGCACGCCCGAATACGAACTGATCTTGAAAAAGGCCGCCGGCGTCATCTTTTTCGGCGGGCCCGACATCCCGGCGTCCGTTTTCGGGGAGAAGACGAACCTCCTGACCGAGATCTCGGACCCCTACCGCCATTGGTTCGAGGTTTCAGCCGTCTTCCATTTGCTCGGCGGCTTCCAGAACGAAAAATTCGTCCCTCTGCTTGAAGCGCGGCCGGGGTTCCCGGTCCTGGGCATCTGCTTGGGCCACCAGACCCTGAACGTGGGGACCGGCGGGACGCTCTTCCAGGACATCTGGTCGGAGCTCTACGGCCAAGCGACCGTCGAGGACGTCATCGCCCTCGGGCCGGAACAGTGGCATAATAATCCCTACCGGCTCCTGTTCCCCCTGGACAAGCTCATCGGCTACAACTTCCACTCGCTCCAGCTCGGCAACGGCAGCCTCTTCGTCAAGGCGATGGGCTTCCAGCCGACCGACCATCCCCGTATCCTCAGCTCGCATCACCAGGCCGTCGAGAAAATAGGCAAAGGGCTCGTCGCCGTGGCCAGCTCGCGCGACGGCAAGGTGGTCGAGGCCGTCGAGCACAAAAAATATCCCAACGTCCTCGGCGTCCAGTTCCACCCAGAGCATCCCCTGCTCTTCGACGCCGAACCCCGTCACAGGCAGAAGCCCGGCGATACGCCGACGAGCTTCCTGGCCATCCTCGAAGGGACGCCGCCGAGCGTCGAGTTTAACCGGAGGATCTGGCGTTGGTTCGCCGGCATGCTCGTCGAGGGCCATGGGAAGTAACCGCCCGCCATCGGGACTGCCCTCATTCTGGGGAAACCCCAGAATGAGGACTGTCCCCATTCCGGGGGCTGTTCCGGAATGGGGGCTGTCCCTCATGAGTTGACAATTTCCTACTATAATAGTAGTATTTAATGAGAATTCCACGAAAGGAGCTCGCCATGAAGCGTTTCCAGATCCCGCGAGTGTCGCACTGTAAAGGCGGCTGCCCACCGTCCTCCCGGGCATGAGGGTAAACTGCTCGAGGACTGTCCCTCTTGATCCGTCCCCGATGGGGTAGTTCCTCTTGGCTTGACGGGCCCGTCGCTCTGTCTCCTCCGGAGATAGGCCGGCGGGCCTTTGTGTTATTCACCGCTTGTCTCTGATCCATCATTTGGGGAATAATAATGAAATCCGACTGGATCGAAGGAGGCCCCATGAAATACGGCATCGGCGCGGCTTTAGTGATGATCGCCCTGGCGGCGGGCTGCGTGAAATCGACCAAGGCGCCCGAAGGGATCCTGTTCAAGGACGACCTGGCCTTCCTCAAGGCCAATACGAAAGTCGTCGTGCTCAGCGACGCGGACGGGCTGGCCCAAGTGGCCGTCAACCCCGACCTCCAGGGCCGGGTGATGACCAGCACAGCCGGGGGG
>JBFYOD010000016.1:0-11023 GCA_041303965.1 Candidatus Aminicenantota bacterium
GCCGCCGTCCTGGCCGAGCACTTCAAGCTCCCGCTGGCCAACGCCTTGGTCGAGAAAGCCCCGGACGGAACGGATACGCCCCTGCGCTCCGAAAAATTCTACATCCCGGGTTCGGTACTGAGGGCCCGGGTGGACAATACCCATCCGTTGGCCCACGGCATGGCGGAAACGGTCGACGTCTTCTTCGACAACACGCCGGCGTTCACGCTCCTGCCCGACGCGGCCCTCAAGGGCCTAAAACCCGTAGCCTGGTTCGAAGACGGCAAGCTGCTGCGAAGCGGCTGGGCCTGGGGCGAATCGTACCTGCACAGAAGCGTCCAGGTCGTCGAAGCCGAGGTAGGAAAGGGGAAGGTCTTCCTTTACGGGCCCGAGATCGCATTCCGCGGCCAGCCTCACGGCACCTTCAAGCTGCTGTTCAACGGCATTTATTATGGCCCCGCCGAGACGGTGGTTCTGAAGTGAAGAAAGAGGGGGTCAAACCTACGGCTGGGAGCGGAGTCTTCGGAGCGACCGATAGAAGTGCAGCGGAGCGACTCGGAGCCGCACTTCTAGGAAATATCTGACTGGGGCTGATTAATACTCAAAAGGTAAGTTTGACCCCCTCCGTCTCCTTACAAGAGGGCCCTGACGAGGAGGACGGCGCCCATCGCGGCGAGGGAAACGTAGACGAGTTTAGCGAAAACGCTCTGCGTCAATTTTTTGTTGATCAAACCGCCGAGGACGACGCCGACGACGATGGCCGGCAGGGAATAAAGGTAAAGCTTGAGGACCTCGCCCGTCCACATCCCGGCGAGGCCGTGTCCGGCGAGGATCATCAACCCCGTCGGGAGGAAGTATCCCTGCAGGGTGGCCCGGAACCGGTCGGGCGGCCATCCCCGGAGCATCCCGTAAGCCACGACCGGCGGCCCGTTGGTGTTGTAAGCGCCTCCGAGGACACCCGCCGTCCAGCCGACCATCCAGGGGACCCAGGCTTTCTCGCCCCTTATCCGGACCGACGGCCTTGCCAGGCCGAAAAGTCCATATAGCAGAATGAGAACACCGAGGACGATCTTGAGCGGCTCCTCCGGCAGTCGGGCCAGTCCGTAGATCCCGAGCGGGATGCCGAGCAATGACGCGACGATAAGCCTCGCGGCCGCCTTCATGTCGCCTGCCCTCCAGCCTTTCATCAGGATGAGGAGCGAGATCGTCGGCCCCATGAAAGCGACGAGCGGCGTCGCCGTCTTGAGGCCGATGGCCATAGCCAACAAGGGCATGGCGACGACCGCGTCGCCGAAGCCCAGGGCCGAGCGGACGAAGGCGGCGGCGAAGATGATGCCGACGACGGGTATCAAGATCTCTTCTTTTTCCTTCCCAGGATACCGCCGCTCAGGAAGAGGCCTGCCCCGAGGACGAAGCCGAAGTTGTACCACGCGCCGCTGTTATGGACCTCGTAGAAGCGGATGTTGCGGCTGAAGATCGAAATAATGAAGGTCACGGGCGAGATGAAGCCGTGCCAGAGGCCGAGAAAGAATCCGGCCGTCCGGCCCTCGGCGTCAGCCGTTTTCTCGAGGTCGTTCCGGCCGGGCGCGCATCCGGCCAGGACGAGCGCCGCGATGAGGATCCCCGTCAGGATGATCGAACGTCTCATTTTGTCCTCCTTCGAGAGGAGCGTATTTTAGCCCAAAACCCGACGCCGCTCCACTCCTCCCTACAAAATGATAGACGCGCCGTGCCCGGCCCGATTCTCGCCGGAGCCTCGACCGCCAGCAATGGGAAGGGAGGGGCTTGCCTTTACCCGCCGATCGGAATAAAATATTTCTTCCAACAATAACTAATCTAAAAATCCCAACAAAAGGAGGACATCATGAAAGGCGATCCGAAACTCCTCAAATCGCTCAATTCCCTTCTGGCCGACGAGCTGACGGCCATCAACCAGTATATGGTCCATTCGGAGATGTGCGATGGCTGGGGGTACGAGAAGCTCCACAAGGTCATCGAGAAGCGGGCCATCGACGAGATGAAGCACGCCGAGAAGCTCATCGGCCGCATCCTCTTCCTCGAAGGGCTGCCTATCGTCAGCGAACTCAAGTCGCTCTTCATCGGCAGCGACGTGCCCAAGATGTTCGCCTTCGACCACAAGGCCGAGGACGACGCCATCAAGGCCTACAACGAAGCCATCATCCTGGCCGGGAACGTCAAGGACTACGCGACCCGGGACCTCCTCCAGACGATCCTCAACGAGGAGGACGCCCACATGGACGAGATCGAAGAGGTCCAGGACCAGATCAAGCAGATGAGCCTGCAGATCTTCCTGACGACCAAAGTCGGCTGATCCCGGCGCTCTCGATGCTGGCCACGGCCCTTTTCTGGGGGTCGGTCTGGGGACTGGGAGAAGCGACCCTCGGACACCTGCTCCACCTGGCCCGGGTCCCCGGTCTTCCGGGCCTGGTCATGTTCCCCTTCGCCGTGCTGGTCATGGGTCGGGCCCTGGCCCGGTCCGGGAGCGCGGCTGCCGTTTTCATGACCGGTGTCGTCGCCGCGGGCTTCAAGTTCCTCGACCTGCTCCTGCCGGGAACGGATCTTCTTGCCATCGTCAACCCCGCCCAGGCCATCCTCCTCGAGGCTCTGGCGGGGGGGGTCTGGGCATCTCTGGCAAAAAAGGGGACGTTCCTGTTCGCTAAGGAGTCGATCGGCAACAAGCCGTGGGAGTCCGGAAGCGTCCCCATTTCATCGAAGTGAGCGGTTCATGAAAGCTCCGGGCCTCAAGAAAAAGATCGAGACCTCGTCCATGAGCCGGCGGAGCTTCCTCCGCTGGAGCGCCCTTGTCGGCTCTTCGGCCGCCGCCGCTAAAGGGCTCAGCGCCGGTTTCCGCCGGCGCGACCCGCGTCACGCCCTGGTCGAAGCCGCGCAGTCTGCCGCCGAAGAGCGGATGATCCGCACCGGCTGTCCTTCCCACAACTGCGGCGGCCGCTGCCTGCTTAAAGTCTTTGTCCGCGACGGCGTCATCGTCAGGATCGAGACCGACGACCGCCCCGGCGACACCGTAGCCGATCCCCAGCTTCGGGCTTGCGTCCGCGGCCGGGCTTATCGCAAACGGCAGTATCACCCCGACCGCCTGAAATACCCCATGAAGAGAGCGGGGAAGAGGGGCGAGGGAAAATTCGTCCGTGTCAGCTGGGAGGAAGCCCTGGACCGGATCGCCTCGGAGTTCAAGCGGATCAAGGCGGCCTACGGCAACCAGGCTTTCTACGTCCCCTACGGCACGGGCAGCTACAACCAGATCAACGGCCGGCAGACGGCCCAGCGGCTGATGAGCCTCTACGGCGGTTCGCTCGGTTTCTACAACAGCTACTCGTGGGCCGCGATCTCCGCCGCCACGCCCTATGTCTACGGCACGAGCGTCACCGGGAACCAGCGCCAGGACTGGCTCAACTCCAAGTACATCCTGATGTGGAGCTGGAACCCGGCCGAGATGCGCGATGGGACGAACAGCGCGTACTTCGTCCAGAAGGCCCGCGAGAAAGGCGCCCGGATCGTTTGCATCGACCCGCGGATGACCCTGAGCGCGGTCTCGCTCGCCGACGAGTGGATCCCCATCCGTCCGGGGACCGACGCGGCCATGATGTCGGCCATGGCCTACGTCATGATCCAGGAAAAGCTCTATGACGCGGACTTCGTCCGGACCTACTGCCTCGGCTTCGACGAGAGCCAGATGCCCGAAGGCGCGGCCGGCGCCGAAACATATAAGGATTACATCCTCGGCGGCCGGGACGGCGTCGCCAAGACGCCGGAGTGGGCCGAAACGATCTGCGGCGTGCCGCGGGAGACGATCGCCCGCATCGCCCGCGAGTACGCCACGGCCAAGCCCGCCGTCCTCTACCAGGGCTACGGGATGCAGCGGCGGGCCTACGGCGAGCAGGCCGTGCGGGCCGGCTGCGTCCTCGCCGCCATCACCGGGAACGTCGGCATCCCCGGCGGCTGGGCCAGCGGCATCGCCCTCCAGGCGCCGGACGGTGGTCCTTTCTGGCTCGTCTTCCCGACGGGCGAGAACCCGGTCAAGGCCATGATCCCGAGCTTCCTCTGGACCGAAGCGGTCATCCGCGGCAAGACAATGGGAGCGGCCGACGGTGTCCGCGGCGCAAACTCGCTCGACACGGACATCAAGTGCATCTGGGCCGTCGCCTGCAACGCCCTCATCAACCAGCACGGCAACGTCAACCGGACGGCCCGCATACTGGCCGACGAGAAGCGCGTCGAGTTCCTGCTCGTCCAGGATAATTTCCTGACGCCGACGGCCCGTTTCGCCGACATCCTGCTCCCGGTCTGCACCCAGTTCGAGACCTGGGGCCTCGAGGATGGCTGGAAGTACGGCGACGAGGTCATCCTCATGCCCAAGATCATCGAGCCGCCCTTCGAGACGAAAAGCGATTACCGCATCTGTGCCGAGATCGCGGCCCGGCTCGGGCTCGAGGAGGTCTACACCGAGGGCCGGACCGAGCGCGATTGGATCGCCTGGTCGCTCGATCGTTACCGCCAGTCGCGTTTCCCCGGGCTGCCGACCCTGGACGAGTTCGAGGCGTCCAACGCCGGCGTTTATTCTCTGCCGGTCGAGCGGCCGGCCGTGGCCTTCACCGATTTCCGGCGCGATCCCGTGAAGCACCCTCTGTCGACGCCTTCGGGGAAGATCGAGATATTCTCGAAACGCCTCCACGACATGAACAACCCGGCCGAGATACCCGCCGTCCCGAAGTACATCCAGGAATGGGAGAGCGCCTTCGGCCCGGAGGCCAAAAGATTCCCGCTCTCGGCCATCGGACATCATTATCTCTCCCGCGTCCATTCGACCCTCGAGGGCATCGATTGGCTCGAAGAGGCCTTTCCCCAGCGCCTGTTCATCAACCCGCTCGATGCCGGGCCGAGGAAAGTCAAGAACGGCGACCTGGTCAAGGTCTATAACGATCGGGGGGCCGTCGTCGTCCCGTGCCGGCTGACCCAACGGATCATGCCCGGCGTCGTCGCCCTGCCGCAGGGCGCCTGGTGGACGCCAGACAAGAACGGGGTCGACCGTCGCGGTTCGGTCAACGTCCTCTCATCGGAGCGCTGGACGGCGCTCGCTTTCGGGAACGCCCAGCACACGATCATGGTCCAGGTGGAAAAGGCGGAGGCGGGCTGACATGGTCACCCAGTACGGCTTTTTCTTCAACGCCGCGGCCTGCAGCGGCTGCAAGGCCTGCCAGATGGCCTGCAAGGACCGGAATAACCTGGAGCCCGGGATCCTTTGGCGCCGCGTCTTCGAGGTGGCCGGCGGCGGCTGGGAGAAAAAGGGCGAGGCCTGGGTCCCTTCCGTCGTCGCCTACAACATCTCCATGGCCTGCAACCACTGCGAAAAGCCCGTTTGCGGCCTTTCGTGTCCGGTCAAGGCGATCTCGAAACGCGAGGACGGCATCGTCTTCGTTGACACGGAAAGCTGCATTGGCTGCCGCTACTGCGAGTGGGCTTGCCCGTACACCGCGATCCGCTTCAACGCCACGACGAACACCGTCTCCAAGTGCGATTTTTGCTACGACGCCATCGACGCCGGGGGAACGCCGGCTTGCGTCGCCTCCTGCCCTCAGCGGGCTCTCGACTTCGGCGACCTGTCCGAGCTCCGGAAAAAGTACGGCGACACGCGGCAGGTCTTTCCCCTTCCCGACCCCTCCCAGACCGACCCGGCCCTCGTCATCAAGCCGCACCGGGATTCCGCCCGGGCCGCCGAACGGGCGGCCGAGGTGGCCAACTGGGAGGAAGTCTAGGGGTCCATGCTCAGGGAATGGCCCCTCGTCGCCTTCACGGTCGCCGGGCAGGCGGCTGTGGGGATCTTCCTCTTCGCCGGCCTCCCCCTTTTTTTATCCGAGGGAGCGGGCGGGAGTGCCGCGGCGCGCGAGACGCGGCTTGCCGTCCTGGCCGTCGTCCTCGGGCTCTTGGCGGTGGCGGCCCTCCTCTCGCTGTTCCACATCCACCACTTGTTCCGGGCCCGCCGGGTCCTGACGAACATCGGGAGCTCCTGGCTCAGCCGCGAGATCTTTTCCGAACTCGGCTTCATGGCCCTCGTTTCCCTGGGCTTGTTCCTGGCTTGGAGCGGTCGGGCCGGGCCCGGCATCATGCGGGGGACCATGATCACCGCGGCGCTTCTCGGGGTCCTTTTCATCATGAGCATGTCCAAGCTCTACATGCTGCCCACCGTTCCCCCGTGGAACCGGGCCTACACGCCACTCTCTTTCTTCTTGACATCCCTATCGTTGGGTCCGCTGGCCGCCGTACTCTTCCGTGGTTCGGGGGGGGAGCCGTCGTTCCGTTCCGGCGCCTTTGTCCTGCTTTCGTTCGTCTTCGCCGCGGCGGAAGCCGCCCTCTCTTTCCTAGCCGCTCCCGAGCACGGGGTATTCGGGTATCGGTCCGGTCCGTCGCTGCGCCCGCCGGCTAAAGCTCATCGAACGCTTCACTTGGCCAGGCTGGCGCTCTTGCTCATGGGCCTCGCTCTCATCAGAGGGGCCATGATCGCGGGGGAGGGGCAGGCCATTGGGGGGAAGCGTGGGAACGGGCTCTTGCCTGTCGCTCTCGCGCTCGTCCTCTCGGGCCTGTTCGTAGGCCGCTTCCTATTCTACGGCCTCCTTGCCCGGCCCGGCCGTTGAGCGTCCGGCCTTTTCCCCCGCGACCGCGACTTTCCCCCGGCCTGGCTCTTGGACATGCGTGCGCAAGCCGGTGCCTCCTGACGGGCCGCGAGGGACAGGATGTAGGATTCGTAATCCATCCGGGTATTGAGGTTCCGGAGCCAGGCCGAGTCCTCGAGCCGTAGGACGGTTGTCCGACAGCGGCCGAAGAGGGGCAGGATGCTTCGCTCCCCGGCCTGGAGGAGCTCTTCGATCGCCGGGACGGCGGATCTCCTGTAGACGGCGAAAAGCGGTTCGAAATGTCCGGCCGATCCGACGGGGACGGCGATCTCGGCGCCGCCCGCCGCCCGCGCCAGCGACCGGAGGAGCGGGACGTTGATGTCCGGGATGTCGCAGGCGACGACGGCGCTGGCGTCGTTCGCCGCCGCCTTGAGCCCGGCCAGGATCCCTCCCAGAGGTCCTTGCCCGGGAGTCGCGTCTTCGACCGCACGCCCCGCCGCGGAACGGATCTTCTGGCCCGGGGAGACGCTGATGAGGATCTCGGAGAAGTGCGGCTCGAGTTGGCCGAGCACGTGCTCGAGGAGGGTCCTGTCGCCCACGGGGAGCCCGGCCTTGTCGGCCTTCATCCGCAGGCCGCGTCCCCCGGCCAGGACGATGGCCGTCATCGGTTTCCCGCCGCACCGGATCTTTCTTTCCACGGGGCCCATCATAGAGCGTCCGCCCCGCCCAATTCAACTTGTATCTAGAGATTAGCCGATCGGAATTCCCGTTGTGTATGGGCGAATTCCGAGGAGGCTGCGGGATAGGGGGTGAGTGGCATCGTCGAAGGGAGCGGCCGGGAGCGAAGTCTTCGTAGCGACCAGCAGAATTGTAGCGGAGTACCCGGAGCTACAATTCTGGTAAATATCTGAAGAGAGAATTATATCATCGGAGTTGCTTAAGATATCTCCTAGAAGTGCGGTTCCAAGTTGCTCCACCGCACTTCTACCGGTCGCTCCGCAGACTCCGCTCCCTGCCGCTCCACATCGAATCCGTCCCGGGATGGCGTAAAGAATCACCGCAGCGAACGGAGACGATGCCCGAGGCCCCTCCGCGGCCGACGGTGGGAATACTCCGAGTCAGAGGTGGATTCCGTATGGATTATTCCTGATGGACAATCTTGACTTCTGTTGGTCCGGACGGGATAATGAGCGGGCACAAAACCCCCATGCTTCTCAAACAGCAGGAATTCTATCGCTCCCTGACCACGCTTTCTCCCGGGCTGGTCGAGCGCATCGGCCGGACGATCGAGGACGCCGAGAAGAAGTTCTCGGGAAAGAAGGAAGGCCGCGGCGGCTTCCTCTGGGAGCACTCCGTCCTCGTCGCCGCGCAGTCGTTCCGCCTGGCTACGGCGGAGAAGGAGAGCGCGGACTTGGCCGCCCTGACCGCGCTTTTCCATGACTCGGGTAAGTTCGCCGGCGGGCGCTACCATGCCGACGACAAGCCGGAAGAGGAAGAGGCGGCCCGCCTGGCTCGGGAGCTCCTCGAAGAGGCGGGACTGAAAATGGCCGCTGTTGGCAATGTCGTCCGGGCCCTCCGCTCGCTCTACAATCCCGGCGCTCGCCGCAACCGCCTCGCCGACATCGTCCACGACGCCGATTTCCTGTCCAAGTTCGGCTACCTCGGCGTGGCGAATTTCTTCGTCAAGTCCACGCTCCGCGGGCGGAACCTCGAGTCCGCCGTAATGGATTATTTGGGCAAGGAGCTGACCTACGCGGCCGTCCTACCGGCGAACATGCGCACGGCCGCGGCCAGACGGCTTGCCGCCAAGAAGTCGGCCGACACCCTACGGTTCTACCGGGCTTTCCTCGACGAGCTCAAGGACTCGCATGGCATGGAATTCCGGATCCAGACCGTCGATGTCCGGCGTCCGGCCGGGCGTTCCAAGCGGGCCAGGGTCTCGCTCGCCCTTCCTGCCGCTTGCGGTGCCTGCGGAGGGAAATGGGAAACGGACATCCGGACGGAAAAGGGGCTCAAGTGCGAGAAGCTCGAGGCCTCGGTCCGCTGCGGCGCCTGCGGCGACAAGCGCACGATCTCCTTCTGTCTCCCGGAAATCGCCTGACACGTTGCTTGGCCGGCCGTCGGGGGATTGATAAAACCGCCGGATCGGGTAAAATGGCCCCTCATGGCCTTCCCCCGGGATCCGGCGCTTCCTGCGGCGCGACGCAAAACTCTCGCCGCGAGCATGACCGCCGCGTTGGCTTTCCTGGCCGTGGCCGGCTGCCGGGTTTCCCCTGTTCCGTCTGTCCCGGCGGCACCGAACAAGGTCGTCATGGGCTACTACGCTTCGTGGACGCGGGCCGGCTTTGACCACACGAAGGTCGCCTATGGATACTTGACCCATATCGCCCATGCCTTCGTCTGGCCCGACGCGAAGGGGAACCTTGTCGTCCCGCCGCGTTTTCTCTATCCCGAACTCAATGCCGCCGCCCACGCAAGTGGCGTCAAGATGATCCTCAGCTTGGGCGGCTGGGACAACTGCTCGGGCTTTCCGGGTATGAGTTCGACCGCCGAGCATAGGGCCCGCTTCATCGGTCAGGTCGTCAGTTTCTGCGGGACGAACGGGTATGACGGCGTCGACGTCGACTGGGAATTCGTATCGAGCGCCGAGGAAAAGGCGAACTTCGTCCTGTTCATCGAATCGCTCGGAGCGGCCCTCAAGGCCCGGACGCCGCCCTTGCTTCTGACCATGGCCGTACCCACCAACAACTACTGGGGACGGTGGATCGACTTCGAACGGCTCGCCGACGATCTCGATCTCATCGGGCTCATGGCCTACGATTATCACGGCGCCTGGTCCAACCACTCAGGCCACAATTCGCCGCTCTATGCCGGGGCGGGGGATGTGTGTGGGTCGGTCGACGAGTCCGTCGCCTACCTCCGGGGGCGTCGGGTCCCGCCCGGAAAGCTCCTGGTCGGGCTTCCGTTTTTCGGGAGTTCCTTCGATTGCGGCGCCTTGGGACAGCCGTTCACGAAGAGCGAACATCTATCGTACGGCGAGATCATGGCACTCCCCACGGCGGAATGGGCCCTCGGCTGGGACGAAAAAGCCCATGTTCCCGTCATGCGCCGCCCGGACGGAACGAAGATCATCTCCTTCGACGACATGCGTTCGATCTCGCTCAAATGCCAGTATGTCAAGGACAACCAGGCGGCGGGCGTCATCATCTGGGAGCTGAGCCAGGATTTCCGCTCGGGCAAGCCGGAGCTCCTCGACGTCGTCGGGAGATCCTTCGGCGCCCGCTGAGGGACGGCCGGCGCCCCGGGCCCTACTTTTCCGCTTCCTTGACGTTCCAGCCCCTGACCTTGACGATGGGCAGTTCGCCGGCGAGGTCGTCGGTCGCGAACAGGCCGGAGATCTTGCGCGTCTCCTTCGGCAGGAGCGTGACGTAGTTGTCGTCGAGGAAGATGGGCAGGACCGTCTCGCCCGTGGAGTCGCGGACGACGCGGATCTCGACCATGAGGGCCAGGTCGGGAGAGGGGTTCTCGAGCTCCACGGTGACCTTGGTCGACGAGCCGTCCTTGGAGAAATTGTTCTTGACCTTGAGGGTCACCGGCTTCAAGCCGTTGAGGGCGGTGAGGTCGGCGAAGTCCTTGATCGGCGTCACATACCAGGTCGAGTTCTCCTCGTCGAGCGTTTCGGGCTTGGCCGAGAGGCAGTAGAAGTTCGCGTCGACGAGCTGTCCTTTCTCCTTGAAGATCCGCAAATCGAGGAAGTAGGTCGTGGTCAGGCCGGCGGGCAGGCGAAGGACGTCGATCGTCCTGACTTCATCGGCGAGAAGCCCGAAGTCGGCCGTCTTGGCGATGATCTCCTTGAGATCGAAGTCGAGGACCCGGATCGTGGCCTTGAGCTTCGGCGAGGGGGTGGAGGTGCTGTTGGCGGCGACGATGTCCTGCGTCCCGTAGTTGTAGAGGATGTGGACGGGCTCGCCGGCCTTGCGGGCGCCGTAGAAGGCGCCGTTCGGCTGGAGGTAATAATCATAGAGCTGCCACCAGAGTTTCGGCCAGGCGGAGTTGACCATCCACTGGATGACGCCCGTCGCCTTGTGCTTGTTGGCGACGAAAGCCTCGAACATGGCCCGCATGGCCTCGTAGTTGAGGAACTGGGCTTTGGCCACGTAGTCCTCGAGGCTCTTGGCCGGGCCCAGGCGGCGGTCCATGGCCTCATTATAGCGGTCGAGCGTCTTGAACTTGCCCCGGCAGCAATGGAAATTCCAGAGGTCGTTGATAGGCCAAAGCTTGTCCTCGGGGAGCATTTTCTTGAGACTCTCGATGGGCGGGACCTGGGGGCCGGGGCCCGTCTCGGTGTTGAAGCCGTAGGCGCCGCCGTTTCGCGTGTCGACGTACCAATAGACCGG
>JBFYOD010000017.1:0-4893 GCA_041303965.1 Candidatus Aminicenantota bacterium
ACCTGCTCCTCGACCTCCTGGCGGGCGAGCTTCTTGAGCCGCTCGGCTTCCTCCGCGGCGGCCCGGGAGATGCGCCCTGTCTCGCGCCGGCCTTCCTCTTCGGCGGCGGCCTTGAGCCGCCCGATCTCCTCGGAGAGACCCGCCAGCCGGGCCTTCGATCCTTCGGACTTCGTTTCGGCCGCGGCCCTGGCCCCTTCGGCGTCGCGGATGGAGTCGCCGATGTCGGCGGTCCTCTTGGCCAGCATGGCCTTGAGCGGCTTGCGCATGACGAAGGCCAGGCCCCCGAACAGGATCAGAAAATTGACCAGCTTGCCGAGGAAGTCCATGGTCGCCGAAACGCGGGCACCCTCCTCCGCGCTCATGAACATGAGGAACGGCACGGCGAAGAGGACAAGAAGACAGGGCCGGCGCGCTTTCACCGGTCGAGTATCCTCTTTTCGATTGTCTCGGCGATCTCCGCTGTCCGGGCGTCGAGCTCTTTTTTAAGAGCCTCCATCTCGCGGAGGAGCTCCTGTTTGGCCTTCTCGACCTCGGCCCGGCCTTCCGCCTGGACCTCGCGGACGAGCCGGCTCTTTTCCTTGAGGGCCTCGGTTTCCGCCGTGCTTTGGATGGCATCTCCGGCCGCCCGGGCCTCTTTCAGGCTTTCCTCGACCCGGCGCAGGTCCTTCTCGTAAGCCTCGAGGGCTTCCGATGCCGCCGCCCGGTCACGGGCGATCCGCCCCGAGCGCTCGTCGAGGATGCGCAGGACGGGCTTGAAGAAGATGCGGGTCAGGACGAGGACGAGGACCCAGACGATGAGGAAGATAACGATGGCCGTTCCGTTGATTGACAGCATCAGGCGTCTTTCCCTGGGGGAAACGGAAGGAAACTGTAACACTTCCGTAGCGAAATTTCAATCGCGGAGGGGCCTCGGGAATCATCATCGTTCGCTGCGGTGATTTTACACGCCGGTCAGCGCGCCGGACTCGGCACCAAAACAACTCGCTCGGCGTACGCTACGCCTCGCTCAAACACGTTTTGGCGGTTTCCCCTGAAACTGCCCTCGTCCGTCACGCCGCCCGACTAAATCACCGCTTATGCTCTCTCTGATGATCCCCTCGGCCCCCTGTTAGGCAAAGAGCCGAAGGCGCTTGACCTCGCCGATGAGGAAGAGCGAGCCGGCGATGACGACGGGGGTGCGGCGGCGCGACTCGGCCAGGGCCAGGCGGACGGCCTTGCGCGTATCGGGCTCCAAAATGACGCGGCCCTCGAACGGCGGGGCGGCTATGGCGAGCTCTTCCGGCGTAGCCGACCGCTTATAGGGGACGCGGGTCAGGACGACCGTCTCGCAGAGGGGAAAGAGAAGGCGGGCCATGGAGCGGATGTCCTTGTCCTGCATGGCCGCGAAGACGAGGATGACCGGGCGGCCGATCGTCTCTTGGATGTGGGCGGCGAGGGCCTCGGCCCCCTCGACGTTGTGGGCCCCGTCGAGAAGGACGAGCGGGCGTCTGGCGACCGTCTCGAGCCGGCCTTCCCAGCTGGTCTCGCGGACGGCCCTGATGATCTTGCCTTTGACGAGTGGCTTCCAAGTTCGGGCCAGAACTTCTGCCGTAGCGATGGCCGCGGCGGCATTATTCCCCTGATGCCGGCCGGCCAGGGCGGGCGTAAACGCGTACCGGCCGCGCTCGCCAACGTAGACGAACCGGAAGCCCCCGGCGGAAGGGCGGGCCTCAAGCGTCCGCCCTTGGCTAAAGACCTCGACGACGGGCGCCCCGCGCTCGCGGGCGATCCGACGGATCTCTCTGAGAGCGTCGCCGCGCCGCACGCCGCAGACGACCGGGACCCCCGATTTGATGATGCCGGCTTTCTCGAAGGCGATGCTCCGGAGCGTTGAGCCGAGGTGCTTCTCGTGGTCTTTGGCGATCGTCGTGATGACCGAGACGAGGGGGCGGACGACGTTGGTCGCATCGAACCGGCCGCCCATCCCCACTTCGAGGACGGCGATGTCGACCTTCCGTTCGGCGAACCGGAGGAAGGCGAGGGCCGTCAGGACCTCGAAATAAGTCGGATGGTAGGCCAGCCGCCCCCCGGCCATCAAGCCGTCGATTACCGCTTTCAGCCCCGTCAGCAGCTCGCGGAACCGCCGCGGCGGGACGGCGGCGCCGTCGATGCGTATCCGTTCTTCGACGCGCGCGAGATGGGGAGACGTGTAGAGCCCTGTCCTGAACCCGTGCCCCTTCATGATCCCGGCGAGCATGGCCGAGACCGAGCCCTTACCGTTCGTCCCCGCCACGTGGATGGACGGAAAACGGTTCTGGGGATCCCCGAGCGCCGCGCAGAGCGTCGCGATGTTCTCGAGCCCGAGCTTGATGCCGAAGTGTTCGAGGTGGCCGAGGTAGTCCCGGCACCCGGAGGAGGTCATTGAGGCCGGTTGAGGAAGAGGCGGAGGGCCTTGACGAGATAGGGCTTCAGGTTCTTCCGCTCGACGATGTCGTCGAGCATGCCGTGATCGAGCAGGAACTCGGACCGCTGGAAGCCCTTGGGCAGCTTCTCCTTGATCGTCTGCTCGATGACGCGGGGACCGGCAAAGCCGATGAGGGCCTGCGGCTCGGCGATGTTGATGTCGCCGAGCATGGCGAAGCTGGCCGTCGTGCCGCCCGTCGTCGGGTCGGCCAGGACGGAGATGAAGGGGATCTTGGCTTCCCCGAGGCGGGCGATGGCCGCGCTCGACTTGGCCATCTGCATGAGCGAGAGCATGCCTTCCTGCATGCGCATGCCGCCGGAGCAGGAAACGATGATCACCGGCAGGCCATCTTCGAGGGCCCGTTCGCAGGCCCGAGCTATCTTCTCGCCAACGACCGAGGCCACGCTGCCGCCGAGGAACCCGAATTCTATGGCCAGAATGTAAGCGGGAACGCCGCCGATCGTCCCCCGGGCCGTGATGATGGCCTCGGACAGGCCCGTCCGCTTCTCGTTCTCGGCGATCCGGTCGGCGTAGCGCTTCGTGTCGACGAAATTCAGGGCGTCGACGGCATGGAGGTTGTCGTCCAGGACCTCGTAGGCGCCGTCGTCAAACAGCATGCGCAGCCGTTCCTCGGCCGAGATGCGGAAATGGAACGCGCAGGAGGGGCAGACGGCGAGGTTGTCCAGGATGTCCTGCTTGTAGAGGATCCGCTGGCAGCTGTTACAACGCGTCCAGAGGCTTGTCATGGGCGTTTTCCTTTGTGCGCCGATTTTTCCTCCCCCCGCGGAGAGGGTTGTCCCCGGCCGCGGCGGCTCAGGGCCTCGATGACCGAGTTGGAGTCCGGGAGCCCCTCGTCGAGGTCGTCCTCGTCATGGAGGAGCCGTTTGATGGCGCCGACGAAGGCCTCGAGGTCGAGCGGCTTCTCGAAGAACTCCGCAGCGCCGAGCGGGCCGAGCGCCTCCCGCCGGAACTGGGGCCCCTTGTAAACGCCCGTGATCATGACCACGGGGACCCGGCCCTCGGACTCCTGGGTGATCCTCTTGGTCAGGTCGAAACCGTGCATTTTGGGCAGGATGGCCTCGAGGACGACGAGGTCGGGCTTCTCCGCGCCGAACTTGTCGTAACCGGCCTGGCCATCGGAGGCCTGAATGACATGAAATTTGTGTGATTTCAATAAGTTGGATAGATTTTCGCGGCTCGCCGCATCGTATTCGACAATGAGGATTTTTTTTTCGGCCATGGCTCGGGTGCCCCGAAATTGTACGGGAATATCCCTCCTATGTCAAACCCCGGGACCGGGGCTTTCCTCAGGGGCGGGCGGCAGCCGGCGCCGTTTTCCGCCGGTTTCGGCTAAGTATGCCGTTTTTTCAGGGCCAAGAAGGCCGCCACGACCCCAGCGACTCCCAGCATGAAAAGAAGGATTTTTTTCAAACGCATCGTTCCTGATCCTCAGGCGAGATCAAGGGGAAATTATACCCTTTCGGGCCAAAAAACGTTATGATGAGCTCCATGCCCATGAAGAAATCACGGCGTCATGCCCTCGGGCAGCACTTCCTGGCCAGCCCGGCCGTTCTGCGCAAGATCGCCGGCATCATAAATCCCAAGGCCGAAGACGTTATCATTGAAGTCGGCTCGGGACGCGGAGCCTTGACGGCCTGGCTGACGGGCAAGGCCGGCCGCGTCATCGCCGTCGAAAAGGACTTACGGCTCGCCGCCGGGCTCCGGGAGATGGTGCCCGAGAACGTCAAGGTCATCCACGCCGACATCCTCTCTCTCGATTTCCGCGCGATCCTTCGCCAGGCCGGCATTCCCGCGCTCCGCCTGGTAGGCAACATCCCCTACTCGATCTCCTCGCCGCTCCTTTTCCGCGTCCTCGATGACCGCGAGGTCTTCTCAGACTGCGTTTTCCTTCTCCAGAAAGAGGTGGCCGAACGGGTCACGGCCGGGCCGGGTTCGAAGAGCTACGCTCCCCTCGGCATTCTTCTTCAGAACGAGTTCGAGGCACGCATTGCCCTTAAAGTGGCGCCGGGTTCTTTCTCTCCCCCGCCCAAGGTCCAATCGGCATTGCTGACACTCCACCGCAGGCTCGTCCCGCTCCATCCCGGCGCGGCCGAAGAGCCCTTCCGCGCGTTTCTCAGGGCCGCCTTCGCCGAACGGCGCAAAATGCTCTGGAATAATTTGGCTCCCCGTTCGACGCCGGCCGCCCTCGCGGCGGCCTACGCCGCCATCGGCATCGCCCGCAATGTCCGCGCCGAAGATCTCCCGGCCGACGCCCTCTTCGCCCTCTTCCGATCCCTGGATACCTGAGGATAGGAGACACACGTGAACGCCAACAAAAGAAATCTTCTGACGACGATGATCCTGGCTTCCCTGTTCTTGGCCGGAAGTTGCCGTGATGACGGCGCCGCCGGTCCGGCGGGCGGCGGCCTTCTCGACAGCCTGGCCCGTCC